>NZ_JBEZKP010000013.1:0-140333 GCF_040706335.1 Streptomyces sp. NPDC048389 | reverse complement strand
AGCGCGCTGACGATCCGTTCCTGCCACCACGGCGTCGCCCGCATGTCGGCGAGCCACGCGGTGCTGGTGTTCCAGTCGTCGATGACGTCGTGGTCGTCGAAGATCATGCAGCTGGGCACGGTGGAGAGCAGCCAGCGGACGCCCGGGTCGCGCCAGGACTCGTCGTACAGCCAGGTGTACTCCTCGTAGTCCGCGACCCCGCTGCCCGGTGGCACGTCGGGGTCGCGCCGGGCGGCCAGCCGGTCGCCGGTCGCGTCCGAGGTCTCGTCCGCGTACACCTGGTCGCCGAGCAGGAGCAGCACGTCCGGGCGTTCGCCCTCCGGCGCGGAGGCGAGACGCGCGGCGAGTGTGTCGAGGGCGTCCGGCCCCACCGGATCGTGCCCGTGTGCGGGCCGTGCCGCCCAGCGGCAGGAGCCGAACGTGACCCGCACGGCGTCGGCCCCCGGGGGTGGCGTGCGGATCGTGCTCGGCGGAAGCGCGGAGTCCTCGGGCGGCCAGACGCGTTCGCCGTCCAGCAGCACCTCGTACGCGGTCGAGGAGCCCGGTGTCAGGCCGGTCACCGGGATCAGGGCGTAGTGGTGCCCGGCGATCAGGAACGTGCGCGCGGAGCCGCTGCCGAGGTCCGCTCCGCCCTGGTCGCAGCGGACCTCGGCGGTGCACGCGCGATCCGTCTCGACCCACACGGTCGCGGCGGTGCCCGTCTCCCAGTCGACGTGCCGCAGCAGTGGCCCCAGGCGCAGCCGGGTCATGTGACGCCCCTTCCTGTCGCCCCGTACGGTACGGAACGACTCAGGGGGGTGGGCGGGTTCCGGGGGTTCCGCGGCCTTGCGCGCCTCGTGGCGCCGGTGGCACGGGTGGCACGGGTGGCACGGGTGGCACGGGTGGCACGGGTGGCACGGGTGGCACGGGTGGCGGGGCTGTTCCCCTCCCCGCCCCTTCCCGAAACCGGGGCTCCGCCCCGGACCCCGTACCGCCCTGCGGGCGGCCGGGGCTTGTCCGGGCCTGCTCAGGCGCCACCCGGGCCGGGCTTGCCCGCGCCCGCTGGGCGGTGGCCTCGAACACCCGCCGGGCCGGTGTCGCGGAGGGAAGTCCAGCCTCGTCGGCGATTGAGGCGCGGGGTCGCGGCGGAGCCCCGAGGGTGCGTCAGCAGCTGTTCAGGACCGACTGGAGCGCGCTCTTCTCCGCGGAGTCGACCTTCAGCTTCCAGTAGTACTTCGTGTGCACCCACATCCGCGCGTAGGAGCAGTGGTACGAGCTTCGCGGCGGCATCCACTCCGCCGGGTCCTTGTCACCCTTGGACTGGTTGACGTTGTCCGTGACGGCGATCAGCTGAGGGCGGGTCAGGTCGTTGGCGAACTGCTGGCGCTTGGACGTGGTCCAGCTGTTCGCGCCGGAGCGCCACGCCTCCGCGAGCGGGATGACGTGGTCGATGTCGACGTCGGAGGCCGCGTACCAGGTGGCGCCGTCGTAAGGGGAGTACCAACGGCCGCTCACAGCCGCGCAGGTGGAGCTCTGCACCACGTCCGTGCCGTCGCGATCGAGGACGACCTCGCGGGTGTTGCAGGAGCCCGACTGGGTGATCCAGTGCGGGAAGTGGTCACGGCTGTAGCCGGAGGAGGAGCCCTCCGCGGACACGGTCAGCTGGCTGAGGTAGCTGCGGGCGGTGGAGGCGCTGACGGGGGTGGGAGGCGCGGCCTGCGCGGCGGGGGCGGTGGCCAGCAGACCTGTCGTGGCGAGAGCGGAGGCGGCGGCGAGCACGCCTATTCGGCGGGCGGCGGCACGGGGACCGTCACCGGCAACGTCGCCGGAACCGTCACCGGCAACGCCGCTTCGACGCGCGTAGACACCTGGCATGTGAACTCCTCTGGGGTGGGGGGAGCTTGGCCTTGCGGGCATGGCCATGCTGGCGGCGCCGGGTTGCCTGGGGATGGGCGCCAGGTAACAGAGTGGCGACATGGGCACGTCACATCAAGACTTCTGACGCACCGGCACGAACGGCTCCTCGTCGTAGGGTTGCCGCGTGCTCCTGCCGGTCAACCTCACCCTCGGGGCCGTACTCGCCGTTCTGCTGGCGGCCGCGGCGACCGTGGCGGCCCTCGCCCACCTGGGGCGTTCGCGCCAGATCGCCGTCGCGGGCGTGCGCGCCGCAGTCCAACTCGCCGCCGTCTCCATGGCGATCGGCTGGGTCGTCCGCTCCGTACCGCTGCTGCTCGCGTTCCTCGTCCTCATGTACGCGGTCGCCGTCCGCACCGCAGGACGGCGCATCACCGCCAACGCCACCTGGTGGTGGGCCGGCCTGCCGATCGCCGCCGGCGTGCTGCCCGTCGTGGCCGCGCTGCTGCTGACCGGGCTGGTCCCGGTGAAGGGCATCACCCTCATCCCCGTGACCGGCATCCTCATCGGCGGTGCCCTGTCCGTGACGGCGGTCGGTGGCCGGCGCGCCCTGGACGAGCTGGAGCAGCGCCGCGGCGAGGTGGAGGCGGGCCTGGCCCTCGGCCTCGCCGACCGCGACGCCCGCCTCGAGGTCGCCCGCAGGCCCGCCTCCGACGCGATGCTCCCCGGCCTCGACCAGACCAGGACCGTGGGCCTCGTCACCCTCCCGGGCGCGTTCGTCGGCATGCTGCTCGGCGGCGCGTCACCGGTGGAGGCGGGCGCGGTCCAGCTGTTCGTGCTGGTGGCGCTGATGGCGGTGCAGGTGGTCGCCGTGGCCCTGGTGCTGGAGCTGGTGGCGAGGGGGCGCCTGCACCGCTCGCCCCGGGAGCAAGGACGCTGACGGCCGTACGGGTGCATCACGTAGGCTGTGCGTTGCAGAAGGGGAGTAGCTCTTCGCCGGACCGTCGACATACTGCTGGGCCTCGCGCCCGGCCGGCGCCCGGAGGCAGTCTCGTCGCAGAGGCTCGCCGGCGAGACCTTCGGCCGCAGTGCCCGTGTACGTATACGTATTCATGGTGCTGCCGTGCCGAAGCGACCCCTGAAACGCTCAGGACTCTCGGCAGGGCCGCGCCCTACCGATTGAGGTCCCATCCGTGATCAGCTTCACCGTCATGGCGATCACCTTCGGCGTCGTCTTCCTCGCCGAACTGCCCGACAAGACCGCGCTCGCCGGTCTCATGCTCGGCACCCGCTACCGCGCCTCCTACGTCTTCGCCGGTGTCGCGGCCGCGTTCGCCGTTCATGTCGCGCTCGCCATCGCCGCAGGGAGCGTACTCACCCTGCTGCCGCACCGCCTCGTGCAGGCCGTGGTGGGGGTCCTGTTCCTGGCGGGCGCGCTGATGCTGCTGCTGAAGAAGGACGACGGTGACGAGGAGACCGTCAGGACCCCGGCAGACCAGTCCTTCTGGAAGGTCTCCGGGGCGGGCTTCATGCTCATCCTCGTCGCGGAGTTCGGCGACCTGACGCAGATCATGACCGCCAACCTCGCCGCCCGTTACGACAACCCCGTCTCGGTCGGCATCGGTGCGGTGCTGGCGCTCTGGGCGGTCGCCGGGATCGGGATCGTGGGCGGCCGGACGCTCATGAGGTACGTGCCGCTGAAGCTGATCACCAAGGTCGCGGCGTGTCTGATGCTGGCGCTGGCCGGCTTCAGCCTCTTCGAGGCGGTGACCGGCTAGCAGCGCGCCGGTCACCGGCCGTAGCGCCGCCGCGTCTCCGCCCGGAGCGCGGCGGGGTCGTGGACCGGATCACCGTGGGGTCTCGGGCCGGATCGCGCCCGGATCGCGGACCGGGGCGCCGCGGGGCCTCGGTCCGGGGCGCGGCCCTTCTCCGGCCCCGGCCGGTCGGGGCCGCGCGGGCGCCGCCGCTATGCGGCGCGGCGCAGCTCGATCGTGCCGTCCGCGTGCGCGGTCACCGCGAGGTGCGTGAGGTCCGGTACGTGGAGGTCCGGCGCCATCGCCAGGGCCCGGGGCCCCACGCCGACCACCCGCATGCCCGCCGCGCGGGCCGCCGTGATGCCCGCTTCCGAGTCCTCGAACGCCACGCAGTCCGCAGGGGCGAAGCCAAGTTCGGCCGCACCCTTGAGGAAGCCCTCGGGGTCCGGCTTGCTCGCGCCGACGCACTCGGCCGTCACCCGCACCCCGGGCATCGTCAGCCCGGCCGCGTCCATGCGGGCGGTGGCCAGCGCCAGGTCGGCCGAGGTCACCAGTGCGTGCGGCAGGCCGGCGACGGCGGCCATGAAGGCGGGGGCGCCCGCGACGGCGACCACGCCGTCCGTGTCGGACGTCTCCTGAGCCAGGAGTACGCGGTTGTCGGCGTGGTTCTGCTCCATGGGGCGGTCCGGCAGCAGTGCCGCCATCGTGGCCCAGCCCTGCCGACCGTGGACGACCTTGAGCGCCTTGTCGGCGTCCAGCCCGTGGGCGGTCGCCCAGGTTCGCCAGACACGCTCCACCACGGCATCCGAGTTGACGATGGTGCCGTCCATGTCGAGCAGGAGGGCGCGAGCGGTCAGGGTGGTCGTCATACGGGCTCCAGGGCGCGACAAAAGAGGACCAAGTGGCTCCGCCCGCCGGTCAGGGAGTGCGGGCAGAGCCACTTTGTTCCTTCAAGATACAAAAACCGGGGCGGTGACGCCAATCCTGCCTGCCTGCCTGCCGCCTCCTTCTTCTCGCCGCCTGCTTCACGGCTCCCGCCTCCTGCTTCACGGCTCCCGCGTCTCGGCCTCCAGCGAGCGGCGGGTGTGAGGGCCGTACACGCCCAGCGGGTCGCGGTCGATACCGCGGTCCCATTGGTAGACCTTCACGGCCTGTTCCACGTCCTCGTCGAACCGCCCGTCGGCCTCGTCGTACGGGTACAGCCACAGCTGCCTCAGCCGCAGCTGGAGTTCGGTCACCGCCGGGCCGCTGTCCCCGAGTCGCAGTGTGCCGCCGCCCGGGTTCTGCCCCGGCGCGTCGGAGACCGTGCCCGTGGCCCGAGCCGTCGACGGCGCGGCCGAGGGGGCGGCGGGGGCGTCGCCGGTTCTCGCGGTCGTATTCGGCTCGCCGCGTGAGGGCGACGGAGAGGCGGAGGCGGACGGGGTCGCCGACACGGACGCGGACGTGGAAGGTGACGGGGGCGCCGACGCCGACGCACTGGCGGAGACGGACTCCGAAGGTGCGTCCGGCTCCACACTGGCGCTTGGCGCGCTGCTCCGGATGTCCGGTGGCAGGGCCCGGTCCCGCTGGTCGTCGCCGGAGAACAACCCGCCGGCGAACGTCACCGTCCCCGCGACGGCGACGGCCGCCGCGCCGACCGCGATCGCGGCGACCGCGCGGCGCCGCCGTGGTCGGGGCCGCGATCCGGGCTCCGACCCTGGACCGGCGACGTACAGGTCCAGCTCCTCGGTGGCGCCGCCCCCGGCCTCGGGCGGAGGTCCGCTGCCGACGACCCGCAGTACCGCGGTGTCCTCGTGCGCGGACCGGAGCGCGTCGTCCGGGTGGCCCGACCCGGGCCCGGCACCGGCCCCCGCTTGAGCCTGCCTGGTTGCCGGCCCGACCGGATGCACGGGCGGAAGCGCCACGGTCGGCGCGGCGCCCGCCCCGGGCGCCGGTTCGGCCCCGGGCCCGGCCCCGGCACCGGCCGCCCACGGCCCATCACCACCCCCATCACGCACTTCAGGCCCAACCCCAGGCCCAACCTCAGGCCCAACCCCAGGCCCGGCCCCAGCCTCCGGTCCCGCCGTGGGCCCGGCCGCCGGTGCGTCTGCCGGCCGAGCCGCCGGCGGCACGCCACCGGCGGTCGGCGCGTACCCCGCCGAAGCCGCCCCCGACGCGCCCGGCATGGGACCCGCGCCCGGCGACGGACTCGCACCGGGGGCCGCGCCCGGCGGTGGGTCGTACCGAAGGCTCTCCAGCGTCACGTACGGCCTGATCCGCAGCGGATCGAAGTCCTCCGCCGCCGAGACGTCCGCCTCCCGCTGCGCACGGAGCGCGGCCCCAGCGCGCTCGGCGCAGTCGCAACCGGGCGCGGCGCTGCCGTCCGGGTTCCGCGGTCTGGCGCACTCCGGGCATCTGCTTCCGGTCATTGCCGGTTCCCCTCCCCTTCGAATGCCGCCGATTATGCAGCCGCCCCTTACGACACCCAACGCCCCACCGGCATCAGCGCGCCTCTCGGCAGGCCATAAGCGGACAGAACCACCACGATGGGGAAGGAAACGCTGCGCCACCGGACCGAGGAGAACGGCATGGCCCAGGAAGTGAGCACCGCTCAGGCGGGGCCCGCCCCCGAGGGGCAGGCACGACGGACGGTCCTCGTGGCCATCGGCGCGCTGTTGCTGGGCATGCTGCTCGCCGCCCTCGACCAGACGATCGTCGCCACCGCGCTGCCGACGATCGTCAGCGAACTGGGCGGCATGGACCATCTGTCGTGGGTGGTCACCGCCTACATGCTGGCCGCGACCGCCGCCACCCCGCTGTGGGGCAAGCTCGGTGACCAGTACGGCCGCAAAAAGCTGTTCCAGACGGCCATCGTCATCTTCCTGATCGGCTCCGCCCTCTGCGGCATCGCCCAGGACATGCCTCAGCTCATCATCTTCCGCGCGGTCCAGGGACTCGGCGGCGGCGGGCTGATGGTGCTGTCGATGGCGATCGTCGGCGACCTGGTGCCGCCCCGCGAACGCGGCAAGTACCAAGGGCTGTTCGGGGCGGTCTTCGGCGCCACGAGCGTCCTCGGGCCGCTCCTCGGCGGCTTCTTCACCGAACACCTCACCTGGCGCTGGGTCTTCTACATCAACCTGCCCATCGGCGTCGTCGCCCTGCTCGTCATCGCCGCCGTGCTGCACATCCCGGTACACCGGACCCGCCACACCATCGACTACCTCGGCACCTTCCTCATCGCCTCCGTCGCCACCTGTCTCGTGCTCGTCGCGTCCCTCGGCGGCACCACCTGGGACTGGGGCTCGGCGCAGATCATCGGCCTCGCCGTCCTCGGGGCCGTACTCCTCGTCGCGTTCGTCGCCGTCGAACGCAAGGCGGCCGAACCGGTCCTGCCGCTGAAGCTGTTCCGCATCAGGACTTTCACGCTTGTCGCCGTCATCAGCTTCGTCATCGGCTTCGCGATGTTCGGCGCGATGACGTACCTTCCGACGTTCCTCCAGGTCGTCCAAGGCGTCTCACCGACCATGTCCGGCGTTCACATGCTGCCGATGGTGTTCGGCCTGCTGCTCACGTCCACCGCGTCCGGTCAGATCGTCAGCCGTACCGGCCGCTGGAAGGTCTTTCCCATCCTCGGGACGGGGATCACGGCGATCGGACTTCTGCTGCTCCACCAGCTCGAGCGGGACAGCTCCACCTGGCTGACGAGCACGTTCTTCTTCGTCTTCGGCGGCGGCCTCGGACTCGTCATGCAGGTCCTCGTCCTCGTCGTCCAGAACGCCGTCGGCTACGAGGACCTCGGCGTCGCCACGTCCGGCGCGACGTTCTTCCGCTCCATCGGCGCCTCGTTCGGCGTCGCGATCTTCGGCACGATCTTCACCAACCGGCTGGAGCGCAAGCTCGCCGACGCCCTCGCCGGGCAGCAGGTCCCGCCCGGCGCGGGACCCGCGGAGCTGGCCGCCGACCCCCGTGCCATCGGCGAGCTGCCGGCCGCTCTGCGTCCGTCGGTACTGAACGCGTACTCCACGGCCATCACCGATGTCTTCCTCTACGCCGTGCCGGTCGTCGTGCTCGCCTTCCTCATCGCCTGGTTCCTCAAGGAGGACAAGCTGCGTGCCTCGGTGACCGCACCCGAGCCGACGGAGACACTGGCCTCCAACCCCGTCGAGCGCTCCTCCTACGACGAGGTCGCGCGGGCCCTGTCGGTGCTCGGCTCCCGCGAGGGGAGGCGCCACATCTACGAGAAGATCACCGAACGGGCCGGCTACGACCTGCTGCCCGCTTCGAGCTGGCTGCTGCTGCGCATGAAGCGCCACGGCGTCGTCGAACCGGCCCTGCTCGCCGCAACCACCCCCGTACCGCTGCGGGCGATCACCGAGGCCGCCAGAGAGGTGGAGGGGCGCGGCCTCGCCCGCCGCGAGGGCCTCGGCCTGATGCTCACCGACGAAGGGGCGGAGGCGGCCGTCCATCTGGCGCAGGCACGTGAGGACTCGCTGGCCGAACTTCTCGGCGACTGGTGGGGCCCGGACCGGCCGACCGACCTCGTCCAGCTCGTCCACGAGCTGAACCTGGAACTGTGCGGTTCCGACGCCGAACGGCCGCACAGCCCCGAGCCCCGCCGCGACCACGAGGCCCCGCACGGGGGGCACCCCGTCGTCTGACCGCCTCGCCGGCCCCGGCTCAGAGATCCCTGCCGTACCAGATGTCCATGTACGGGCCCGAGCAGTACGCCGGTATCTCCTCGTAGCCGTGCCGGACGTACAGCGCCCGCGCCTCGACCAGGTCCAGGCGGGTGTTGAGCACCATCCGGCGGGCCCCGAGCGCGCGGGCCTCGTGCTCCAGCGATTCCATCAGCAGACCGGCACCACCGCAGCCGCGGACCTCGTGCCGCAGGAACACCCGGGTCAGCTCCGCGCGCTTCTCGTCAAGCATCAGCACCCCGCCGCAGGCCGCCGCCGCCCCGCCGTACCGGCCGACGACGAACCGGCCCGTCGGCGGGGTCAGCAGCTCCGCGCCGTCGTTCCCGAGCCCGTCGTCGACCTCTGCCGCGGTCGCGGGCCGGCCCCAGTAGCGGCTCGCCACATCGTGGTAGTACGCGCGCCGCAGCGCGGTGGCGTCGGGGGAGTCGAAGGGCTCGGCGGCCAGGGTCCAGACGGTCATGGGCCCTCTGTATCCCGGACGGTCGTTGTTCGGCCAACCAATTCCCGGTTACTCGCAGCTATGCACGCTCGCCGAACGCGAGCATCCGCCCAGGGTCGGACCCGGAAGGTGAGTCATGTCAACACCGACCACAGTTCTGCTCGTCGTCGCGGTCGTCGCTGCCCTTTCGATCGTCGCGGGCGCGCTCTACGCACGCCGCAGCAGTGGACTCGGCGGCGGCCGCAGAGCACTGCGCCGACGCTTCGGACCCGAGTACGAACGGGTCCTGGCCCGCCACGACGGCGACGCCAAGGCGGCGGACCGCGAACTGCAGGACCGCGTCCGGCGCCACGGAGACTTCATGCCCCAGCCGCTGGCGCCCGGCGTGCGCGAAGAGTACGACGCCGAATGGGCCGCCGTGCAGGAACGCTTCGTCGACTCTCCGCGCAGTGCGGTCGCCGAGGCCGGCCAGCTCCTCGGCCGCCTCGCCGCCGACCGGGGTTTCCCGGCCGCCGGCCGCTACGAGGAGCAGCTCGCCGCGCTGTCCGTCCACCATCCCCGCCACATCGAGGGCTACCGCGAGGTGCACCGTGCCGCACGCGCCGACTCCGGTACGAGCACGGAGAGCCTGCGCGAGGCGATGGTCGACGCGCGTGATCTCTTCGAGGACCTGGTCGCGGACCGTGCCGTGGACCACGGTCGTCACCGGCCCGGACACGGGCAGCGGCGCGGCCACGGGCGAGGACACATGCTGCGGCCGAGGGGGAGGGGTGCGTGATGAGGCACCGGCCCGGTGACGACGTGCCCCCGACTGCCGTCCCGCCCGGCTCCTTCGGTGCCGCGGGTGAAACCCACGCCCCCGCCACGCCGAGCGGGCGGGACGGCAAGCAGACCGCGGAACGCAGCGAACGCGGTGCCTCCCACTCGGCCCGGCCCGGGCCGGTGGACGAGCCGCTGAAGCCGGTCCTCGAACCGGACCCCGCTGCGCAGCCGCTGCTGCCGCCGGACGAGCGCGAACGGCTCGAACAGCGCCTGCAGCACGCGCTGGCAGGCTTCGTCGACGACCCCCGCCGCGCCGTCGAAGAGGCGGCAGGCATCCTCGACGACACCGGCGACCGGCTCACCGCGTCCCTCGCGGAGCACCGGCGGACGCTGCGGGAGTCCGCGTCCGCTGTCGCGGGCGACACGGAGGAACTGCGGATCGCGCTGCAGAGGTACCGCGAGACGACGGAGCGGCTGCTGCGGACCTGACCGGCGGCGGCCGGTCAGCCCTTCGGCGCGGCCTGCTGCACGACCTCGAACGACCACACGGTGGACCCGGTGGCGGCGGGCTTGGGACGCTCGCCGCCACCGCCCTGTGCGCCACCGCCCTGGTGGGCGGCCTTCATCGGCCCCTCCATCCACGCCTGGAACGCGGCCTCGTCACGCCACCGCGTGTACACCAGGTACTGGTCGGTCCCCTCGACGGGCCGCAGCAGCTCGAACCACTCGAACCCGTCGGAGCTCTCGACGGCACCGGCACGGGAGGCGAAGCGCTTCTCGAGAACCTCGCGCTGCTCGTCGGGAACGGTGAGGGCGTTGATCTTCACGATGCTCATACGGCCATCCTGCCCCACGCGGACGGAGCCGCCTTTCCCGCCCCGGGTGGTGGCGTGCCGCTCCCCGGGTGCCGCTCCCCTCCGGGCGCTGCTCCGCGCCCGCGTGTGCCGGCCGTGTCGGGCCCGGCCCCGCGCCTCGCCGCGCCACCGTCAGGCGAGGACCCGCGCTTCGCCGTACCACCGTCACGCGAGGACCCGCGCCACCAGCAGCCCGTCGTACCCCTTCGCCCCCACCGTCTGCACCGCCGTGGCGTCCAGCCGCGGCTCGCGTGCGACGAGTTCGAACATCTCCCGCGTCGCGACGATCGCCGGGTCCTCGCTCGACGCGTCGGCCACCGCCCCGCCGCGCACCACGTTGTCGACGACGATCAGGCTGCCGGGCCTGGTCAGGCGCAGCGCCCATTCGACGTAACGCGGGTTGTTGGGTTTGTCGGCGTCGATGAAGACCAGGTCGAAGGGGCCGGCGCCCGGTTCCGCCGCGATGCGCGGCAGGGTGTCCAGGGCCGCGCCGGTGCGGACCTCGGCGACCTTGTCCAGGCCGGCCCGCGCGAGGTTCGCGCGGGCGAGGTCGGCGTGGCCCGGGTCGTACTCGAGCGAGATCAGCCGGCCGTCCGCCGGCAGCGCCCGCGCCAGCCAGATCGTGCTGTAGCCGCCGAGCGTGCCGATCTCCAGTGCCGTGCGGGCGCCCTGTACACGGGCCAGCAGATGCAGGAGTTTCCCCTGGTTGGGCGCCACGCTGATGGCGGGCAGCCCTGCCGCGTCGCTCGCGGCGAGCGCTTCGGTCAGGGCTTCGTCCTGGGGGACGAGAAGATCGCTGATGTAGCCGTCGACGGCCTGCCACTGATCCTGAGTCATACGCGTAAACCTACGTTCACGGGCCCGCCACCGGTACCGCCTCGCGTGGTCCCACCCGTAAGCGCCACACCGTCGGAGCCACGGCGACCACCGGCGCCCCGGCTGCCGGTCACCTGAGCACGCGCGCGCGTGGCCCGAGTTCTTGTATGTTCCCCCGCATACCGTCTGTGACGGCGCCGTGGCACCAGCGGCAGCCGCCAGGACGGGACCGCCCGTTTCCCGACCGGACGACATGTTTCGGCCGTCGCATGGGGGCGGACGGGGTGACGGTCAGGCGAACAGGCGGTTCCGGGGGTCTTCTTCACGGGGCGGGCGGTGCGACGTTCTGCAGCCACCCTGCGGACACCAGAACTTTCAGACAACGCGACGGACGAACGGTGGGGAGGCTCGGCACGACGTGGCGAACGCGGAACCCGGCCCGCGCAGCGGTGCGGTGGCCACAGCAACGGCGGTGGATGCGAGGATCGGCACCGCCAGGGCCGCGCTGTGGCTCTTCGCCGCCGTCCTGGCCGTACGGCAGGCGGCGGCCGTGCTGACCCTGCCGCCCGGTGAGCGGCTCCTCGACCTGGGCTCCTGGACCGGGGAGAACGGCGTCCTGCACGTCCCCGGTTCCCTGTACGACGAGGGAAGATTCACCGGCACCCCGTTCACCGGGCTCGTACTCAGGCCCCTCGCCGGCTCCGCCGAGCAGGGACTCGGCGTCGCCTGGACCTTCGGCACCCTGCTGCTCGTGGTGCTGGTCGGCCTGGTTGCCGCCCGCGCCCTGCCGGCCCCGGTGTCCCGCCGCAGCACCGTGCTGGCCGCACCGGTCGCGATCAGCCTGCTGATGCTGTCACTGCCCGTCCGCAACAGCTTCCACCTGGGCCAGACCAGCGTCATCCCGGTCCTGCTGGTCCTCCTCGGCTGCCTCGCCGTTCGCGGTGAGCGGCCCGCCGGCCTGCTCATCGGCATCGGCGCCGCCCTCCAGCCGACCGTGCTGCTCTTCGCGCCGCTGCTGTGGTACACCGGCCGTCGCCGGGCCGCCGTGACCTCGGCGGGCACCTTCGCCGCCCTCTCCGCGCTCGCCTGGGCCGCGATGCCCGGCGACTCATGGACGTACTGGGTGCACCACGTCGCGGGCGCCGGGCTCGGCGAGAGCCCCGACAGCCTCGCGAACCAGTCCCTGCACGGCGCGCTCCTGCGCTTCGGTCTCCAGGGCGGACCCGAGATCGCCGTCTGTCTGCTGCTCGCGGCCGTCGTCGTCTTCCTCGGTCTGCGCCGTGCCATCCGTTACGCCCATGACGGACAACTGCTGCTGGCCGTCGCCCTCACCGGCTGTGTCGCCGTCGCTGTCTCGCCGACCGCCTGGCAGCACCAACTCCTGTGGGTGCTGCTCGCCGTCGCCGGACGGGTCGGCAAGCGCGCCTCGGACCGCATGCTGTGGCCCGTGCTCGTCGTCCTCGCGATCACGCTGCCGGGCAAGATGCTGCTGCCCAACGTCACGGTCCTGCACCCCGTGCGGGACAACGCGCTCCTCGTCGCCGCGCTCGCGGCGGCCTGCGCGGTGCCGTTCCTGCCGATCGGCTCGCCGCACTTCCGCCGCCCCGTCCCGACCGAGTACGCCGCACCGCTGCCCGCCCGCTGGGGCCGCGTGCCGCTGCTGCCGTTCTGGCGGCGCGTCCTCAGCCGCCCGAACCTGCTGCTCGAACTGCTGGTCATCAGGGTCGGCTACTCCGTCTACTCCCTCATCCGTGCCGCCGCGACCGGCAGCGTCGCGGCGGCCGAGGAGCACGGCAGGCAGATCCACTCCGCCGAGGCCGCGCTCGGCATCGACATAGAGCACTGGGTCAACCAGGCGGTGGTGAGGACGCAGTGGGCCGAAGCCTTCTTCGACTTCTACTACACGTCGTTCCACTTCACGGTCCCGCTGGCGGTCCTCGGCGTCCTCTACGTGCGCCGGCCGTCCGACTACCGCTGGGCGCGCACGTCGCTCGCGTTCGCGACGCTGCTCGCGCTCCTCGGTTTCTGGCTCTATCCGCTGGCGCCGCCGCGGTTGATGCCCGGGATGGGCTTCATCGACACGGTCCACGGCCCGCAGGATCTCGCCAACCCCGACTACGGCGCGATGACCGCCGTCACCAACCAGTACGCGGCGATGCCGTCCCTGCACTTCGGCTGGTCGCTGTGGTGCGGACTGGTGGTGGTGCTGCTCGCGCCCAAGTTGTGGATGAAGCTGCTGGGGCTGCTGCATCCGCTGTTCACGGTCTGCGCGATCGTCGCCACCGCCAACCACTGGGTCCTCGACGCGGCGGGCGGCGCGGCGGTCGTGGCGGCCGGTTTCGGTCTCACCCATGTGCTGGCGGGGCCGAGGCAACTGCTGGTCCCGGCGAAGTCGGTGCCGGCGGCGAGGTCGCACGCGGACGTGGGCAGCAGGGACGCGGACGGGGACGGCAAGAAGGTGACGGCGCAGAGCGCGTGAGCCCCGGCGGGTGCGGGCACCGGGTCCGCACCCCCGGGGTGGATCGTCGCGTTCAGCAATCGTCCGTCACTTCGGCCGGTTCCGCCACTTGGGCGACCTCGAACCAGACCGTCTTGCCCGGCCTCCCGTGCGTGATGTCCACGCCCCACTGGTCCACGAAGGCGTCCAGCAGCGCCAGCCCCCGGCCGGACTCGTCGTCCGCGCACGGCTGTTGGGGCACGGGCAGCGCGGCCGACCGTCCGACACCTCCACCCGCACGCCCTGCGGATGTCGCAGGATCGGCAATCCGCAACGTCGGCCGGGCGCATGACGCACGTGGTCGCCGTCCGCGACTCGAAGGACATCACCCGCCACGCCCTCCACGTCTTTCGCCCCGCGGTCGCCGTCTGCGTCGACTCGCTGCGGTGATCCGGGGCCTTTTCGGGCGAGGACGAAGACGTCGCGCAGCCGAACGGGCCGAGATCGAGATCCGGATCCCGGTCTCTGCGTCGCTCTGGACGAGCACCCGTTGGTACCCGGACAGCCGGGCGCCACCGACGAGGTGCGCGACGATCTGGTGCGCGCTCGGCGAGTACCGTGATGTGCAGGGTCGGGGCGCGCCGTGTGCCGCGCTCGACCAGGTGGGCGATATCCGGCAGCCCGGCCCTGATGCAGGACTCACGCGGTGTTCTGCCATGTTCTTCTGAACCTCCTTGGCTCGTGGCATCCCGTCCGGTTGAGAAGGAGAGCCCGATGCATCCCGACGTCGGCGACCGCGACCCGCAGAGTCGAAATCTCGCAGGATTCCGGGTGCCGCGGGGCAGCGCGTCGGCCCGGTCAGCGCGATGCGCAGGTGACGAGACGCCCCGCAGGCCCGGTGCCGCGCGCCGCCGGCGGACCGTATCGGGCACCTTCGCGCGGGGGCTGATGGCGGCGATGCTGGTCGGCGCGCTGCTGCCCGGCGCGGCCGGGGTCTTCGGCGCCGGCGGCCAGGACCACGCTGCGCGGCAAGCGGCCGTGCCGGACCTGGGGACACCCCTCGGCCCCGGCACGCACGAGGTCCGGATGCTGCGGACCGAAGTACGAAACACGCTCGCCCACGATCCGCGGGCCTTCACCCAGGGCCTGGAATTCCGCGGCGGGACGCTCTACGAGGGTACGGGGCTGGCAGGCGAGTCCTCCGTGCGCGCCGGACCGCCGGGCAAGCCGCCCACGGTGTACGCCGAGCTGCCGACGCCCTTGTTCGGTGAGGGCATCACCCTGACCGGTGACAAGCTCTGGCAACTCACATGGCGCGACGGCATCGCCGTCGAACGCGACCCCACCTCACTCGCGGAACGTCGCCGGGTCGCCTACCGGGGCGAGGGCTGGGGCCTGTGCCGGCAACGTGGCGCAGGGCAGAGCCGGCTGGTGATGAGCGACGGCTCCGACCGGCTCACCTTCCGCGACCCGGAGACCTTCAGAGCAACGGGCGGCGTCCACGTGCGTCGGGACGGCCAGCCCGTGACAGGGCTCAACGAACTCGAATGCGCCTTTGACGGTTCCCTCTACGCCAACGTCTACAAGACCGACACGATCGTGCGCATCGACCCCCGCACCGGCGCCGTCACCGCGCACATCGACGCAGCCGGGCTCCTGACGGCGGCCGAACGTCGCGGAGCCCGGGAACTGAACGGCATCGCAGCCGTCCCCGGTACCGACGAATTCCTGATCACCGGCAAGCTCTGGCCCCGCATGTTCCAGGTGACCTTCGTGCCGGGGTGAGCCGCCGCCGCACGCGGGCGCGACCGGTGACGGGACACGGATGGGGCCTCTGCCTGCTCAACTCCGGGTGACCCGAAGCTCCTTGATGCCGTTCAGCCAGGCCGAGCGCAGGCGGCGCGGGTCGCCCGCGAGGCGGAGGTCGGGGAGGGTGTCGGCTATCGCGTCGAAGATCAGGTTGATCTCCATGACCGCCAGGGACTTGCCGAGGCAGAAGTGCGGGCCGCCGCCGCCGAAGCCGAGGTGGGGGTTGGGGTCGCGGGTGATGTCGAAGCGTTCGGGGTGGTCGAAGACCGTGGGGTCGTTGTTGGCGGAGGAGTAGAAGAGGCCCACCCGGTCGCCCTTCTTGATGCGGGCGCCGCCCAGGACCACGTCCTGCGTCGCGGTGCGCTGGAAGGAGACCACCGGAGTGGCCCAGCGCACGATCTCCTCGGCCGCCGCCTCGGGTCGCAGCCGCTTGTAGAGCCCCCACTGCTCGGGGTGCGTGAGGAAGGCGTGCATGCCGTGGCTGATCGCGTTGCGGGTGGTCTCGTTCCCGGCCACCGCCAGCAGGATGACGAAGAAGCCGAACTCGTCGGAGGACAGGTTCCCTTCGCCCTCCGCCGCGACGAGCCGGCTGACGATGTCCTCGGCGGGGCACTCCTTGCGCGCCGCCGCCAGGTTCATCGCGTACGAGACGATCTCCATCGCCGCCTCGGTGCCGACCTCCTCGGTGATGGCGTACTCGGGGTCGTCGTACGCGGCCATCTTGTTGGACCAGTCGAAGATCTTGGACCGGTCCTCCTGGGGGACGCCGATGAGTTCGGCGATGGCCTGGAGCGGGAGTTCGACCGCGATGCTCGTGACGAAGTCGAAGCCGCCGTCCGGTTCCGCGCCGGATGCCGCCGTCTCGACGATGGAGCGCGCGCGGCGACGTAGCGCGGCCTCCAGGGACCGCACCGCGCGGGGCGTGAAACCGCGCTGGACGATCTGGCGGACCCGGGTGTGTTCGGGCGGGTCCATGTTGAGCATGATCAGCTTCTGGACTTCGATCTGGTCGCGGCTGATCGACTCGTTGAAGCGGATGACGGCCGTGTTGGCGTGGGACGAGAAGAGCTCGGGGTGCGTGGAGACGTGCCTGACGTCCGCGTGCCGGGTGACGGCCCAGTAGCCCTCGTCGTCGAAGCCGGAGATGCCGGCGGGCTGTTCGCACCACCAGACGGGCGCGGTGCGCCGCATCTCGGCGAACTCGGGGTGGGGGACGCGGGCCTGGAGGAGGTCGGGGTCGGTGAAGTCGAACCCTCGGGGGAGGTGGGGGCAGGACATCGGCAGCTCCCGCTTCAGCGTCGGTCGCGGTCGGGTGGGTTCCGGTGCGGGGCGGAGCGTCGCCCTGACGGGGCCGCCTGCCGGGTGGGCTGACGGTCCATCAGAAGGTGGCTGAAAGGTAATAACGGGTTCTACAAGTAGCAAGGCTCGCGGACGGAACTGTTGCGTGCGGGCCTCCCGGTAAGAGGCGTGCAAGACCCTTGCGTACCGGCGGTAGCACTCATAAGACTTCTGAAAGAACTAGAACGCGTACTAGTTCGAGAGTCTCCAGAGTTCGGCCCGTAAGGGCGCCGGGACGCCCGTACGGCCGCCAGAGAGGACGAGCTCATGGCCGCGGAACCCGTCATCGTCGAAGCCGTACGCACTCCCATCGGCAAGCGGGGAGGGCTGCTCGCCAACCTCCACCCCGCCTACCTGCTGGGCGAGACCTACCGTGAACTCCTCGGCCGGACCGGCATCCCCGCCGACTGCGTCGAACAGATCGTCGGCGGCACCGTCACCCACGCCGGCGAGCAGTCCATGAACCCGGCACGCACCGCCTGGCTGACGGTCGGACTGCCGTACGAGACGGCCGCCACGACCGTGGACTGCCAGTGCGGCTCCTCGCAGCAGGCGAGCCACATGGTCGCCAACATGATCTCGGCCGGCGTCATCGACATCGGCATCGGCTGCGGCGTCGAGGCCATGTCGCGGGTGCCGCTCGGCAGCGGGTCCAAGCACGGGCCCGGCAAGCCGTTCCCCGAGGAGTGGAACGTCGACCTGCCCAACCAGTTCGAGGCCGCCGAGCGCATCGCACGCCGCCGCGGGCTGACCCGGGAGGACGTGGACCGGCTCGGGCTGCTGTCCCAGCAGCGGGCGCAGGCGGCGTGGAGCGAGGAGCGCTTCAAGCGTGAGACGTACGCCGTGCAGGTGCCGACGACGGAGGAGGAGCAGGCCGCCGGGCAGGGCATGTGGCGCCTCGTCGACCGGGACGAAGGGCTCCGCGACACCTCGCCGGAGGCGCTCGCGGGGCTGAAACCGGTCATGCCGACGGCCGTCCACACCGCCGGCAACTCGTCACAGATCTCGGACGGCGCCGCCGCCGTCATGTGGGCGTCCAAGCGCATGGCGCGGGCGCTCAAGCTGAAGCCCCGTGCTCGTATCGTCGCCCAGGCGCTCGTCGGCGCGGACCCGCACTACCACCTGGACGGGCCCGTCGACGCGACGCGGGCGGTGCTCGGCAGGGCCGGGATGTCGCTCAAGGACATCGACCTCGTCGAGATCAACGAGGCGTTCGCGTCCGTGGTGCTGAGCTGGGCGCAGGTCTTCGACCAGGACCTCGAGAAGGTCAACGTCAACGGCGGCGGGATAGCGCTCGGCCACCCGGTCGGAGCGACGGGCGCCCGGCTCATCACGACGGCGCTCCACGAACTGGAGCGCCGGGACAAGGAGTTCGCGCTGATCACCATGTGCGCGGGGGGCGCGCAGGCGACCGGGACGATCATCCAGCGGATCTGAGGTCGTGGACCAGGCGCCGAGGGCGCTCAGTACCAGCCCTGGGCCTGCCAGGCGGACCAGGCGTCGCACGGACTGCCGTAACGGTCCTTCATGTAGTCCAGGCCCCACTCGATCTGAGTGGCCGGGTTGGTCCGCCAGTCGGCGCCGGCGGACGCCATCTTGCCGCCGGGCAGGGCCTGGACCAGGCCGTACGCACCGCTGGACGCATTGGTGGCGCCGACGTCCCAGTGGGACTCGTGGGTCACGATCTTGTCGAAGCAGGCGAACTGCGCGTGATCCTTGATGATCTTCTGGGCGATCGCCTTCGGTGAGCCGGACGGCGCGGCGGGAGCCGCCGAGGCCGTGGCCGGGTTCATGCCGAGCACCGCGCCGGCGGTGGCCGGCACGACGGCGGCACCGGTGAAAGCGGTCATGGAGCGGGGGCGATGCCGCGGAGGACGGGGCGCGACACGTGGGGATCCTGGCTTCGGGGGCGGGGCCGTCGCGACCGGGCAGGCCGGTACCCCGGGGAGGGGTTCCGGCCTGCCGGGTGGGCGCGGGCCGCTCCGTCAGGAGCACGGCGTTGCGCCTTGCGACCGGACCAGTCTTAGCGGCGCGTCCTGGGCGGTGCAACGACCCCGCTTACTAGTCGACGTCGCATTCGGGGCGGAATGTCCCTGGGGCTTGACGGGACGGTCCTCCGCAGGTGGGAGGGGGTGCAAGGGGGGGCCGGGAGTTGCCCCGCAGGCTACTGCCCCGCCTCGTACAGGCCGAAGGTCCCGTGGGGCGCCTCACGGGCGCGGGGTCCCGCGAGCCTCCTCGAAGGTGACCTGCGCCTCCTCGAAGGCGACCGGCGCCTCGAACGCGGCCCGCCGCGTCGCCCGCCGCAGCGCCTTGAGAAGCGTCCCTCCCAGGGTGAGCGTCAGGACGACGGTCAGGACCGCACGGCCGAGGTCCCAGCCGAGGGAGGTGGCCGCGCAGTACGCGACGAAGCGCACCAGGTTCTCGTGGAGCGGGTCCCCGGGGTGGAACGAGATCCCCGACGACATGCCCGTGATGATCGTCCAGCCGTGCAGATTCATCACCGTGCCGTACGCGAAGGCCGCGAGCGCCCCGTACGCGGCGAGCATCAGCAACTCCGCCCGTCCGCGGACGCGGTGGGCTCCCGGCAGCAGCCCCGCGCCCATCGTGAACCAGCCCATCGACAGCATCTGGAAGGGCATCCAGGGGCCGACGCCGCCCGTCAGCAGCGCCGACGCGAACATGGTCACCGACCCGAGCACGAACCCGAAGCCCGGGCCGAGGACCCGCCCGCTGAGCACCATGAGGAAGAACATGGGCTCCAGCCCCGCCGTCCCCGCGCCCAACGGCCGCAGCGCCGCCCCGACCGCGGCCAGCACGCCCAGCATCGCCACCGCCTTCGCGTCCATCCCGCTGTCGGCGATCGTCGCGACGACGACGGCCACCAGGAGCGGGAGCAGCGCGGCGAACAGCCACGGCGCGTCACCGGCGTGTGCCGCCAGGCCCGACTGCGCGTCGGCGAGCAGCGGCCAGCCGAAGAAGGCGACACCGATGCCGCTGATCAGGACCAGCGCGGCGACGGAACGGGGGCCGAGGCGTACGGGGCGGTCAGTGCTCCAGGTCTTCTTCGTCGGCTTCTCGGGCTTCTTCGCCTCGCTCACGGTGTCGTCTCCAGGGCCGCCTCGACCTGCGCGACCGTCAGCCACTGCTGCGGCGCGAGCACCTTGGCGACCTGCGGGGCGAACGCGGGGGAGGAGACCACGACCTCGGCCGTCGGGCCGTCGGCGACGACCTCGCCGTCGGCCAGGATCACCACCCGGTGCGCCAGCTCGGCCGCGAGCTCCACGTCGTGCGTCGCCATGACGATGGCGTGCCCGTGGCGGGCGAGGGCCTGCAGAATCCCCACCAGCCGCGCCTTGGTCGCGTAGTCCAGGCCGCGGGTCGGCTCGTCGAGGAGCAGGAGCGGCGGACGGCCGGTGAGGACGATCGCCAGCGCGAGAGCCAGCCGCTGCCCTTCGGACAGGTCACGGGGATGGGTGCCGTCCGGGACGCCGGGGAGCAACTCGCCGACGAGCGCGCGGCAGGTGCCGGGCGCCGCCTGCGCGTCGGTGTCGGCCGCCGCGCACTCGGCGGCGACCGTGTCCGCGTAGAGCAGGTCACGCGGCTCCTGCGGGACGAGCCCGACATGGCGGATCAGGTCGCGGGGGCGCGTGCGGTGGGGAGCGCGGCCGTCGATCTCCACCGCGCCGCTCGTCGGCTCGATCATGCCGACGAGCGTCGACAGCAGGGTCGACTTGCCGGCTCCGTTGCGGCCCATGAGAGCGACGGTCTCGCCCGGCGCGACCTCCAGGCCGACGTCCCGCAGCGCTTCTGCGCGGCCGCGGCGGACGGTGAGGCGGGTGGTGGTGGCGACGCTGCCGGTGGCGTGTGCGGGGGGCGGGGCGGGTGCGGGGGTGGGGCGGCGGAGGCGGGCGAGCAGGCGGCGGGCGGGGCCGTGGCCGCTGCGCGGGGCTGCGCCCCTCCCCGCCCCTTCCCGAAGCGAGGGCTTCGCCCCGGACCCCGTTTCGGGGGCTCTGCCCCCGGACCCCCGCGCCTCAAACGCCGGCGGGGCCGGTGGCTCGGGTGCCGGCGGTGCAGGGGGCGGCGTCCCGCCTTCCGGAAGAGGCTGTGCGGGGGAAAGCCCCTCCAGCCGCTCCCGCAGCGAACCGGCGCGCCGGCGCGCGTCCCGCACGGACAGCGGCACCGGTGCCGCCCAGCCCGCCGCCCGTGCCAGCGCCACCACCGGAGGGTGGACCGGGGAGTCGGCCATGACCGTCGCCGGATCACCGACGACCAGCCGCGCGCCGCGCGCCGGCAGGAGAACGACCCGGTCCGCGTACTGCACGACCCGCTCCAGGCGGTGCTCCGCCATCAGGACCGTCGTGCCGAGGTCGTGGACGAGCCGCTGCAGCACCGCCAGTACCTCCTCCGCCGCCGCCGGGTCCAGCGCGGACGTCGGCTCGTCGAGTACCAGGACCTTAGGATGCGGGGTGAGCACCGAGCCGATCGCGACCCGCTGCTGCTGGCCGCCCGACAGCGTCGCGATCGGCCGCTCCCTCAGCTCCGCCAGGCCCAGCAGGTCGAGCGTCTCCTCGACCCGGCGGCGCATCACGTCCGGAGCGAGGCCGAGCGACTCCATGCCGTACGCAAGCTCGTCCTCGACGGTGTCGGTGACGAAGTGGGCCAGGGGGTCCTGGCCCACCGTGCCGACCACGTCCGCCAGTTCGCGGGGCTTGTGGGTACGCGTGTCACGGCCGTCGACCGTGACCCGGCCGCGCAGCGTGCCGCCCGTGAAGTGCGGGACGAGCCCCGACACCGCGCTCAGCAGCGTCGACTTGCCGACGCCCGAGGGGCCGACGAGCAGCACCAGTTCGCCTTCGGGAACGGTGAGATCGATGTTCGCCAGTGTGGGCTCTGCGGCGTCGCCGTACGTCACGGACACGTTCTCGAAGCGGATCACCGGGTCGACTCCTTGGCTCCTACGGGGACCGGCGCCACGAACGCCGGCAGCAGGCCGATCAGCACGGACAGCGCGGGCCACAGCGGCAGCACGGGCGCCGTCAGCGGTACGACGCCGGGGTGCAGCGCCTCACCCCCGTACGCGGCGGCCCGGATCACCAGCCCGGCCACGGCCACGCCGGAACCGGCCACCAGCCAGGCCCGCCCGCCCCACCGGTCGGGACGGTAGCGGGTACGGACGGAACGCCGGCCGCCCAGCCACAGGCCACCGGACGCCGCGACGAGGCCCGCTGCCAGCAGCGGCACCCCGTACTCGGCGCCCTCGGCGGCGAGCAGACCGTACGACCCCGCGCACACGCCCAGCAGTCCGCCGAGGGTGAGCACGTTCGTGGTGCGGCGCACGGCGGGCGGGACCTGGGCGGTGCGCCCGTATCCGCGGGCGTCCATGGACGCGGCGACCGCGACCGAACGCTCCAACGCGCCCTCCAGGACGGGCAGTCCGATCTGCGCGACCGCCTTGACGCCGCCGGTGGGGCGGCCGCGCAACCGGCGGGCCGTGCGCAGCCGGAGGACGTCGGCGACCATGTTCGGCGCGAAGGTCATCGCGACGACGACGGCCACGCCCGCCTCGTACAGGGCGCCCGGCAGCGACTTGAGGAGCCGCGCAGGGTTCGCGAGCGCGTTGGCGGCGCCGAGGCAGATGAGGAGCGTCGCGAGCTTGGCGCCGTCGTACAGGGCGAAGACGATCTGCTCGGCGAAGACGCGGCCGCCGATCCTTGTCCCGTCCGCCCAGCCGGGCACCGGGACTTCCGGCAGGGCGAACAGGACGTGCGTACCGCCGATGGGGGAGCCGAGGACGACGGAGAAGGCGACGCGTACGGCGATGACGGCGAGCCCCAGCTTGACGAACGCGCCGTAGGAACGGGCCCAGGGCGCGTCCGTGCGGCGGGCCGCGACGACGTGGCCCGCGACGCCGACGAGCAGGCCGAGGAGGAGGGGGTTGGTGGTACGGGAGGCGGCGACGGCGAGACCGAGCGCCCAGAGCCACCAGGCGGTGGCGGGGAGGGCGTTGGCGCGGGTGGCCGTGGGGGGACGAAGGGCGCGCAGGCGCAGGCGCGGGGGCGTGGTCGCGCGCGGTGGGGTCGTGCGGGTGGGGCCGCTGCGCGGGGCTGTTCCCCTCCCCGCCCCTTCCCCGGACCGGGGCTCCGTCCCGGGCCCCGGTCCGGGGGCTCCTGCTCCTGGGCCCGGCGGCCCGGGGGGACCCACACCGGATCCCCGCGCCCCAACCGCCGGCGGGGCCGGGCGGGGCGTCCCGTCCGCGGCCGGGGTTTGGGGCTCCCTTGGCGCGGGCGGGAGCGTGCGGGGCGCCGATGCCTCGGCCGCGGGCGGGGTTTGGGGCTCCCCCGGCGTCGGCCGGGGGCCGTGGTCGGAGGTCATCGCCTGCGACGGCGGGACTGCCAGGCCGTTGCCGCCGCCAGAACCAGGATCGCCGCGATGCCCGCGTAGACGCCGACCGAGGGGCCGGTGCCGTTGTCGTCGTCCGTGCCCGCCTCGGTGGCCTCGGTGGCCTCCGGCTTCGCGGCGGACTCGAAGACCTGTTCGCCGCAGCCCGACGTCGGGTAGCCCGAGATCGCGCACAGCAGGGCCTGGCTGTTGTAGCGCAGCGGCTTCGCGACCTGTGCCAGGGCCTCGGCCGTCGTCGCCGCCTCGTCGACCTGCGCGCACGCCGAGCGCCGCTCGGGCGGCGTCTCGCCCCCGGGGGCGTCCGTCGTCGTGCCGGGGTCGATGACGAGAGCGATCCTCTTGGTGCCGTCCTTCGCGGGCGTCTTCGCGCAGATCGCCTCGAAGTCGGGTGCCGTGCGCGGCTTCGCGGAGTCCCCGCTGTCCTCGCTCACCGAGAAGCGGAAGCCGTGCACGGACCCGTCGGCGGGGCGTGCGGTGGCCGGGCCCTCGGTGGCGTACGCCCACCGGCCGTCGGTGCTCTGCCAGAACGACCAGTAGCGGTAGCCCGCCGCTTGGGCGGGGGCCGCGACCAGCACGGTGAACAGGGCGCCGAGGCCGAGGAGTACGAGGAGGCAGCGGGTACGTCGCATCAGCTCTGGTTCTTCCTGCGGCCGCTGAGCAGGAAGCCCGCGCCCACGGCGGCGACGAAGAGCACGCCGACGATCCACCAGTTGGTGAAGGAGGACGAGTCGTCGTCCGCCTTCGTGTCGTCCTTGCCGGCCTGCTCGTCGCCCTTCGCGGCCGGTGACTTCGCCCCTGCCGCCTGCGGCGCCGGGCCGGTCGCGGACAGCGCGGCGACCAGGTCCGTGCCGCCGAAGTCCTTCGGGTCGGCGCCGGCCGCCCGCGCGGCGAAGATCAGCTGGGCGTAGGCGGCCGGGCCGTTCTCCTTCGCCCACGCCGCCGAGTTCTTCCGCAGCCACTCGAGCGGCTTCTCCGCCTGCTCGGCGCGGCCCTGCACGGAGAGCGCCACCACCGCGTCGGCGGTGTTGCCGAAGTCCGGCTTGGGGGACGAGTCGTCGGCGCCGGGCATCGGCGGGGTGTCGAAGTGCCCGGTCTTCGCCAGGCCGTTCGCGAGGTACGCCGCGCCGTTGTGCGCGGCGCCGTCGAGGGTCGTGGCCTTCTCGCAGTCCGTTCCCTTGACGTCCCCGGCGTCGCCGCCGGTCGCCGCCAGGCCCTTGCCGTGGGAGGCGAGTACGGCGGCGGCCGTGGAGTCGGCGACCATGCCGGGGGACTCCACCTGGTAGACGAAGGCGCCGCCGTCCTCGCCGCCGCACGGCTTCGCGAACGTCAGCAGTGCGTCGTAAGGGGTCTTGCCCGCCGGGGACTTCGCGTCGGCGGGGCGTTCACCGGCGGCGGCCAGCGCGCCGATCACGAGGGAGGTGGAGTTGGCGTCGCTCGCGCCGCCGGGGTTGTAGCCCCAGCCGCCGTCCTCGTTCTGGACGGACTTCAGCCAGTCGACGGTCTTCTTCACGGCGGCGTCCTGCCCGCCGAGCGCGGCGAGCGCCTGCACGGCGGCACCACTGGCGTTCGTGTCGAGCGGCACTGCGGCGTCGCAGCCCTTCGCCGTGTCGGCGCGGTACGAGGGGAAGCCGCCGTTCGCGCACTGCTGCCCGGTCAGGAAGGTGACGGCCTCGTCGGCGGGCTTCACGCCCGCCGTGTCCTGGGCGAGCAGCGCGAGGGACTGGCGCCAGACGCCGTCGTAGGTCGGGTCGCTCTTGCCGTAGAGACCGCCGGGCAGTTCGCTGGACGGTGCCGGGGAGGGGGCGGCGAGGGCGGCGGGCGCGGCGGTCAGGCCGAGCACGGCGGAGGCGACGAGCGCGGCTGCGCAGCGGCGAAGGGTGGTCATGGCGGGGCTGTGCCTCTCCTGCGGTACTCCCGGCGGGGAGCCGGGCACGGGCACGCTCACGCACCTGGGCTCCGGCTCCGTATGCCTCGACGGTGCCGGTCACCGGCGGGCTGCCGGTGACACGAGCCGGTCACGACCGCGCACGGGGCATTCCGACTTGCCACTTCTGGAGTGGTTCACGGCTGCGGGATCAGTGCCGGATTCGCACCGGCTTCCCCCCGTACGGGCAATGATGACGACGCCGACACTCTACCGGCCCGTCGCACATGTGAACGTGGGGCGCTGGTCACAGGGCCACGTACCGGGCCGGCTCCCCGCCCGGCGCGACCTCCGCCCGGCCCAGCTTCACCAGCCGCCGCAGATGGGACTCCGCCTCGGAGACCGCGATGGTGCGCGAGCCGTAGGGGATCTGCCCCCAGGGCCTGTTCCACTCCATCCGCTCCGCCACCTGCCACGCCGTTCGCGGCTCGGCCAGCAGCGTCAGCAGCCCGGTGAGGCGCTGCTCGTGGTGGGCGAGCAGTTCCCGTACCCGGTCGGCGGCGCCGGTGAAGGCGTGCTGGTGGGCGGGGAGGACTTCGGCGGGGGCCAGGCGGCCGACGCGTTCCAGGGAGTCGAGGTAGTCGCCGAGGGGGTCGGTGACGGTGGCGTCGTCGGGATCCTCGTAGAGGCCGATGTGCGGGGTGATGCCCGGCAGCAGGTGGTCGCCGGAGAAGAGGCGGCCGTTGCCGGGGCGGCCCCCCGGGTGGGCCTCCTCCAGATGGAGGCAGACGTGGCCCGGGGTGTGGCCGGGTGTCCACACGGCCCGCAGTCTGCGGCCCGCGAGGTCGAGCAGTTCGCCGGGGACGATCTCCCGGTCGGGGAGTGCGGGGCGCATCCCGGGCAGTCCGCCTGCGCTGCCCGAGGCGCGTGCGGCGCGCAGCGGTGCGATGTGTGCCTCGGGCGCTCCGGCGCGCTCGAGTTTGGAGGCGAGGTAGTCGAGCCACAGGCCCGGTTCCGCCTCGCGGGTGCGGCGGACGACGGTGGCGTCGGCGGCGTGCATCGCGATCCACGCACCCGACGCCTCACGGACGCGGCCGGACAGGCCGTGGTGGTCCGGGTGGTGGTGGGTGACGACGACGCCGTGGATCTCTGCGGGCGAGGTGCCGCAGGCGGCCAGGCCCGCCGTGAGCGCCTCCCAGGCGGCCGGGTCGTCCCAGCCGGTGTCGACGAGGACCGGCCCGCGGTCGGTGTCGAGGAGATGGACCAGGGTGTGCCCGAGCGGGTTGTCCGGGATCGGGACGCGCAGCGAGTGCACGCCGCCACCGTGGTCGTGGGCGAGCGGTACCGGGTCCTCGTCCGTCGTCGGCGCCATGCCCATTGCCCCCTGTAACTGGAACTGGTATCAGTTCTGAAACTGTGTCAGATAGCGTGCTCCGGCGGGAGGCAGCAGTCATGACCGAGCTCGTGGAACACGGAGAACTGTTCATCGGCGGCGAGTTGACGGCTCCGCTCGGCACGGACGTGATCGAGGTGATCTCCCCGCACAGCGAGCAGGTCGTCGGTCGCGTCCCGCACGCCGCGCCGGCGGACGTCGACCGTGCCGTGGCGGCCGCGCGCCGGGCCTTCGACGAAGGGCCCTGGCCGCGGATGACGCTCGACGAGCGGATCGAGGTCGTCGGCCGGATCAAGGACGCGATCGCCGTACGGCACGAGGAGATCGCCCGGACCATCAGCACGCAGAACGGCTCCCCGTACTCGTGGAGCGTCCTCGCGCAGGCGCTCGGCGCGATGATGGTGTGGGACTCGGCCATCACCGTCGCCCGCGACTTCACGTACGAGGAGCGGCGCGCCGGCGTCCTCGGCCCGATCCTGGTGCGGCGTGAGCCGGTGGGCGTCGTCGCGGCCGTCGTGCCGTGGAACGTGCCCCAGTTCACCGCCGCCGCCAAACTCGCGCCCGCGCTGCTCGCGGGCTGCACCGTGGTCCTCAAACCGTCGCCGGAGACACCTTTGGACGCATACCTCCTCGGTGAGATGGCGAGCGAGGCGGGGCTGCCGGAGGGGGTGCTGTCGATCCTGCCCGCGGGCCGGGAGGTCAGCGAGTACCTGGTCGGGCACCCGGGCGTCGACAAGGTGTCCTTCACCGGCTCGGTCGCGGCGGGGCGCCGCGTCATGGAGGTCGCCTCCCGCAACCTCACCCGCGTGACACTGGAGCTGGGCGGCAAGTCGGCGGCCGTGATCCTCCCGGACGCCGACCTCGGCGCCGCAGTCGCCGGGATCGTCCCGGCCGCATGGATGAACAACGGCCAGGCGTGCGTGGCCCAGACCCGTGTCCTCGCGCCGCGCAGCCGCTACGACGAGATCGCGGAGGCGTTCGCCGCAGCGGCCTCCGCGCTCGTCGTCGGCGACCCGCTCGACGCGGCCACCCAGGTCGGCCCCCTCGTCGCCGAGCGCCAGCAGCGGCGCTCGCTCGACTACATCCGCATCGGACAGGAGGAGGGCGCCAAGATCCTCTGCGGCGGCGGCCGCCCCGCCGGCCAAGAGCGCGGCTGGTACGTCGAGCCGACCCTGTTCGGCGGCGTCGACAACGCGATGCGCATCGCCCGCGAGGAGATCTTCGGACCGGTGGTCTGCCTGCTGCCGTACGGCGAGGAGGACGAGGCCGCAGCGATGGCGAACGACTCCGACTACGGCCTGAGCGGCAGTGTCTGGACCTCCGACGTCGAGCACGGCATCGACTTCGCCCGCCGGGTGCGGACCGGCACCTACAACGTGAACACCTTCAGCCTCGACATGCTCGGCCCCTTCGGCGGCTACAAGAACAGCGGCATGGGCCGGGAGTTCGGCCCCGAGGGGTACGGCGAGTACTTCGAGCACAAGATGATCCACCTGCCCGCCGGCTACGGGAGCGAATGATGGGCGACCGCTGGCACATCGAGGTGGACCGCAGCGTGTGCATCGGCTCCGGCATGTGCGTGGGCCACGCCCCCGACTCCTTCGACCTCGACTCCGCCCGCCAGTCGCACGCGCGGTCCACGACGGCCGACGCGGGCGAGAGGCTGCTGGCGGCGGCGGAGAACTGCCCGGTCGAGGCGATCACGCTGACACTGGCGGACAGCGGCGAGACCGTCTTCCCGCCGGAGGAGTGACCGGTTCACCTTCCGTCGGAGGGGTGACGGGTGCACCCTCCCGCCGGAGAAGCGACCGGTTCACCGCCTGCGGGAGCCGCCTTCGGGGGGCGTCGGCTCCGTCAGTTCGATCAGACGGCAGACCGTCTCGATGTCGATCTTCACCTGGGCGATCGACGCCCGGCCCGAGAGCCAGGTGATCAGCGCCGAGTGCCAGGTGTGCTCGATCACCCGGACCGCCGACAGCTGCTCCGGCGTCGGGTCCTCGATGCCCATCGCGTCCAGGATGATCGCCGTCGTCTGCCGCGAGACCGTGTCCACCTCCGGGCTCACGCTGCGGTCCGCGAAGGTCAGCGCCCGCACCATCGCGTCCGCGAGGTGCGGCTCGCGCTGCAGCGCCCGGAAGGCGCGCATCAGTGTCTCCGCGACCCGGTCCGCGGCACTGTCGCCGCCCGGCGGGCGCTTGCGCAGCGTCGTGTGCATGTGCTGGAGCTGGTCCTGCATGGTCGCCACCAGCAGGTGGATCTTGGAGGGGAAGTAGCGGTACAGCGTGCCGAGCGCGACGCTCGACGACTCGGCGACCTCACGCATCTGCACCGCGTCGAATCCGCCCCGGCTCGCGAGCCGCGCGCTCGAGTGGAGAATGCGCCGACGGCGCGCCTCCTGCCGCTCCGTGAGGGGCGGCGTCGCGGGGATCACCGGCCCGCCTTCCGCTGTCATCAGTCCCGTAGTCCGTTCCTGCGCGCCCGCCGTGGCGGGAATCACCTGATCCGCCGGTCACAGTTGCGCTACCGCCCGGTAGATTCGAAGGTCCTTGAACGATCAAGTCTGTAACTTGTTCTAGATTAGCGCGACCGATTACGCTCCGCCGAAACGCAGCTGAGAAGGGGGCCACGGGTGACCGCAGAGGCCATGGAGGCCGGCCCTCGAGCGGGCACGTCCGGCGCGTCCGGCGGCGGTGGTGACACTCCGCTGCGGATCGCGCTCCTGACGTACAAAGGGAACCCGTTCTGCGGCGGCCAGGGCGTCTACGTGCGCCATCTGTCACGGGAGCTCGCCCGCCTCGGCCACCATGTCGAGGTGATCGGCGCCCAGCCCTACCCGGTCCTCGACGAGGGCGTGCCGCTCACCGAGCTGGCCAGCCTCGACCTGTACCGCAGCCCCGACCCGTTCCGCACGCCGAGGCGCGGCGAGTACCGCGACTGGGTCGACGCGATCGAGGTCGCCACCATGTGGACCGGCGGCTTTCCCGAGCCGCTGACGTTCTCGCTGCGTGCCCGCCGCCATCTGCGGGCCCGGCGCGGCGAGTTCGACGTCGTCCACGACAACCAGACCCTCGGCTACGGCCTCCTCGGCGACATCGGCGCGCCGCTGGTCACCACGATCCACCACCCCATCACCGTCGACCGCCAACTCGACCTGGAAGCCGCCGCCGACTGGAAGCGCCGCGCGTCCGTACGCCGCTGGTACGGCTTCACCCGGATGCAGAAGCGGGTCGCCCGCCGACTGCCGTCCGTGCTCACCGTCTCCGGCTCCTCGCAGCAGGAGATCGTCGACCACCTCGGCGTACGGCGCGAGCGGGTCCACGTCGTCCACATCGGCGCCGACACCGACCTCTTCTCGCCCGACCCGGCCGTCGCCGAAGTCCCCGGCCGGATCGTCACCACCTCCAGCGCCGACGTCCCCCTCAAGGGACTCGTCCACCTCGTCGAGGCGCTCGCCAAGCTCCGCACCGACAACCCGGACGCCCACCTCGTCGTCGTCGGCAAGCGCGCCGAGGACGGCCCGGTGGCGCAGCTGATCGAGCGCTACGGCCTCGCGGACGCGGTCGAGTTCGTCAAGGGCATCACCGACGCCGAACTGGTCGACCTGGTGCGCAGCGCCCAGATCGCCTGCGTACCGTCCCTCTACGAAGGCTTCTCGCTGCCCGCCGCCGAGGCCATGGCCACCGGCACCCCGCTGGTCGCCACCACCGGCGGCGCGATCCCCGAAGTCGCGGGCACCGACGGCGAGACCTGCCTGGCCGTGCCGCCCGGTGACGCGGAGGCGCTGGCCGCCGCGCTGCGCCGGCTCCTCGGCGACGCCGGTCTGCGGGCCCGCCTCGGCGACGCGGGCCGGGCCAGGGTGCTGGCGCGCTTCACCTGGAAGCAGGCCGCCATCGGCACCGCCGAGCGCTACCGAGAGGCCATCGCGGCGTCCCCCGCCGCGATCCGTGCCTCCTGAAACCCCTCCGCCCCCGCCCCCAGGAAGGCAGACCCCCGTGCTGACCGTCGACTTCTCCCGCTTCCCGCTCGCCCCGGGCGACCGTGTGCTCGATCTGGGCTGCGGCGCCGGCCGGCACGCGTTCGAGTGCTACCGGCGCGGTGCCCGGGTCGTGGCCCTGGACCAGAACGGTGAGGAGATCCGCGAGGTCGCCAAGTGGTTCGCCGCGATGAAGGAGGCCGGTGAGGCACCGGCGGGTGCGACGGCCACCGCGATGGAGGGCGACGCGCTCAACCTGCCCTTCCCCGACGAGTCGTTCGACGTCGTCATCATCTCCGAGGTGATGGAGCACATCCCCGACGACAAGGGCGTCCTCGCCGAGATGGTCCGCGTGCTGCGGCCCGGCGGCCGTATCGCCGTCACCGTCCCGCGCTACGGCCCCGAGAAGGTCTGCTGGGCGCTCAGCGACGCGTACCACGAGGTCGAGGGCGGCCACATCCGCATCTACCGGGCCGACGAACTGCTCGCCAGGATGAGGCAGGCGGGCCTGCGTCCCTACGGCACCCACCACGCGCACGCGCTGCACTCGCCGTACTGGTGGCTCAAGTGCGCCTTCGGCGTCGACAACGACAAGGCGCTGCCGGTGAAGGCGTACCACAAGCTCCTGGTCTGGGACATCATGAAGAAACCACTGGCCACCCGGATCGCCGAGCAGGCGCTGAACCCGCTGATCGGCAAGAGCTTCGTGGCGTACGCGACCAAGCCCCACCTTCCCTCCGACGCCGTGGACGCCGCCAAGTGACCTTGCCGGGACGTACAGAGCACCTTGTCCTCCCCGGGGTCCTGAGCGCCGAGCAGGCCGCGGAGACCGTCGCCGGGATACTCGCCGCGCAGCGCGCCGACGGCGCGATCCCCTGGTTCCGGGGCCACCATCTCGACCCCTGGGACCACACCGAAGCCGCCATGGCCCTCGACGCCGCCGGCGAGCACGACGCGGCGGTCCGCGCCTACGAGTGGCTCGCCAGACACCAGAACGGCGACGGCTCCTGGTACGCCGCCTACCACGACGGCGACGCGGACGCCGTGACCGACCACGGCCGCGAGACCAACTTCTGCGCCTACGTCGCGGTCGGCGTCTGGCACCACTACCTCGCCACCGGCGACGAGGCATTCCTCGACCGGATGTGGCCCGTCGTCTACGCGGCGATCGAGTTCGTCCTCGCGCTGCAGCAGCCCGGCGGGCAGATCGGCTGGAAGCGTGAGCAGGACGGCACGGCGGTCGACGACGCGCTGCTGACCGGGAGTTCCTCCATCCACCACGCGCTGCGCTGCGCGCTGGCGGTGGCCGAGGAACGCGAGGAGCCGCAGCCGGACTGGGAACTCGCCGCGGGTGCGCTGGCGCACGCGGTCCGCCACCACCCGGAGCGCTTCCTCGACAAGGACCGCTACTCCATGGACTGGTACTACCCGGTCCTGGGCGGCGCGGTGACCGGTGTCGAGGCCAAGGAGCGCATCGAGTCACGCTGGGACGAGTTCGTGGTGCCGGGCCTCGGGGTGCGGTGCGTGCTGCCGAACCCGTGGGTCACGGGCGGCGAGAGCTGCGAACTGGCGCTCGCGCTCTGGGCGATGGGCGAGTCCGACCGCGCGCTGGAGATCCTCCAGTCGGTCCAGCACCTGCGCGCCGACGGCGGCCTGTACTGGACGGGCTACGTCTTCGAGGGCGAGCGCGCGGTGTGGCCGGAAGAACTGACCACGTGGACGGCGGGCTCGCTGCTGCTGGCGGTGGCGGCGCTGGGCGGCGACGAGGCGACGGTGGCGGTGTTCGGTGGCGAGCGCCTGCCGAGGGGGTTGGCGCCGGACCGCTGCGGGGCCCCCTGACGCGGGCGGGCGCGCGGCGGGGGCGGGCGTGTCCGCTGCGCGGGGGCTGTTCCCCTACCCGCCCCTTCCCGAACCGGGCTCCGCCCGGACCCGTACCGCGCTTCGCGCGGTGTTCTCATATCGCCGGACGGGCATTTCCAGCCCCGCCGGCGTTTGAGGCGCGGGGGTCCGGGGGCGGAGCCCCCGGTTACGGGAAGGGGCGGGGAGGGGACAAGCCCCGCGCAGCGGCCACACCGCCCGGCCCCGCCGCACCCGCGTCAGCGGCGCCGCAGCGCCCTCGCCCCCGCGTGTCCCAGGAACAGGTAGACGAGCGCCGCCAGACCGTAGCCCGACACGACCCGCGCCCACTCCTCGTCGAACGTGAACAGGTCGTGCGACCAGCCCGCCAGCCACCGTGCCGCCCCGCGGACGAACTCCACGAGGTCGTTCGCACGGTTGGCGTCCAGCAGGTACATCAGGATCCACAGCCCGATGACGAAGGCGATGACGTCCGCGACGGCGGCGATGACCCTCGCCGCGGTGGTGGTGGTGCTCGCGCGTGTTGTCATGTACGGCGTATTGCCGCTTGTGCGTGTATGAAACCCCCAAGGTTCTGCCGCGCTAGGCGTTCAGCTCGGCCAGCACCCGCAGCGTGTGCGGGTCGGGCGCGGTGACCAGCAGGTCCGTCACCGGCCCTGTCCGCCACATCTCCAGGCGTTCCGCGATGCGTTCCCGCGGCCCGACGAGCGAGATCTCGTCCGCGAAGTCGTCCGGCACGGCGCGTACGGCCTCCTCCCGGCGGCCCGCGAGGAACAGTTCCTGGATCCGCCGGGCCGCTTCCTCGAAGCCCATCCGGGCCATCAGTTCGGCGTGGAAGTTGCGGGCCGCGTGGCCCATGCCGCCGATGTAGAAGCCGAGCATCGCCTTCACCGGCAGCAGCCCCTCCGCGATGTCGTCGCAGACCCGCGCCCGGGCCATCGGCGCGACCATGAAGCCCTTCGGGAGGTCCGCGAGGGACGGCTCGTACACGTCGGTCCGCAGCGGGGACCAGTACAGCGGGAGCCAGCCGTCGGCGATACGGGTCGTCTGCGCGATGTTCTTCGGCCCCTCCGCGCCGAGGAGGAGCGGCAGGTCGGCCCGGAGCGGGTGCGTGATGGGCTTGAGCGGCTTACCGGTGCCGCTGCCGTCGTCACCCGCGTACGGGTGGGAGTGGAAGCGCCCCGCCAGCTCCACCGGCCCCTTGCGGGCCATGACCTGGCGGACGACGTCGACGTACTCGCGCGTCGCGGTGAGCGGGCTCTTCGGAAACGGGCGGCCGTACCAGCCCTCCACCACCTGCGGCCCGGACAGCCCGAGGCCCAGCATCATCCGGCCGCCGGAGAGGTGGTCCAGGGTGAGCGCGTGCATCGCCGTGGCCGTCGGCGTGCGCGCGGCCATCTGTGCCACCGCCGTGCCCAGTCGGATGCGGGACGTGTGCGCCGCGATCCAGGTGAGCGGGGTGAAGGCATCCGATCCCCACGCCTCCGCCGTCCACACCGAGTCGTAGCCCAGCCGTTCGGCCTCGCGGGCCAGTTCGAGGTGGCCGGGGTCGGGGCCGCGGCCCCAGTAGCCGAGGGCGAGTCCGAGTCGCACGTGTGCCGCCTCCCCGCGGGGTCTCACCATCAGGCTTCCCTGGCGTGCTTCCCCATCTACTGACGGGGCGTCAGGGTACGGCAGCGGCCCCCCGCCCGGAAGAGCGAGGGGCCGTGCGGTGTACGGGGGCGGGGTCAGCCGCGCTGGATGCCCGTGGTGTCCTGCAGGACGCCACGACGTCCGTCCTGCGTCTGGGCCACCAGGCCCGGACCGCGCTGCTCGACCGCCAAATACCAGGTGCCGGGCGCCAGTTCGGCGATCGGCGTCGGCGAACCGTCCTCGCCGTACAGCGGGCGGGCCACCGGCACGGCGAACCAGAACGGGGCGAAGTCCGACAGCGCACCGCCCTGCGAGGCGTCCGCCGGAGCCGCGGCGGCGGCCTGCCGGCCGGCGTCCTGCGGCTGCGGGGCGCCCTGCTGGGCACCGTAGGGCTGCGGCTGGCCCGGCTGGCCGCCGTACGGCAGCTGCTGGGCGCCCGCGCCCGGGTAGCCGTAACCGCCCTGCGGCTGGGGCTGCATGCCGTACGGCTGCTGACCGGCGGCCGGGGCGGGGCTCGGGGCGCCGACGAGCGGGGCCTTGAGCGCCGGGACCAGGGGGGTGGCGATGGCGCCGCCCGCGAGGACGATGGTGCTGAGCAGGCCGAGGACGGCTCCCGCGCCCGCGCTGTTCAGCTCGATGATGGTCCAGAACATCGTCCACAGCGAGAAGATGGTGAGGGCGACGCCGAACTGGCCGATCTCCATGCCGATGACCTTGCGGCCCGGCATGGCACGGCTGAGCACCAACAGGCCGGCCCCGACGATGCCGGCGATGTAGATGGACATCACCGTGCCCAGGTTGTCCCAGGCGTTCGGTGTGGAGCACTCGATGTTGCTGGGGCAGTCGATACTGAAGAAGCTGAGGAACGAGGCGATGAACAGCACCACCGCTGCTCCGATCACCACGCCGTCGCCTCGAGTGAGGGAGCGGATGTTCACGTAAGAATCCTTCGTCGTCGTCTCATCATCGGGGCGGTCTGCGCCGCCGCCTGTCGGCGGTCGCGCTGACGCGGAGCACGGGGGTGACTCCCCATCGTAGAGGTGAATCTATCGTCTGCCGGTTCCGGACGTCCGCCCGGTATCGCACTCACCGTGTCAGGTAGCTGCTGATGCCGTCCGCCAATCCCTGGGCTGCCTTCTGCCGCCAGCTCGGGTCGGTGAGCAGAGCGACGTCCTCAGGATCCCGCATGTTGCCGCATTCGATGAAGACTTTGGGCACGGTCGAAAGGTTGAGTCCACCCAGATCGCCGCGCACGTCGAGGCCGGTGCCGCCGCCCACGTAGTTGGAAGGGGAGCTTCCGGTGGCGCGCAGGAATTTGCCGGCGATCCGCTCGCCCAGTTCGCGCGACGGGCCCACGATCTTTGAAGTGTCGGCCGCGCCCGCTTTTACCCGATCGGGGAGGATCACATGGAACCCGCGGTTGCCGACCGCAGAGCCGTCCGCGTGGACGGAGACGACCGCGTCGGCCTTTGCTTCGTTGCCGAATCGTGCCCGTTCGTCGATGCACGGGCCGAACGGACGATCGGCGTCGTGGGTGAATTCGACCTGCGCGCCCTGCTCTTCGAGCAGTGTGCGCAGGCGTCGTGAAACGTCGAGGGTGAATTCGGCTTCCCGGTATCCGGCGTCGGTCGCCGTGCCCGTCGTGTCACATTCCTTGCGCTTGGTGCCGATGTCCACCTGCCGGTTGATCTCGCGGGTGTGCGAGAAGTTCCCGGGGTTGTGACCCGGGTCCACGACGACGACCCTGCCCGCGAGCGGGCCCGTCGCCTTCGTCGGGGACTTCGCGGGGGCGGGGGAGGGAGTGGGCGGCGCGAGTGTCGGTGACGGCGTGGGGGTCGGGGAGCTGCCCGGCTTGGCCGCTGTCGTGGCGGACCCGACGGGGGCGCGGCCACCGGAGCCGTCCGCCTGCCAGGCCAGCCAGCCGCCCAGGCCGCCCACGGTCAGCGCCGCGGCCGTGACGACGATGACGGGACCGCGCCGGAGACGGCGCGGCCGGGGCTCGTGATGCCAGTTGTCACGGTGGTTCTCGTCGTACGACACGGTCGCGATGCTAGCGGGCGGTTGCCCGGGTGCTCAGATGCCGGGCCCCGTGCGTCGCAGGACGCGGAGGGAGTCGGTGGCCGACACCTCGGTGAACGCCCCGGACGCCAGGGCCCGCAGATAGATGCGGTACGGCGCCTGGCCGGTCCACTCGTCGACCGGGTCGGGGAAGACGTCGTGGATCGCCAGCAGACCGTCCGGGGCGACATGAGGGGCCCAGCCCTCGTAGTCGTTCGCCGCGTGCTCGTCGGTGTGGCCGCCGTCGATGAAGACCAGTCCGGCCGGCCCGCACCACACCTTCGCCACCTGCGGGGACCGCCCCACGATCGCGACGACGTGGTCCTCGAGGCCCGCCCTGTGCAGGGTGCGGCGGAAGGCGGGAAGCGTGTCCATGAGCCCGATCTCGGGGTCCACCGTCTCCGGGTCGTGGTAGTCCCAGCCGGGCTGCTGCTCCTCACTGCCCCGGTGGTGGTCCACGGTCACGGCGACCGTCCCCGCAGCGCGGGCCGCGTCCGCCAGCAGGATCGTCGAGCGCCCGCAGTACGTCCCCACCTCCAGCAGCGGCAGCCCGAGCGCACCCGCCTCGGCGGCGGCGGCGTACAGGGCGAGGCCCTCCTCCACGGGCATGAAGCCCTTGGCGGCCTCGAAGGCGGCGAGGATCTCCGGCTCGGGGGTGGCGGCGGGCATCGGTTCCTCCGGGGAAGGGGCGTGCGTGCGCTGGACGGGGGGTGTACGGATGGGGAGGCCATCGTGCCCTACGCGCCGTTGGCTCCGGCGGGCACCACCCCACCGCGTGTGCGGCGGTCGCCTCCGTGGCGGCCGGAGGCCGGCTCCGACGGCCCGCCCCGCGGGCCTCGTGGCGCCGGCACGCAGAGCGAAGACGACGAGGAGGACCGCGACGCCATGACCCGCGTGGTCGTCGACGCGGCGGAGGGCGTCACGCGCGTGCCGGGCTGCTCCGCCGGGTGCCGGGTGTCGGGTGCTGGTCTGCCGTGTGTCGGGTGCCGCGGGTTGGTCCGCCGTGTGTCGGATACCGCGGGTTGGTCTGCCGTGTGCCGGGTGCCGCGGGCTGGTCTGCCGTGTGTCGGGTGCCGGAGACATCGCCGGCCCTGCCCGGTGCGACGAAGTGAAGCCGGACGCCCTACTGCGGGCGGAGACGCCTCGACCCTGCCGAGCGCGCATGCGGACTTCGTCTGCGACCCGCTGCCCGCCTGGCCGAGGCGGAGCCGGAACGCATCGGCTGCGCCATGCGTGAAACGGGTTCCGTCGGATTGAAACGTGTTCTACTCTGTCGCCCGTTCCCGGCCTGTCCGCGAGACGGAAGGAGTGCCGGAGATGAAGGCGTACATCGTCGGCGTCGGCACCACCAAGTTCGAGAAGCCGGAAACCGGCGACCGGCAGTACTGGGACATGGCGCGGGAGGCCGGCGCCGCCGCGCTCGCCGACACCGGCGTCGCGTACGGGCAGGTCGACCAGGTGGCCGTCGGATACTGCTTCCAGCAGTCAACCGCCGGGCAGCGGGCCGCGTACGAACTCGGGCTCACCGGGGTGCCCGTCTACAACGTCAACAACAACTGCGCCACCGGCGCGACCGCGCTGATGCTGGCCCGGCAGTTCGTCGAGGGCGGCGCCGGCGACTGCGTACTGGCCCTCGGCTTCGAGAAGATGACCCGCGGCGCACTCGGCGGCGGGGCGGGGCAGGGGGACTTCGCGGCCTCGCCCGTCGCCCGCCACTACGGCGTCATGGCCGCCCGGCACGGCTTCGCGCAGTCCCCGCCCACCGCGCAGATCTTCGGCAACGCGGCCCGCGAGCACATGGAGCGGTACGGGACGACCGTCGCGCAGCTCGCCGCCGTCGCGGCCAAGAACCACCGGCACTCGGCCGGCAACCCCGACGCCCAGTTCCAGGACGTGTACTCCGTCGACGAGATACTCGCCGCCAAACCGGTCCATCCGCCGCTGACCAGGCTCCAGTGCTCACCGACCTCCGACGGCGCGGCCGCCGCCCTCGTCGTCTCCGAACGCTTCGTCGTCCGGCACGGCCTGCACGACAAGGCGGTCGAGATCGCCGCCCAGGCGATGACCACCGACACCGAGGAGTCCTTCGCCTCCGGCTCGTGCATCGACGTCGTCGGCAGGCCGATGTCCCGTGCCGCGGCGCTGGCGGCGTACGAGAAGTCGGGGCTCGGCATCGAGGACGTGGACGTCGTCGAGCTGCACGACTGCTTCTCCGTCAACGAGTTGCTGACCTATGAGGCGCTCGGCATGTGCCCGGACGGGGAGTCCGGCAAGCTCGTCGAGAGCGGCGCCACGACGTACGGCGGGCGGTGGGTGGTCAACCCGTCAGGCGGCCTCATCTCCAAGGGGCATCCGCTCGGCGCCACCGGGCTCGCGCAGGCCGCAGAACTGGTGCGGCAGCTGCGCGGAGAGGCCGGAGCGCGGCAGGTCGAGGGCGCCCGCACCGGCCTCGCTCACAACATCGGGCTGGGCGGCGCGGCGGTGGTCACACTGCTGCGGCGGTCCTCGTCCCCCTGCCGGTGACTCGGAGGCCGCCCGGTTGCCCGAGTACGGCGCCCGGGGTGGCGACCGCAGGGAGGCGAGGCCGGAAGGCATGCCTCAAGGGTCAGTCCAGCAGTGCGGTTGCTTCGACTTCTACGAGCACATCCCGCTCGAAGAGGTACTCGACACCGATCAGGGAGGCCGGCGGCATGGGGAGCTGGAGCCCGATCTCGTCGGCGACGGCCTCCACACCGGCCATGAGGTCGCCGATCTTCTCCGGGCTCCACCGGGTCACGTAGAACGTCAGGCGCAGCACGTCTGCGAACGACGCGCCCGCGCCCGCCAGCCCGACAGAGGTGTTGCGCAGTGCCTGGGCGACCTGCCCGGCCAGGTCGCCGGGTGCGACCGGAGACCCATCGGCCCGGCGTGCGACCTGACCGCTGACGTGGACATGTGTCGTGCCGGTGCCGACGGCCACGTGGTGATACGGAGCCGGTTGCAGCATGCCTTCCGGCGTGAAGTGCTGGACGGTCATCGGTGTTCTCCCTCTGAGCCGGGTATCCGGTGAACCAGGTATCCGTAAGCTACTTAATGGAAAAAGGACACTTCAACGAGACCAGGTTTCCCCATGGATACCGAGGACGAATTCCTCATCGGCCCTCCGCATCGCGAACTGCTCGACCAGGTCCTCGACAAGTGGTCGCTGAGCGTTCTCGGCGAACTGTGCGAACGCCCGTGCCGCTTCAACGAGTTGCGCCGAGTCATCCCGCAGGTCACACAGAAGTCGCTGACCGCGACACTTCGGCGACTCGAGCGAAACGGCGTGGTCGAGCGCGAGGTCGCCTCCACCCGCCCGGTGGCGATCAGGTATCGGATCACGCCACTCGGCAAGACCCTGCGGCCTCCCGTCGACGTGTTGCTGGCGTGGGCCTCGGAGAACATGCCCGCCATCGCACGCGCCCGTGAAGCCTTCGACACACGGGAAGAAGCGAGCCGCTGAGTCTTCCCCGCCCGACCGGCCCGGGGGCGGCCCCTTTTCGCGTGCCCGGAGCCGGCGTCGGCGCCCCGACCGCGATCCGGCCCGGCGACCGCTCACCCGCATGCGCCCTGACCTGCCCCACCCTCACTACACGGAAGACGGAGAGGCGCAGCCGCCCCAAGTCACCGGCACGGGACCCAGGACCGCAGGCCGCGGCGGCTCCTCCGAAATCCTCATGTACGGACCGCCCGGCGGCTGCGACCATGACACGCATGGTCCGTCCCGCATCGAAGACACACGAGCCCGTCCGGCCCGCTCCCGCCACGCCGTCCCCGCGCACGTGGGCGGTGATCGCCGCCGCGTGCGCCGGCCAGTTCCTCGTCGTGCTCGACGTGTCGGTCGTCAATGTGGCGCTGCCGTCGATGCGTGCGGACCTGGCGCTGTCCCCGGCCGGGCTGCAGTGGGTGCTCAACGCGTACTCGATCGCGTTCGCCGGCTTCATGCTCCTCGGCGGCCGGGCGGCCGACATGTTCGGCCGCAAGCTGATGTTCCTGGCCGGGCTGAGCCTGTTCACCGCCGCGTCCGTCGCCGGCGGACTGGCGCAGGAGGGCTGGCAGTTGCTGGCCGCCCGCGGAGTGCAGGGGCTGGGCGCCGCCGTGCTGGCGCCCGCCACGCTGACCATCATCACCGCGGCCGTGCCGCCGGGCCCCGCCCGTACCCGGGCGATCGCCACCTGGGCGGCAGTCGGCGCGGCGGGAGGCGCGGCCGGCGGGCTGGTCGGCGGCGTGCTGACCGACCTGCTGTCCTGGCGCTGGGTGCTTTTGATCAACGTGCCCGTCGGGGCGCTGGTGCTGGCGGTCGCCGCCGTGTGGCTGACCGAGAGCCGGACCGGCGGGAGCCGCAGGCTGGACCTGCCCGGCGCGGTCCTGGTGACCGGCGGCCTGGCGGCCGTCGCGTACGGCATCGTGCAGACGGAGGAGTCGGGCTGGGGGGAGACGGCGACCCTGTTGCCGCTGCTCGGCGGGCTCGTGCTGCTCGGTGCGTTCCTGGCGGTGGAGGCCCGGGCGAAGGCCCCGCTCATGCCGCTGAAGGTGTTCCGCTCGCGGGCGGTCTCGGCCGCCAACGTGGCCATGCTGGTGACCGGTTCGGCCTCGTTCGCCATGTGGTTCTTCATGACCGTCTACGCCCAGAACGTGCTCGGCTATACGCCTCTCGAGGCCGGGCTCGCCCTCATCCCCAGCTCGGTCAGCATCGTCGTCGGCTCCAAGCTCGCGCCGCCGCTGATGGCCAGGGCGGGCGCACGCAACGTCGCCGCCCTCGGAGCGCTGATCGCGGCGACCGGCTTCGGCTGGCAGTCGACGATGGACGCCCACGGCGCGTACCTGACCTCCATCGCGGGCCCCGGTGTGCTGATGATGGCCGGCATCGGCCTGGTCGCCACCCCGCTCGCCTCCCTCGCGACCTCCGGTGCGGCCCCCGAGGACGCCGGCCTGGTCTCCGGCCTGATCAACACCTCCCGGACGATGGGCGGCGCGCTGGGCCTGGCGGTCCTCACCACGGTCGCGGCCGCCCGCTCCGGCGGCGCCACCGACGCCGAGTCGCTGACGGCCGGTTACGCGATGGCGTTCCGTACGGGCACGGGGGTGCTGCTGGCGGCGGCGGTGCTCATGCTGCTGTGGCTGCCCCGGCCGACGGCGGACCGGGCGTAGGGCCGCCTCGTCGGCGGCTACAGCCAGCCCTGCTGACGGGCCGCCCGCATCGCCTCCATGCGGTTGCGGGTGCCCGTCTTGCCGATCGCCGACGACAGACGGTTCCGTACGGTCGGCTCCGGCTGACGCAGCGCCACCGCGATGTCGGCCACCGTGGCCCCGCCCACCGACGCGTTCAGCACGTCCCGCTCCCCGGCGGTGAGCGGGTTGGGACCGGCGCCGAGCGCGGCCGCCGCCAGCGCCGGGTCGACGACCGTCTCGCCGGTCAGCACCCGCCGGATCGCCTGCGCCAGTTCCTCCACCGGCCCGTCCTTGACGAGAAAGCCCGCCGCCCCCGCCTCCATGGCCCGTCGAAGATGGCCCGGACGGCCGAAGGTGGTGAGGATCAGCACCCGGCAGTCCGGGACCTCCCGGGCCAGGTCCGCGGCGGCGTCCAGGCCGCTGCGGACCGGCAGCTCGACGTCCAGCAGGGCCACGTCCGGCCGGTACGTGAGCGCCGCGTGCACGACGGCGTCGCCGCGCCCCACCTGGGCGACGACGTCGAGGTCCGGCTCCATTCGCAGCAGCAGCGCGAGCGCGCCGCGCGCCATGCCGTGGTCCTCCGCGATCAGCACCCGTACCGACCTGGTGGGCCTGTACGCGGGGGGCATCTCGTCCATGGGCTCAGGCTACGACCGGACCGGCGGTTCGGCGCTCGCACGGAGCCGCCGCGCGGCCCGGGGCCCGGCGTGCGCGTGCGGCCCGCCCGGGGGCCGGGGCCCGCCGTGAGCGTGCGGCCCGCCCGGGGCCCGAGGCCCGCCGTGAGCGTGCGGCCTCACCGGCGGAGCCGGCGGCGTGCACCCGTGCCGTCCCGGGCGGAGCCGGACGGGGCATCGGCGTATCTGACGTACCGTCAGTCGTCTTCACAACTGTCGGCGGCCGCGCTATACATGGACGCCATCGGCCTGGAACGCGTTCTAGAACGAGCTCGCCCGGCCGGTCCCGTACGACCTCGGTGCGGCCGACGGTGCGGACGGTCGCGCCGAGGTCTTCCCCTCCTCGAGGAGCAGCAGCCCCATGCCCATCGATGCCGCGAAGGCCGTCGCCGCCGGACCCCGCTCCACCACCATCACCTGGGACCACAAGGACATCCAGCTCTACCACCTCGGCGTCGGCGCCGGCCGGCCCGCCACCGACCCCGACGAACTGCGCTACACCCTGGAGTCCCGGCTGCACGTGCTGCCGAGTTTCGCGACCGTCGCCGGGGCCGGCACGGCCGTCGTCGGCCGGCTGTCCGCCCCCGGCCTCGACATCGACCTCGCCTCCGTGCTCCACGGCGGCCAGCGGGTCGAACTCCACCGCCCCGTCCCCGTCAAGGGCACGGCCACCGCCACCTCACGCGTCGCCGCCGTGTACGACAAGGGCAAGGCCGCGATCCTCGTCCTGCGCACCGAGGCCGCCGACGACGACGGGCCGCTGTGGACGAGCGACGCCCGGCTCTTCGTGCGCGGCGAAGGCGGCTTCGGCGGGGAACGAGGGCCCTCCGAGCGCCTGGAGCCGCCGGAGCGGGCACCCGACCGGACCGTCGAGCGCGCCGTCCGGGAGGACGCGGCCCTCCTCTACCGGCTCTCCGGTGACTGGAACCCACTGCACGCCGACCCACAGTTCGCGAAACTCGCCGGGTTCGACCGGCCGATCCTGCACGGCCTGTGCACCTACGGCATGACGCTCAAGGCGGTCGTCGACACGCTCCTCGGCGGGGACGTCACCCGCGTCCGCTCGTACGCCGCGCGCTTCGCGGGCGTCGTCTTCCCCGGCGAGACGCTCCGCATCCGCATGTGGACAAAGGAGGACGGCCGTGTCCGGGTGACCGTGACCGCCGTCGAACGCGGCGACGTGCCCGTACTCGCCGACACCCTCGTAGAGACCCTGTGACCGCCTGCTGAAGGGACCCGTCATGCGCGCAGCCGTAGTGCACGAGATCGGCCGGGACGAACTCGAAGTCCTCGACGACGTGGAGGCGGTGGGCTTCGGCCCCGGCAAGGTGCGGATACGCATCCGGGCCACCGGGCTGTGCCACTCCGACATCTCCGCGATGACCGGCGTCCTGCCCCAGCCCGCGCCCTTCGTCCCCGGCCACGAGGGCGCCGGCGAGATCCTCGACGTCGGTGACGGCGTCACCGGCCTCGCCGCCGGAGACCGGGTGCTGATGTGCTGGCTGCCCGCGTGCGGCGGGTGCGCCGCGTGCCGGCGCGGCCAGAGCCATCTCTGCCTGGCCGGGTTCATGAACGCCGGCACCCCCAACTTCCGCCGCGGCGGCGGGGACGTCTTCGGTTTCGCCGGCACCGGGACCTTCACCGAGGAGGTCGTCGTCGACGCCGGCTGCGCCGTGCCGATCCCCGACGACGTGCCCTTCGACATCGCCGCGCTCATCGGCTGCGGCGTCACCACCGGACTCGGCGCGGCCGTCAACACGGCCGAGGTGGAGGCCGGTTCGTCCGTCGCCGTCATCGGCTGCGGCGGCGTCGGCATCTCCGCGATCCAGGGGGCGAAGGTCCGGGGCGCGGCGCAGATCGTCGCCGTCGACCCGGTGGAGTCCCGGCGGGAGGCGGCCCTGCGGTTCGGCGCGACGGAGGCGGTGGCGCCCGACGGCCTCGCCGACGCCAAGCAGCGCATCACCGCGGGGGAGGGCTTCGACTACGTCTTCGAGGTCGTCGGCAGGTCCGCGACCGCCCGCACCGCCTACGAGACGACCAGGCGCGGCGGAACACTGTGCGTCGTCGGCGCCGGCGCGATGGACGACCACCTCCGGCTCAACATGTTCGAGCTGTTCTTCGACGAGAAGCGCATTCTGCCGTCCATGTACGGCGGCGGGGACGTGCTGCGTTCCTACGAACGGGCCATCGCGCTGTGGCGCGCCGGCCGGATCGACCTCGCCGGCCTCATCACCCACCGGGTGCCGCTCGCGGGGATCAACGACGCGGTCGCGCAGATGCGCAGCGGCGAGGCCCTGCGTACCTGCGTCGAGCTGTGAGGAGCCTCGCCATGTCCTCCCTGCCCCTGCCCCTCGAAGACCTCAGCGCGGTCGTCACCGGCGCCGGCCGCGGCCTCGGCCGGGCCGAGGCGCTGGAACTCGCCCGGCTCGGCGCGGCGGTCGTCGTCAACGACCTCGGGCAGCCGGGGCATGGGGGCACCTCCCATGCCGAAGGCCGTGGGGGAGGCACGGGCGCGTCGTCCGGCACGCCCGCCGAATCCGTCGCAGAGGAGATCCGCGCGGCGGGCGGCCGCGCGGTGGCCCACCACGGAGACGTCGCCGACTTTGAATCGGCACGGGACCTGATCGGCCTCGCGGTCCGCGAACACGGCAAGCTGGACGTCCTCGTCAACAACGCGGGCATCCTGCGGGACCGGATGGTCTTCTCGATGAGCGAGGACGAGTGGGACTCGGTCATCCGCGTCCACCTCAAGGGCCACTTCAACACCACCCGTTTCGCCGCCGAGCACTGGCGCGCACGCGCCAAGGCGTCCGGCGGCCCGGTGTACGGGCGGATCGTCAACACCTCCTCGGAGGCGTTCCTCGCAGGCTCGGCGGGTCAGCCGAACTACGCGGCTGCCAAGGGGGGAATCGTCGGCCTGACGATGTCGACGGCGTCGGCGCTGGCCAAGTACGGCGTCACGGCGAACGCGATCTGCCCGCGGGCGCGGACCCGGATGACCGAGGACGTCTTCGCGGGCTTCGCCGAACCGGCAAAGGACGCCGTCGATCCCCTCGCCCCCGAGCACGTGGCCCCGCTGATCGGCTACCTGGCCTCCCCGGCGGCCGCCGCGGTCAACGGGCAACTGCTGGTGGTCCACGGCGGCATGGTGGCGGTGATGGCCCGCCCGGCCGTGGCGGCGAAGTACGACACGGCGAAGGACGTCTTCACGTACGCGGAACTGGACGAGGTCCTGACGCCGTACTTCGCGGGGCGGCCGCGGGGGGAGACGTTCGCGTCGCCGGAGGTGCTGTCGCTGCGGCGGGGGTAGACCTGCGGTTCCCCTGCCCCACTCCTCCCGGACCGGGGGTGCTCCGCCCCTCCCCGCGCCCCCACCTCGATCGCCGGGGCGGGCGGCGCCGGTGTGTCGAGCACTGCCGGCAGCGCCACGCCGACCGAGTCGGCCGGCAGTGTTCCTCCCCGAGACCGGCTTCGACCCCGAGACCGGCCCCTGGGCCGGTAGCGGGCTGGGACGTCCGCACCCCGAGCGGTTCCCCGCGCCGCGACTTGCGCTGGTGCAGCATGTGGTGGAAGACCTCCGGCTTCCACCACCCTGCTCGGCCGTACGACGAGTCGTTACGGCCCCTCGGACCCCGACGGGCGACGGTGCCGGCCGTGCGGCTGCGTCGCCGCGTCCTCCGTCGCCGCACCGCCCCGGTGCTTGCCGGCTCCGCCGCCGTCGCCCCGCAGGGCGGCCGCGGGGTGCGGGCGCTCGTGGGCCGTGTCGGTTCGGGCTTCAGACATGTGGGAAGTCACCCCGTGTGATCGCTGCGTACGTGTGTCGCAGGGCGCCCGGCCGTGCCCGTGATATCCGTGGCCCGGTCGCCCCGGCCCGTGAGTCTAGCCACGGGCGATGCCGCCGGAGAGTGGTGCCTGCTGCAAGGGAACCGGCCTGCACACAACAGGAGTGACGGAGCCTTCGCACGGTTCCCCACCTGCGGCTTCCGGTTGTGCCGGTTCTGTGGCCGACTCCTGAGGATAGGTTTCTGCAGAGAGAACGACAGGCTCCGGCGCCCGGGTCCGAGCCACCCCGCACGGCATCGACGCGGTCGCGCAGGGCAGTTGCAGCACACCGTCCCGGCTCCACGTCCCGGAGCTCGTCAACCACCCCTCCGGTGCCATGAGTTGATGCATCATCCGGTCCGCGGGGCGCCAGACTCCCAGCCGGCTGCCCGCCGCGCCGTCGATCCGCAGCGCCACCGCACAGCTCTCCGGCATCAGCACCTGCCCCGGCTGTACGGCGAACGGTGTCACCTGTGCGTCCGGCAGACGCAGGCTCCGCGGGAACCGCACCGGCCGCGCACTGCCCAGCACACCCCAGCCGAGCAGGTCCTGGCCCGGCCCCGGCGCGTTCGAACGGACAAGCAGCAGACCGCTGTCGGCGTCCGCGAGCAGCAGCCGGTCGTCACTGTCCTCGGCGATCTGGAGCAGTGGCGTCACCTCGCCGCCCCGCTCCAGATCGACCGCGACCGACTTCACCGGCCCGCCGTCCGGCCGTCTGCGGTCGAGCGCGAGCAGGCGGCCCGTACGGTCCAGCCACACGCCGCCCGAGCAGTGCCCGGTCACGTCCGCGAGGTGCTCGGGTCCGGCCGTACCGCCCGCCACGAGCCAGATGCCGGTCGTGCGCTCACCGGGGGCCAGGGCGTAGGCACGGGCCCCGTCCGGCGACGGCGGCAGGAGGGTCAACTCCTCGGCGGCGACGGCCCCGAGAGCCACTTCGCCCGTCGCGGGGCCGGTGGGGTAGAGCAGCGAGAAGGTGTGCCGCTCCGCGACCCGGCGGCGGATCAGGACGCGGCCGTCGGCAAGCGGCAGAACCTGCGCCTCGGGCTCCTCCGGCTGGTCGAGCGGCAGCGAAACGGCGTACGGCTCGGGTCCGTCGAGCGTCCAGCGCTCGGGATACAGTGCCTCGCCCGTACCGGCGAGGCGGGCCCCGTACGTCCCGTCCGCGGTGATCGTGATGGCCGGTCCGCCGACGGCCGCCGGGGGCTCCGCGTCCCCGGCGCTCGCAGGCTCCGTGCCGCCGGTGCCGGCCGCGCCGTCCGTACCGTCGTTGCCCGCGACCGCCCCGTCCTCCGTGGCGGTCTCGATGGCCAAGGCTGTCATCGATGCGTCACCTCCGGCCTCCGAAGCTAGGTATCGCACTCCCTCCCGAACAGCACGAGCCACGGCTCTTCACACATAAGGGTGGCCATGTGCCGGTTTGCCTGAGAAGGAGAGGGTGGTTGTGCTCCCCGCCCGGCCCGTGCGTAAGGTAAGGCCCACCTAAGTGCGCAGAGCAGGAGCACCTCATGTCCCTACGCCGCCCCGGTACAGCCGCCGCAGTCGCCTTCGCCGCCGCCCTTTCGGTCGCAGCCTGCGGCGCCGGCGGCGAGGCCGATGAGGGCATGGGTGCGAAGGCGGACGACGGCGGCAAGAAGTCCGTGGCCCAGGGCGGCGAGGACTTCGGCGACGCCGCCGCGAAGACCGCGGCGATGGGCACGGACGCCGAGCCCGGCCAGTTCCCCCGCACCGTCACCCACGCACTCGGCACGACCGAGATCAAGGCCGAACCCAAGCGGTCGTCGTCCTCGACGTGGGCGAGCTGGACAACGTCGCCTCTCTCGGCGTCGAGCCGGTCGGCTACGCACCGACCGAGGGTGACGACGGCATCCCCGAGTACCTGAAGAAGACCGCGGGCGCCCCCAAGAGCGTCGGCACCATCAACAGCCTCAACCTCGAGGCCATCGCCGCCCTGAAGCCCGACCTGATCCTCGGCAGCCAGTTGCGCGCGAGCGACAAGTACAAGGAGCTGTCGCAGATCGCTCCTACCGTCTTCTCCATCCGCCCCGGCTTCACCTGGAAGGAGAACTACCTCCTCGACGCGGCCGCCCTCGACAGGACGGCGGAGGCGGAGGCCAAGCTCGCCGCGTACGCGAAGAAGGCGCGGCAGCTCGGCACCGACCTCGGCGAGAAGAAACCGACGGTCACCATGCTCCGTTACATGCCGGGCAAGATCCGCCTCTACGCGAAGGCGTCCTTCATCGGCACGATCCTGGACGACGCCGGCGTCCCACGGCCGAAGAACCAGCAGATCGACATCGACGACCTCGCCGTCGAGATCAGCCCGGAGAAGATGGACGAGGCCGACGCCGACTGGATCTTCACCGGCGTCTACGGAGAGCCGTCGAAGACCAAGCGCGACACCGCCGAGTCCAACCCGCTGTGGAAGAACCTGAAGGCCGTCAAGGCCGGACAGGCCGAGGACGTCCCCGACGAGACCTGGTACCTCGGTCTCGGCGTCACCGCCGCCGACGAGGTCCTCGACGACCTTCGCGGCTTCCTCGTCGAGTAGGCGCATGCTGCCGCCTGGGCGGGCCTCGTGAAGCAGGCGCGCACGGTGTGGGCGGGTTCGGCGGGGTGGGCGTACACGGCGTGGGCGGGTTCGGCGGGGGGCGTACACGGCGTGGGCGGGTTCGGCGAAGTAGGCGCACACCGCGTGAGGGGCCTCGTGAAGCAGGCGCACACCGCGTGGGCGGGCGGGGCAGGTAGCCTTTGCTGCGTGCCCCGTCTGTCTGAAGTCATCGCCGCGCTCGACGCCCTGTGGCCCCCTGAGCGGGCCGAACAGTGGGACGCCGTCGGCACGGTCTGCGGAGACCCCGGCGCCGAGGTCACCCGGGTGATGTTCGCCGTCGACCCCGTCCAGGATGTCGTCGAAGAGGCGGTCGGTCTCGGCGCGGACCTCCTCGTCACCCACCACCCGCTCTATCTGCGGGGTACGACGACGGTCGCGGCCGGTCACTTCAAGGGCCGGGTCGTGCACACGCTGATCAAGAACGACATCGCGCTGCACGTCGCGCACACCAACGCCGACACCGCCGACCCCGGCGTCTCCGACGCCCTCGCCGGCGCGCTCGACCTTCGCGTAATCCGCCCCCTGGTACCCGACGTCACCGACCCGCAGGGGCGCCGCGGCCTCGGCCGGGTGTGCGAACTGGATCACCCGGAGACGCTGCGCGACTTCGCGGCCCGCGCCGCGAAACGCCTGCCGGCCACCGCCCAGGGCATCCGCCTCGCCGGCGACCCCGAAGCGGCCGTCCGCACCGTCGCCGTCAGCGGCGGCTCCGGCGACGGCCTCTTCGACCAGGTACGGGCCGCCGGTGTCGACGCCTTCCTCACCGCCGACCTGCGCCACCACCCGGCTTCGGAAGCCACCCAGCACACCACGCTCGGCCTGGTCGACGCCGCGCACTGGGCCACCGAATGGCCCTGGTGCGAACAGGCCGCGGCACAGCTCGACGAGATTTCCGACCGGCACGGCTGGGACCTGCGGGTCCACGTCTCGACGACGGTCACCGACCCCTGGTCCGCCCACCACGATTCCCCCTCTGGAGCCCCCAACTGAACGCCGCGCCCGCCGACCAGATCCGACTCCTCGACGTCCAGGCCCTCGACCGGCGACTGGCGCAGCTCGCGCACAAGCGCACGTCGCTGCCCGAGCACGCGGAGATCGAGTCGCTCACCAAGGACCTCACCCAGCTGCGGGACCTGCTCGTCGCCGCGCAGACCGAGGAGGGCGACACCGCTCGCGAGCAGACCAAGGCCGAGCAGGACGTCGACCAGGTGCGCCAGCGCGCCACCCGCGACCAGGAGCGCCTGGACTCCGGCGCGACCACCTCGCCTAAGGACCTGGAGAACCTCCAGCGCGAGATCGTCTCCCTCGCCAAGCGCCAGGGCGACCTGGAGGACATCGTCCTCGAGGTCATGGAGCGCCGTGAGTCCGTGCAGGAGCGGGTCGCCGAACTGACCGAGCGGGTCTCCTCCGTACAGGGCAAGCTCGACGACGCCGTCACCCGCAGGGACGCCGCGCAGGAGGAGATCGACGCCGAGGCCGCGTCCGTCACCAAAGAGCGCGAGGTCGTCGCAGGTTCCGTCCCGGCCGACCTGCTGAAGCTGTACGAGAAGCTGCGTGTCCAGCAGGGCGGAGTGGGGGCGGCACGGCTGTTCCAGCGGCGCTGCGAGGGCTGCCAGCTCGAGCTGAACATCACCGAGCTGAACGACGTCCGTGCCGCCGCATCCGACACGGTGCTGCGCTGCGAGAACTGCCGCCGCATCCTCGTCCGTACGTCCGAGTCGGGACTCTGATGCGGGAGTTCGTCGTCGAGGCCGACGGCGGCTCCCGGGGGAACCCAGGCCCCGCCGGATACGGCGCGGTCGTCCTCGACCCGGTCTCCGGCGAACCTCTCGCCGAGGCCGCCGAGTACATCGGCGTGGCGACGAACAACGTCGCCGAGTACAAGGGCCTGGTCGCCGGCCTCAAGGCCGCGCACGCCCTCGACCCGGAGGCCGCCGTCCGCGTGCGGATGGACTCCAAGCTGGTCGTCGAGCAGATGTCGGGCCGCTGGAAGATCAAGCACCCCGACATGAAGCCCCTGGCAGCCGAGGCCGCCCGGGTCTTCCCGCCCGGCCGCGTGACGTACGAGTGGATCCCGCGCGAGCGCAACAAGCACGCGGACCGGCTCGCCAACGAGGCGATGGACGCGGGCAAGAAGGGCAAGCAGTGGGAGCCGTCGCGCTCCATGGCGGCGCTCGACGCGCGCGACGCGGAGGCTGCGCGCGTGGTCGGTGACGCGGCGGCCGGCGCGGCGAAGGCGCGGGCGGCGCTGGGGCGGGCGACGGGCGACGCCCCGGCCGGGGCCTCGGCGCTCACCGTGCCCGCGGCCCCCGGGCCGCAGACGGCCACGGCCGTCACGGAACCCGTCCCCGCGGCCGCCCCCGCGCCCGGATGGGGCCCGCCCGACATGGGGCTGCCCGCCACGTTCGTGCTGCTCCGGCACGGGGAGACGGTGCTGACCCCCGAGAAGCGGTTCTCCGGCAGCGGCGGCAGCGACCCGGTGCTCTCCGCCGTGGGCCGCCGCCAGGCCGACGCCGTCGCCGCGGCGCTCGCGGAGCGGGGCACGGTCCAGGAGATCATCAGCTCCCCGCTGCGGCGCTGCCGCGAGACGGCGGACGCGGTCGCCGGCAGGCTCGGCCTCGGGGTGACCCTCGAAGAGGGCCTGCGCGAGACCGACTTCGGCGCGTGGGAGGGCCTGACGTACGCGGAGGTGCGGGAGCGTTACCCCGACGACCTCGACGCGTGGCTGGCCTCCCCGAAGGCCGCGCCGACGGGGGGCGGCGAGAGCTTCGCCACGGTGGCGCGACGGGTCGCCGCGACCCGGGACAAGCTCCTGGCCCGCTGCCAGGGCCGCACGGTCCTGCTGGTCACCCATGTGACCCCGGTCAAGACGCTGGTCCGCCTGGCGCTGAGCGCGCCGCCGGAGTCCCTGTTCCGCATGGAACTGTCGGCGGCGTCGCTGTCGGCGGTGGCCTACTACGCGGACGGGAACGCGTCGCTGCGCCTCCTGAACGACACGTCGCACCTGCGCTGAGGGTGTGGACACGTCGCACCTGCGCTGAGGGTGTGGGCACGTGGCACCTGCGCTGAGGGCATGGGGCGGATGCGGGTGCGTGGCGCCTGCGGCGGGCTTGATTCCCGCCCGCCCCTTCCCGAACCGGGCTCCGCCCCGAACCCCGCGCTTCGATCGCCGGCGAGGCTGGAGCATGCCGGTCTTGTCGGGGCTCCGCCCCGAACTCCGCGCTTCGAGCGCCGGCGAGGCTGGAGTGGCAGGGCAACTCCAGCCCCGGCCTGGGGGCCCCTCCCCGGCCGCCGGGCCGTAGGGGGAGTTCGAGGCCACCACGCAAAGCACGGTGCCGGGCCCGGGCGGAGCCCGGAGGGCGGTACGGGGTCCGGGACTTGCCCCGGTTCAGGGAAGCGGCGGGCAGCGGGAAACGCCCGCCGCAGGCGCCACCCCGGCGCGTCCCGTCCCTCAGCGCCGCTGCCCCATAGCCGCCGCCCCCCGCGCCAGCGTCGCGACCCGCGCCCAGTCCCCGGCCCGGATCGCGTCCGCAGGCAGCATCCACGTACCCCCCACGCACGCCACGTTCGGCAGCCTCAGGTAGTCCGGCGCGGACGCCGGGGAGACTCCGCCCGTGGGGCAGAAGCGGGCCTGCGGAAGAGGCCCGGCGAGGGACTTCAGATACGGGGTCCCGCCCGCCGCCTCCGCGGGGAAGAACTTCATCTCGCTCACCCCGCGCTCCAGCAGCGCCACGACCTCCGACGCCGTCGAGACGCCCGGCAGGAACGGCACCCCGGACGTCCGCACGGCGTCCAGCAGGGTGTCCGTCCAGCCGGGGCTGACCAGGAAACGCGCCCCGGCCGCCACCGCTTCTGAGGCGTTCGCAGGCGAGATCACCGTGCCCGCGCCGACGACCGCCTCCGGCACCTCCGCCGCGATCGCGCGGATCGCGTCGAGCGCGGCCGGGGTCCGCAGCGTCACCTCGATCGCGGGCAGTCCCCCGGAGACGAGGGCGCGCGCGAGCGGCACGGCGTCGGCGGCGTCGTCGAGGACGACGACAGGGATCACGGGCGCGAGGTCGAGCACGGAGGTCACGCGGCCCATCCTGCCCAGGGTGACCGCAGTACGCAACGAACGTTGCACAGAATGCAATACGCCCCGAGGGTCAGTGGATCTCCGACACCACGACGTCCAGCCCCCACGCCCTTCCCGCCTTCTCCGGCGCCTGCGCCTCCACCGCGTACCCGAGGTCCCGCAGAACCTCGACCAGCGCCGCAGGGGACTTCGGTGCCGCGCCCGACTCCAGCAGGCTCCGTACGATCCGGCCCTTCGTGGCCTTGTTGAAGTGGCTGACCACCGAGCGCTTCTCGACCCCGTCGACCATCTGCGAGTGCAGCACCCGCACCGTCGCCGTACGACCCGAGACCTCGCCCTTCGGCTTCCACGCCGCCGCGTACGCCGACGAGCGCAGGTCGAGCACCAGCCCGCCGCCGGCCGCCTCCGGCAGCGCGGACTCCATCGGACTCCGCCAGTACGCGCCCAGCGCGCCGAGCCCCGGCAGCTTGACCCCCATCGAGCAGCGGTACGGCGGGATACGGTCGCCGACCCGTACCGCGCCCCACAGCCCGGAGAACACCAGCAGCGACTGCCGGGCCCGCCTGCGCGCGGCCGCGTCCAGCGTGGCCAGGCCCAGGGCGTCGTACAGCACGCCCGTGTAGATCTCACCGGCCGGCCGCGTGCCGGCAGTCCGCAGCTCCACGTTCTTCGCGATCTCGCCGCGCAGGCCCTCGCTCAGCCCGAGCACCTGCCGCGCTGTCGCCTCGTCGGCCGCGCACAGCTCGACCAGCTCGTCCAGCACGGCGGCCCGTGCCTCCGCGAGCCCCGGCAGCGACAGCGACTCCGGCTTCAGCGGAGCCCCGCGGCCGGCGGCGGCCTTGCCCTCAGACGGCGGCAACAGGACAAGCACAGCGGTCTCCTTCGTACGAACACGGGCGGGGGTGAGGCCCCGCGCAAGGGTACAAAGCACCGGGGCCGCCGAAATGCCACCACCCCCGCCCCGTCCTACGCTCGGTCCATGCCCCGCCGCCAGATGAACGCGACCGGCGCAGCCGAGGCCCCGCTGCGTGCCGCCCTGCGCGAGCTGCGCACGACGCTCGACGTGCCGGGCGACTTCCCGGCAGCGGTCCTCGCGGAGGCCGAGGCGGCGGCGAAGGCGCCGCGGCTGCCGGAAGAGGACGGGACGGACATCCCCTTCTTCACCATCGACCCGCCCGCGTCCGTCGACCTCGACCAGGCGATGCACCTCGCCCGCCGCGACGGCGGCTTCCGCGTCCACTACGCGATCGCCGACGTCGCCGCCTTCGTGACACCCGGCGGCGCGCTGGACTCGGAGGCCCACCGCAGGGTGCAGACCTTGTACTTCCCCGACAGGAAGGTCCCCCTCCACCCGCCCGCCCTCTCGGAGGGCGCCGCCAGCCTGCTCCCCGGCCAGAGCGCCCCCGCGCTGCTGTGGCGGATCGACCTCGACGGCGAGGGGCGTACGGTCACCGCCGACGTCCGCCGCGCGCTCGTCCGCAGCCGCGCCAGGCTCGACTACGCGGGCGCGCAGCGGCAGATCGACACCGGCACAGCGGAGGAACCGCTCGCCCTGCTGCGGGAGATCGGGAAGCTGCGCGAGACGCTGGAGATCGAGCGCGGCGGCATCTCGCTGAACGTTCCCGAGCAGGAGATCGCGCAACGGGACGACGGCACCTACGTCCTGGCCTACCGCGCCCCGCGCCCCGCCGAAGGCTGGAACGCCCAGATCTCACTCCTCACGGGCATGGCCGCCGCCCGTTTGATGACCGCGTCGGGCACCGGCGTCCTGCGCACCCTGCCGACTGCCCCCGACGGGGCCGTGGCGCGGCTGCGCCGCTCCGCGCAGGCCCTGCACGTCGAGTGGCCGCACCACGTCTCGTACGCCGAGCTCGTGCGCTCCCTCGACCCGCGAGAACCGCGCAACGCGGCCTTCCTCGAGGAGTGCACGACGCTGCTGCGCGGCGCCGGGTACTCGACGTTCACCGGCGGGGTGCTGCCCGTGCCCGCCGTCCACGCGGCGGTCGCCGCCGCGTACACCCACTGCACCGCGCCGCTGCGCCGGCTCGTCGACCGTTACGCCGGCGAGCTGTGCCTCGCCGCCGTGGCGGGCCGTGAGCCGCCGGAGTGGGCGAGCGCCGCCCTGGAGGAGCTGCCGGCGGAGATGGCAGTGGGCTCGCGCCGAGGCAACACCGTGGAGCGGGAGTGCCTCGACCTCCTCGAGGCGGTGCTGCTGCGCGGCCGGATCGATGAACTGTTCGACGCGGTCGTCGTGGACGTGGAGGAGAACGACCCCTCCGCCGGCACCGTCCAGCTCGAGGACCCGGCGGTGGTGGCCCGCGTCGACGGCGGCGGCGCGCCGCTGCCCCTGGGGGAGCGGCTGCGGGTCCGCCTCACCGAGGCGGATCCGGGGCGGGCGAAGGTGCGGTTCACGCCGGCGTGACCGGCGCCTGCGCCGGGCGCTCGGTGTTCACGGCCTCCCGCAGGGCCGTCGCGAAGGCTTTCGCGTCGTCGGCGTGCACGCGGACCGTGCGGACGGGCCGCTCCCGCCCGAGCAGACCGGCGTGGGGCACCGGCTCCGACAGCTCCAGCGTCACCGAGGTCTGCGCGGCGACCTTCAGATCGAGGACGCCGTCCCGCGGCTCGTGCGTGAAGCGCGGCTCGTACCGGACGCCGGCGATCCGGTCCAGCGGTATGCGCAGGTCCACGTGGCCGGCCCGGCGCAGCCGCAGCGTGTCCGCCGACAGGACGTGGGGGCGGGTGACGGAGGCGGCCTGCAGGCCCAGCATGAACAACACGGTGTAGACGTCGAGGACGAGCACAGCCGCGTGCACGGTCGGCCGGTCCATCAGCAGATACGACACGGCCGCCGTCTCCACGACGCACACGAACGTGAAGCCGTACATCAGCGCGGCCTGGTCCCGGGCGTGCCCGAAGGCACGGTCGCCCGGCCCGACGCCGTCCCGCCGCCGCCCCGCCCACAGGAACAGGCTGCGCATCAGCCGCAGTTCGTGGCCCACCAGCCGCAGCACGGGTACGGGCACCAGCTCCGCCACCGCCTGCCGTCCGGTCAGGCCGCGCCTGCGCAGCGTCACGTACGTGAACACCTCGGCGCCGAGCAGCAGTGCGACGGCGGCTTCGGCCGCGGCGAGGACGGGCAGTGGGACCGCCGCACCGGCCACCAGACAGACGGCGAGCAACACCTCGGCGGGCAGCACCGCGTAGGCGACGGTCCTCAGCACCCGCAGCAGCCGGCTCACCGGGCACGCTCCACGAGCAGCTCCAGGGCGCGTTTCACGACCGCGGCCTGGGCGGGGGAGAGCTCGGCGAGAAGGGCGTCCATGAATCCGTCGTCCCGGACGTCACCCGCCCCGGCCTCGACGTGCGTCACCATCTCCTCGGGCAGGATGGCGGCCAGTTTCCGGGCGGTCTCCCCGACCCGTGGATCGGCCGGGTCGGCGTCGGCGAGCGCGTCGAGGTCCCCGTACAGCGCGTACGCCCGCTCCATCGCCGCCGGTACCTCCGTCATCCGGCGCATCGCCCCCATCAGCCGCCCCCGCTCGGGTGCCGGCACCACGGTGTCCAGCAGCGCCAGCAGCTCACGGTCCTTGGCCGCCATCGCGGGCTCCGGCCCGGGCAGCCCGGCGGACGTGCGGGCCATGTCCCCGAACACCTCCGCCAGCAGCGGCGACACCGGACTCTCCGCGGTCAGCTTCCCGCCGCGGGCCTGCGCGAGGAGCGCGGCCAGCCGGGCCCGCCGTCCGTGGATCAGCGCCTCCTGCCGCGCCAGGTCGTCGTCCAGCTCCTCGAGCACCTCGACGAGATCCCGCCCGGCGTCCCCCGCGACCACGTCCCGCACCTCGTCGAGCCCCAGTCCCAGCTCCGTGAGCCGCCGGATCCGCGCGAGCAGTACGGCGTCGCGCACCCCGTACTCCCGGTATCCGTTGGCCCGCCGGGCGGGCTCGGGCAGCAGCCCGAGGTGGTGGTAGTGCCGCACGGCCCGCGGGGTCACCCCCACCAGCTCGGCCATCTCTCCGATTCGCATGGGGCCAGTAGAAACGTTGACGCTGCGACAAGGTCAAGCGACGTCCGTCGGCCCGCGCCGATCATGTGCCACGATCGGGGGAACGACCTCGATCCGACGGACGGCGGGTGCCTCGATGTCCGACGCTGACGACATGACTGCCATGCAACACGAACCACTCACGCGGGCGGACGTCCTGCTGGAGGGCTTCCTGGCGCTGGACACGCCGGAGGGCTTCCGCGCGGAGCTGATCGAGGGAGAGATCGTTGTGACGCCGCCGCCGGACGGGGACCACGAGAAGTGCATCGGCAGGATCGTCAAGCAGGTGGTCAGGCGATCTCGGACGGACATGGACCTCGCTGGGAACAAAGGCCTGACGTTGCGGGGCATTCCCGACAGTCCGCGAGATCATGTCATCCCGGACGGTACGTTCGCACGGGCGGAACTGGATCTGTTCGGCGGCGCCGAGCCCTGGATGCCCTGCGACGGGGTGGCGATGGTGCTTGAGGTGACCTCTACCCGCCCCATGGCCGACCGCGAGATCAAACGTCGCTGCTACGCCCGTGGAGGCATCCCGCTGTATCTCCTCGTGGACAGGGACACCTCCTCCGTGACGCTCTTCACGGACCCGGAGGGCGGCGACTATCGCGAGCAGCACACGGTGCCGTTCGGTAAGTCCCTCCCCCTCCCCGAGCCCTTCGGCTTCGACCTGGAGACGGCCGACTTCCTCTGAATCGGCAGGTAGCATGGCCCCCACGGCAGACGAGCCGGGCGGACGGCCGCGTGGGGTCCCGAGAGGGGCCTCCCGAGGAACGTCCGGGCTCCACAGGGCAGGGTGGTGGCTAACGGCCACCCGGGGTGACCCGCGGGACAGTGCCACAGAAAACAGACCGCCGGGGACCTCGGTCCTCGGTAAGGGTGAAACGGTGGTGTAAGAGACCACCAGCGCCTGAGGTGACTCAGGCGGCTAGGTAAACCCCACCCGGAGCAAGGTCAAGAGGGGCCGCCGCGAGGTGGTCCTGCGCGGACGTACGAGGGCTGCCCGCCCGAGTCCGCGGGTAGACCGCACGAGGCCGGCGGCAACGCCGGTCCTAGATGGATGGCCGTCGCCCCGACGACCGCGAGGTCCCGGGTGCACAGAACCCGGCGTATAGCTTGGCTCGTCTGTCGGTAAGCCAAGGAGGGGCCCCTGATCAGGTGTTTTACCTGGTCAGGGGCCACTTCTATGCCTCTGTGGCCGAGTGATCGGTGCTCACTCTTTGTGAACTTTTCCGGGTGTTTCTCAGTGCTGTGTGGCGATCCTGTGGCGGCGGGTCGGCGACCGAGGAAGTCTCCAGCACGGCGTAGCGGTGTGCTGGGCGAGTTGGGGTCCGGGCGCCAGCCTCAGGTGAGGTGCTGGCCGGACAGATCCGTAACGGGCTGGCCCGTGAGGGATTGAGCGATCTGCCAGAGCTGGCCGCCCCGCGACGCCTTAATGAGCACCCTGTCTCCCGGCTGAAGAATTGTGTGCAGGAGGGCGGCGGCGGTCTTGTTGTCTCCCACCGTCGCCACGTCGGGCACGCCTGCGGCGCCGGCAGCGAGGGCGAGCTGCTTCGCAAGGTCTCCGCCGATTGCGAGGACGAGATCGACACCGACTTCGGCGGCGAAGCGCCCGATCCCTCGGTGCGCTTCTACTGCCTCGTCACCCAGCTCAAGCATTTCCCCGAGCACGGCGATCCTCCGGCCACCTTCGACCTCGGTCGTTTCGCCGATTGCCTCGGTCATCAGGACTCTCCGTCGCTCAGGGGCGCGAAGGTGATCGCGCGGCCGGTGTACGAGTGCGCCAGGCGGCTGAGCGGAACGCGGTCGTGTTCCTGGCCCCAGGCCGAGGGGTCGCGGAACTGGATGACCGGGTCCGGACCGTCCTCGTAGCCGCGAAGGATGATCAGGTGACCACCCTTGCGGGCGCGCGCAGCCTTGCTGCTCTGGCGCACGTACTGCATTCAGCCCCTCCAGATTCCGAACACGATGGCGCCGCCGATCAACAAGACGGCTGCCATGTAAGCGAGCTGCTGGGCGCGGTGATTCATCGGACCCCGACCAAGAGGCTCTCGACGCGACGATGGACAGCCTCGATGCCGATCTCGGAGAGGGGCATCCAAGCCGCTGCGCCCAACTCGATCGCCGAGGGGAAGAGCGCACCGGTGTGGGCACGGAACAGGTAGCGAATGCCGACTCGGAGGCGAGGTCCGTAGTGGTGGTGTCCTGGCCTGGTCACGTCGACCAGAAAGGCGCTCTCGGTGCCGGGTTGGGTCCACACGTCCCGAATGCCGACCTGCTCGGCCAACAGGCGCAGAGCGGCGCCGCTAAGGGTGTCGTCCTCGTCTTCGGGCTCGGCCTCGGCAAGGGCGAAGCGGGGTCCGTTCCGCAGGCAGAGGACGGAGCCCTCCTCGTTCACGACGACGGCCCCCGTCACGATGAGAGGGCAACGCTGGTCGTGGGTGCAAGCCTGGCGCCGCGAGTGGTCAACGGCGGCGTCGTACACCGGCATCAAGGCCATCCGCTCGTCCGGGTGCTCGTAGATGTAGTGGGAGAGCTCCCGGATGATCTGGTCTTCCTTGACGCTCACGGCGCACCCAGCCCGTTGCGTTCGGTGTAGATCCAGAGGAGTCGACGAGTGAGCGTTGCCACGTCCCGAAGGTGGATAAACGCTCCGAAAGCCGGAGTGTTCTCGGTCGGCCGGTTCTTGGGGTCGATCAGGTTGTTGCCCGTGCGGACGAGCTCCCGCACCTGCGGGTCATCCTCCGCACCCAAGTCCTCACCGAGCAGAGAGTTGAGCTGCTGGACGATGGCCGGCGTGACGCCGTCTATGTCCGCACGGGTCGAGGAGTCCATCCGCATGGTGAGAACGGAGTCAGTGCGCGAGGAGATCGCCTCAACGTCGATGGCAGCCGGGGGCCCATCCACCGTGTTCCCGACTAGTCCCTTTTCCTTGCCGATACTTGCCAACGTCATCACTGCCCCCTCCGGGCACGTTTTGAGCCGTGCCAATGAAGTTAGAAAGGGAGGCAGGTGGGGGGCCACGAGTGTGCCCGGACTTGCCAGCGATTCACCCTAGAGATTCGATGGCTGCGGTGATGAGTTCACGCGCAGCGGCGCCCGTGACGGCAAGTTCGGCCAGTTCAGCGAATGTCTTGGCATACATGGCAAGTTCGTGCCGCTGGACGATGGTGAGGTGTGCCGAGATCAGCTCGACGTTCACCAGCTCGTCGTCGTGGAGGAAGAACCCCTCGACGGGCCACAGGCCCGAGCGGTCGGCGTCTTGGGGGATGATGCCGATGCTGATGGACGGCAGCGCCATAGCGCTCAGCAGGTAACCGAGCTGCCCCGCCATCACGTCAGTGCCGCCGATGCGGGTTCGGAGGACGCTTTCCTCCAGGATGATGGCGAACGTGTGTTTCCCGTAGACGACCTGTTGCTTCTCGACGCGTACTTTCACTGCGGCCGGCACGTCGTCGATGATTCCTCGACGGTCGCGGAGGGAAGTCAAAAGGGCAGTGATGTAGGAGGCCGTCTGTACGGGGCCAGGAATGAGCCACGGCGAGTAAATGTGGAAGCGTTCTGTGCGCTCCCAGAGAGGGACCACAGACTCCTGGGCCAGCTTGAGGCCGTTGGCCTCCATGTCTCGCCACTCGACGTACATGCCCTCGATTCCGCGGGCCGTCGAGATGAGGTCTTCCGCTTGGCTTTGCGCGCCACAGGCCGCGCACCAAGCGCGAAGGTCGCGCTCCGAGGGGGCGCGAGTGCCCCTCTCGAAGCGCGAAGCCTTCGATTCGTGCCAGCCGCAACGTTTGGCCAACTCCCGCTTGGTGATTCCGGCGGCAAGGCGGATGTCGGCCAGTCGCTTTCCGAGCGCTTGGCGGGCTTCCTGGACGCTCGAAGATGGTGATGTCATGTCGATGTGGCTAGAGCTGTCAGATCAGCTCGAACTCTGCGTGTGGGGTGGCCCGCTGCCACACGGCTTCGAAGGCCGAGTCACAGAGCTTCGCCACCTCCGGGTCTGCTGTCAGCTCCAACAGCATGTTCTCGCCCTCGCCGTCGAAGTGGTTGACGAGTACGAGGCTGGAGTCGAACAGCCAGAAGTCATTGCCCGGAAGCGCCAGGCTGGTGGCGTCGCGGCGTGAGAGCCAGCGCACGCTTTCCCCGGCGGCGATGTTCAGCCCGTCGGTCACGTCGTACTCGAAGCGGATGTACTCGCTGACGGGCGTCGAAACAATGCGCGCCCGCCGGACTTCGACGCCCCGCGAGGTCGCTTCCGTGACGATCGCGTGCCAGTCAGCCCAGCGTTCGGCAGGGTCGAGGGCCATGCCGGCCTTCCAGTCGACGAAGGCCGGGTCGGACTTCATGTAGGCGTCGCGCATCTCCAGGTGGACGGCTGTCCTCTGGCAGTCGCGGAAAAGCTCCTCAAACGTCGGGGTCCGCGTCATCCTTCTTCACCTCCGGGTCGGCGTCCTTGGTGTCCTGCCTCAGCTCCAGGAAGAACTGCACCATGCGCCGAGGGATCTCTACCACCGACTCGTGGCCAGGAATGTCCATCTTCCCGAGACGCTCGGCGTCCTCCACTTTCCACCCCTGGACGAGGTAGCTGTCCTTCTCGTCGTCGGGGTAGATGGTGGGCGATCCGCCGCTAGGACTCTCCGGGTCTTTGCCGAGCTCAACCAGGGCCATGATGTCCTCCTCGAACGTCGGTGACGATCTGTGTGCCTGAGCTTGCCCGTGGCTACGCCGTGGAGCGAGGAACTTGCCAGAACTTGCCAGGACTTCGACGATGACCCTAGTACTCCAGCCGTAGATCGTGATCTTCATGCCCGAGTGGCTTGTTGCCGGTAGTGGCTGGCCTGGGATCGGGCCTGGTGGCGGCGCCGCCAGTTCGACCAGCCGAGCCGGTGTGCAGCTGTATGGACGGGGCGGACGACGAGGGTGATGAACAGGCGCTGGATCTCGTTGCAGGTGAGCGGGGTGAGGGCATCGGGTGCGGGGCGGGTGTGCTCAGTCCGCGCGTACGACGGCGAGGAAGGCGTGCGCGAGCATGGCGAGGGTGACCCAGCGGGACCAGGAGGTACAGCGGCGGACCTGGTGCTCGTCGAGTGCGGCCAGGCCCGTGCCCGACTGGAAGAACTCCTCCACCCGCCACCTTGATGCAGCGACTTTGACCAGCACGGTCAGCGGCACGGATGCGGGCGAGTAGCAGCGATAGTAGGCGAGTTCGCCGGTGCTGCGGTTGCGGCGGATCAGCAGCCGGCGGCTGCCGGGGCGGGGGTCGGCGAGGTCGATGACTGCCCAGTTGTAGAAGCGGTGGCCCTTGGCCCCTGCCCCTGCGGAGAGCTTCTGCCAAGCCCGCTTGGGCACCTTCTTGGCCAGGATGTCCGCACGGAACTTCCCTGCACCGGTGGTGACTTCGTGCGAGCAGGCCACCGCGAGAACGTAGCCGGTGCCGCGTTCCTCCAGTGCGGTTCGCAGCTTGGGGTTGCCGCCGTAGACCTCGTCGCCGGCAACCCAGGCAGCCTGGTGGCCGGCGTCCGGGAACCGGGCGATCATACGAGTGGCCGGCTCCGGCTTGGTGGCGAAGGCGGCTTCCTCCGCAAGGCCCGCGGCGCGGCAGCGGTCGGGGTCGGAGGTCCAGGAACGCGGAACGCAGAGTTCCCGGTCCACTGCGGCGTGGCCGCGCTGACCTGCGTAGACCAGGTAGACGGTGACTTGGGAGTTCTCGATCCGGCCGGCGGTGCCGGTGTACTGGCGTTGGACGCCGACCGTGCCGGTGCCCTTCTTCACGTCGCCGGTCTCGTCGACGACCAGCACCGCCCGGTCGTCGTGCAGGTGCTCCACCACGTAGCCGCATACGTCGTCGCGGACCTGATCGGCATCCCACCTGGCCCTGCCCAACAGGTGCTGCATGCCGTCCGGAGTGCTCTCGCCGGCCCACTCGGCGATGGTCCAGCAGTTCTTGCGTGGCAGGTCGGCCAGTAGACCGAGGACCAACCGCGCCGCCCTGCGCCGGGGTTCGACCCGGGCGAAGCGGCCGGCGATCCGGCTCATCAGGCCCTCGAACGCGTCCCGCCAACGGGCGGGATCTATGCTGTGACCTGCGGCCACCGTCTCTTCGTTAGTCCACACAACTCACGATGATCAACGGTGGCCGCACCCATGCCCGCACCGGCCCCTACCAGCAGGATCACGATCTACGGCTGCTAGGCCATCAACAAGACACCAGTGGGAAGGCAACCATCCATGGCCACCTCGGGGGCGGACACACCTCGCCAGGTAACGCAGGTCCGCGAGCAGCTGCACGAGACATTCGGCGGGGTGATAGACGACAGCGACATCGCCCACTTCCGAGGGGGCAACTACGAACAGCGCTTCCTCTCCCGTGCCCTCGCGGCCCTCGCGGTACGGCGCTTGGCCCAATGCACTGTGGCCGAGGCGGCCCGGTTTGTCACGGACGGCATCGCGGACCAGGGATTGGACGCCATCGCCCCCCTGCCGGAGAGCGGGCAGGCCCTGCTCGTCCAGGCGAAGTGGAGCGACAAGGGCACGGCGACCTTCGATGTGGACGCCGCCAAGGCGATGGTGGATGGCCTGAACCGGATCGAGAACGAACTGTACGACCAGTTCAACCAGCGTGCAGGCGCCCTCGCTCTGGAAGCCAGGCCGTTCATCGTCAACAAGAAGGCCACTCTGCTCATCGCGCTGATGGGCACCGTGGAGCCCTCGCCGCCGGCGCTCGAGGTTCTCAACAACGCTCTCGACGAGTTCAACAAGCACGGTGCCCGCTTGAGTGTCGAGGTGCTGTACGCCGCGGACTTCCATGACCAGATCCACGCGGATCTTCGGCCGGAGCCGATCTGCCTGGATGTACGCCTTGACGACTGGTACCAGCAGAAGGGACCACTCGAGGCCTACCAGGGCACGGTCTCCGCCGAGAGCGTCGCCGAGTGGTACGAGACGCACGGGACCGGCCTGTTCGAGCAGAACCTCCGGGCCCCGCTCGGGACCACTCTCACGAATGCGGAGATCGGTCAGACCCTTACGTCCGATCCCACGAAATTCTGGCACCTGAACAACGGCATCACCATGATCTGCGACTCGCTCACGGCCAAGCACGACAGCGCCAAGGCACCGCAGAGCAGGCCGACCACGCTCACCGTGGCCGGGGCGAGCATCGTGAACGGTGCTCAGACCGTACGGGCTGTCGCCAGGGCCATGCACGACGACGGTGAGGCCGCGGCCAACGCCACCCTGAGCATCAAGGTCATCAACACGCATGAAGACCGGGAATTCGGCGTCCAGGTCTCGCAGGCGGCGAACCGGCAGAACGCCATCGAGCAGCGCGATCACATCTCGCTCGAGCCTGTGCACCAGGCGATCAAGGCCAACCTTCGCGCCGAACTGCGAAAGCAGTACGTGATCAAGCGCGGCGAGCCGGTCGCCGCGCCCGAGACCGGCTGTTCACTGGACGAACTCGCTCTCGCACTCGCATGCCTGTACCCGGATGCGGGACAGGCCGCCCGGGCCGCCAGTTCGACGGAGAACCTCTGGGAGCAGGGTCCCAAGGGCAGCCACACCCTGCTGTTCAAACGCGAACCCTCCCCCCAGAAGGTGTGGCGCTCCGTGCTCACGCTGCGCGCGGCACGGAGCGCGGTCTACGAACTGGGCAGCGGTCAGAACAGCCGCGAGGCCGCGACCACCGAGCACGGTGGCTTCCTCGTCACCCACCTGATCTTCCAGCATCTCGGCGCCACGAGTATCGATGACCCCGACTTCGACTGGGACAGCGAGGTCCTGGAGAGGATTCCCGCCCTCGTACCGGATCTGGTGCGTCGGCTGACCCATCAGATTGTCACTCGTTACGGGCCGCGTCCGCAGATCAGGACTGCCTTCCAGACCGCGGAGACGTGTCGGGAGCTCGCGAAGCATGTCCTCGGCGACCTGGCCGATGGCGTCGCCGTTCCCGCGCCTCCCGCGAAGGAGCGCAAGCCGCGGCGCCCGAACACCGTGCCGCTCCTTGTCGACCGCCGTGTCATCAAGGACGGAGCCCCCCTCCTTTACGTGGCTCTGAACGAGCCCGAGCGCGACGCCATGGAGGAGTGGCTTGTCCAAGATGAACGCCGACGCCAGGCGACCTGGGTCAATCACCGGACCAAGTCGATCCTGTGGGCGTACGACGAGCAGCAGTACTCGCCGTCCGGGCTGGTGTCGAAGATGTGGGCGGACGCCGACTGGGGCGACCGCCCGGTTGCCAATCAGGGTACGGCTCGCTGGTTCCAGTCGGATGGCCTGAGCCTGTGGGATCTGGCTCAGCGCATCCACAGCGAAGAGGACGAGGCCTGACGGCGTGAACACCGCACCGGCAGGACGTCAGTAAGGGCGCAGTCCCTCCGGGCCGCGCACTCGGGCGAGGAGATTGGCGACTTCGTGGGTCTCCTCATGGTCCTCGCCGAGCAGGACGCACATGTCCTCGTGGAGGGCGTCGAGGACCCCCTCGGCCTCGGCGCGGCGGCCTTCGGAGAAGAGGAGCACGCCGATACTCCGGCGCAGGTCGAGAGCGGTTTCGGAGGCGTCCCCGGCCGCGTCGGACACGACTTCCAGTACCTCCTGGAACTCCCGCAGAGCGACGGTTGCCTGACCGAGGTTGGCCCGGCAGTGGGCGGCGTGCCGACGGCATTCCAGCGTGCTCTCGTCGGCCGGTCCGACTGTACGGGCGTAGACGGCGGCCAGAGCGTCGAACTCGGGCAACGCACGCCGGAAGTCCTCGCCGGCCATGAGGACCGCCGCGCGCTGCCGCCGCAGACCGAGCACACGGGAGTTGTGTGCACCGAGGGTCGTGGCCGCTGTGGCGATCACTGCCTTGAGGACATCGGCGGCCTGGGCGAACCGCCCGCTCTCGGCGAGGTCCGCGGACCGGGCATAGGCGTCCCGGATCGCGTCCCGCAGCGCGGTGTCGACGCGCGCCGGGACCGGTACGGGAGCCACCGGCCCGAGCGAGGGCGCGGGTGGCGTGGGCCGCCGCAGGGGTGCGTTCGGCTGTCGGTACACCACCGTCGGGTCGGGAACTGCGGAAGGGGCGCCGTCGTGGGCGAGGGCCAAGGGTTCGGCTGCCGATCCCGGTTGCGGCAGGTGCGGCGACAGGCGTTCGTACACCGCGTGCGCGTCGGCCGGACGCTGCTCGGGCACCTTGGCCAGCAGGTCCAGGACCAGCGCCTCCAGGTCCTCCGGCACCTCGGGCCGCAGGGTGCGCAACGGTTTCGGCGGCACGTTCATGTGCTGGTGCAGAAGCTGGTACTCGTTGTCGCCGCAGAAGACCGGCTCTCCGGCGAGAAGTTCGTGCAGCACGCAGCCGAGCGCGTAGAGGTCGCTCAGCGGTGTGATCTGCGCGCAGTCGATCTGCTCGGGCGGCATGTAACGGCTGGTGCCGATCCGGCTGCCCGTGGCCGTGAGTCGGGTGACGTCCGTGCGCAGCAGTTTCGCGATGCCGAAATCCAGCACCTTGACCGTGCCGTCAGCGGCGATCAGGACGTTGTCCGGCTTCAGGTCGCGGTGCACGACAGGGATGGCGTGCGCGTACGAAAGGACCGTGCAGATCTGCGCCGCGATCGACGCGGCCCAGCTCACCGGCAGCAGCGTCGCCGTTCCGTCCTCCGCGCCGGCCAGCACCCTGCGTAGGGAGACCCCGCGCACGTACTCCATCACCAGGTACAGCCGGTCGTACGACGCCTCGTCCAGTACCGCGTCGAACACCTGCGGCACCCCGTGATGCCCGATCCGAGCGGTGACGCGGGCCTCGCGTTCGAAGCGGCGGGTGAACTCCTCGGCCTGCGCGGGCGATGCGACGACGTCGGGCCGGATGAGCTTGACCGCGATCTCCCGGTCGAGGACGGCGTCGTAGCCGCGCCAGACCGTGCCCATACCGCCGGACTCGATCTCCTCGATCAGCTCATAGCGGCCCTGCTCGCCGATTCTCCCTGCCTGCGACACGCGATGCGCCCCCGTCGTCCTGATGCCACGTCAGCCGATCGCTGTACACGGTACCCATTCGCGGGGCGCGCGACAGGAGTTACAGCAGGTGGTCGGCCTTGCCCGCCTTGATGTCGGTGATGAGGGTGCGCAGGGCTTCGAGGGAGTCGGTGAGGTACCGGTCCTCTTGCCCGTTGACGGCTATGTAGCCGTTGCCGTCGGCGTCGGTGCCGAGGCGGAAGCAGGAGCTGCCCTCGCCGCAGAACGGGGCATCCCAGGTGATGTCAGCCATCTTGGCTTCTCCTCATAGTTGTTGGGCGATCTGGCGGATGAAGTCGCGGGACCGTTCTGGAGACAGTGCCAAGTCTTCCAACAGGTCGAGTTGTGCCCGATATTTCGCGAGCTGGCCCTCAGCATGCAGGAAGACAGGACCATGAGAGTTGTCCACCTGCACGGTATCGAGCTGCTGCACAGGGCCCTCGGTGTAGACGACTGTGTGTCCTGCCCCGGGGAAGGCGCCGTGGCTGAACGGGACGACGAGCACTGTGACGTTGTCCCGCTCGGAGACCTCCAGCAGATACTCCAACTGTGCCTGGGCAACGTCTCGTCCGCCGAACTGCATGCGCAGCGCCGCCTCGTGGATCACAGCCACGTACGGGGCCGGGTTGTCGCCGATGATCACCTTCTGGCGCTCCGAACGGTGTGCCAGTCGGAGAGCGACCTCATGCTCGGGAAGTTGCGGGACGACGGCGCGGAAGATGGCCATGGCGTGCGCCGATGTCTGGAGCAGCCCTGGCACGTGCACGGTGTTCGCGCCCCGCAGACGCACTGCGCTGGCCTCCGTTTCGGAAATGTCCAGCAGGCCTTGAGGCAAGCTACCCCGGTAGCGCTCCCACCACCCTGCTTCGCTCGGCTCCGCCATCTCGGCCAAGGCGTCGATGTACTTCTCGTCGGTGCAGTCGCAGTTGCAGGCCAGCGTACGCAGCCGTTCGGCGTTGATTCCGCGCAGTCCGGACTCCATGTTGGAGATCCTGCTCCGATCGACGCCGAGGAGCCCCGCGGCGTATTCCGCCGACATGCCGGCCTTGGTGCGCATCCTGCGCAGTTCACTTCCCAGGCGCTTCTGCCGTTGGGTGAGGATCGTTCTTGGTGGCATGTCGTACCTTCCGTGCCGCGAGGCGTTCGTCGCATGGGTTTCGATGGGCGCCAGTTCACCGTATCGAGGCCATTGTTGCGAATGGCATGGCAAATATGGCCCCCATCTCCTACCGTGAGTATCGCGCACGCTACACACCGCAATGCCGGAAGCGCACCGCGCGAGCATGCCCGTCCGCCCTGGGACGGGTGTGCCCGCGACCAGGGCGGTAAGCCACCGGCGACCCCAAAACCCTCACAGAGTCGTGGAGTTCGCCATGCCCGAGATCCCCCTCGTCCCTGACTACTGGCGCTTCCCCGCCCACCCCGCCTCCGTACGGCGGGCCCGGCACGCCGTCGCCGCATCGCTGCCGCACGGTCTTCGGCCCCATCTCGGCGATGACCTGGGACTGTTGACCTCGGAGCTGGTCACCAACGCCATCCGCCACGGTGCCTGCGGGGAGGACGGAGACCTCGTCGAACTCGTCATGTGGCCCGCCGACGGACACTACTGGCTCGCCGTTTCCGACCCGGGTCCGGGTAAGCCGGCACTGGCCCACCCGGACACGACCTCCGAGTGCGGTCGGGGTCTGATCCTCGTCAACAGCCTCGCCACCGCCTGGACCGTCCGGCCCCGCCCCACGCGCGGTACGTCCGTGATCGCCGGGCTCTCGTTCCACCAGGGAGGCTGACCGGGGGAGTGGTCGGCAGGGAGGGGACGGAGGGCCGGACGGGTCAGGCCGCCTCGTCGTCGATGTTCTCCTCCCGGCGGATCATCCGCCAGGCAGCCCGGCGCGCACTCTGGTTGAGTGACTGCTTGAAACTGTCGTCGTGGCTGAAGTACTGCCGCCCCATGTCGGCGATGGTGTCGATGTGCTCGGCCATCTTGTCCTCGAAGACCTCGTCGAAGACGAGACCGAAGTTCTCCTCGTCGTTGACGGCGGCGGCCCGTACCTTCGGGTCCGCCTTCGCCTCCGAGAACGGCGTGATCACGTCCTGATCGGTGAAGTCGGTGCCGAACTTGTCGTTGAACTTCTCGATCAGCTCCGACAGCAGCGACTTCTCCTGCTCCTTGGCGCCGCCCCCACCTTCACCGAAGCCGCGCAGCTCCGCCGCTCCCTCGGCGGTCAGCGCGAGGTCGTGCTCGCCGGTCTTCTGGATGCGCAGGTGACTGAGGTCGACGTCACCTATGTCCACGCCGCCGTCTCCGCGCCGCGGCAGACGGTTGAGCAGGTGGCGGCCGTAGAGGTAGAGGCATTCGAGGTCGGCGTCGCGGTAGGGCACGATCTGCGAGAGGAAGCCGTACTTCCGTACGTAGTCGTTGAGATCCGCGCGGAACTGCTCGGCGGCCTCCGCGGCTTCCTCGTCGGGGTCGCCCGCCTCGTCCTTGCGGTCCAGCAGCTCGGTGAACCGCCCGACGGCTGGACCCAGATGCCGGTACAACTCGGCGTGCAGCTTCTCCCAGCGGGTCACCGAGCCCGCCGCCTTCTCCTCGGCCGCCAGATAGGCATCCGCGAACTCCCGCATCTCCTCCTCGACGAGGATGTCGGGCTGCATGACCTGGCTCTGCGCGGTGTAGAGAAGGTTGGGGTCGGAGGGGAGGGTGTTCGCCTCCTCGAAGTACGGGCGGAAGGACTCCTTGATGTCCTCGGCGTCGTTGACGAAGTCCAGTACGGCCAAATCCGCCTGCGACTTGCGGTCGGCGGTGCGGTTCAGACGGGAGAGGGTCTGGACGGCGCTGATGCCCGCGAGCTTCTTGTTCACGTACATCGTGGTGAGCAGCGGCTGGTCGAAGCCGGTCTGGTACTTCTCGGCGACGACCAGGATGCGGTACTCGCGCTGTGTCGCCGTCCCGCCCGTGCGCACGGCCTTGTCGTCCTTGCGTGTGTACGCGAACGCCTTCGGCAGCGCTGACTCGGCGAGGCCGCCGTTCTCCTTCGGCTCGGTGATCTCCTCGCCGTCGTACGTCAGGCTGCCGGAGAACGCGACCAGGACGCCGGGGTCGGCGTACGCGTTGTCGCCGATGTACTTCCTGATGGCACGGGCCATCTGCACGGCGCTGTGCCGGGAGGCCGTCACCACCATGGCCTTGGCACGTCCGCCGAGCCGGCCGGCGGTGTGTGTACGGAAGTGCTCGACGATCACCTGCGCCTGCTGGGTCACGGTGGAGTCGTGCGTGAGCGCGTACCGGGCGAGCAGCGGATTCGCCTTGGACGGGTCCACCTCGCGCTCGTCCGGGTTCTTGTTCACCAGCTTCCAGTACGTGTCGTACGTGACGTAGGTGCGCAGGGGATCGAGGATGAACCCTTCCTCGATGGCCTGGCGCATCGAGTACGTGTGGAAGGGGACGTACGCCGGTTTGCCGTCGACGGTGTCCAGGGTGCCGAAGAGTTCGAGTGTCTTGGCCTTGGGCGTGGCCGTGAACGCGAAGTAGGAGAGGTTGGAGGCCTTGCTGCGCTGGGTGGCCTTGCGGATGAGCCTGGCTTCGGTGGTGGCCGCCGCCGCTTCCACCTCGGTCGCCCCGGCCTCGTCGGAGTCCGAGTCCAGACCGAGGTCACGCAGCGCCGCGCGGACGGCCGTGGCCGCGTCGCCGGACTGCGAGGAGTGCGCCTCGTCCACGATGATCGCGAAGTTGCGGCCCTGTATCTCTGTGGGGTTGCGGCGCAGGTAGTCGATGAGGGCGGGGAAGGTGTGCAGCGTGACCGTGATGATCTTCCCGGTCTCGCGGGACAGCGCCTTGGCGAGTTGGTCGGACTTTGCGCCGTGCTTCTCGTCGATCTTCACGACCAGACCGGCGGTCTTCTCGAAACTGCCCACCGTCTCGCGGAGCTGGGCGTCGAGATTGCGGCGGTCGGTGATGATCACGACCTTGTCGAACACGGGCGCACCGGGCTTGAGCCCGGCGGCCAGGGCATCGGGGTCGATCTCGGCGGGGTCGGCGGGCGTGTGCAGCGACGACAGGCGGTGCGCCAGCCACCCGATGGTGTTCGACTTGCCGGAACCGGCGGAGGCCATTCCGAGGTAGTTGTGACCGGCACCCTGGCGGGCGGCGTGGTCGGCGAGCTTCTTGACGATGTCCCACTGGTGGTAGCGCGGGAAGATCAGCTTCTTGCGTGTCCGCCCGTCCGCGCCCTTCTCCCTGCTGAGGTGCACGAACCGCTCGATCAGGTCCAGCCAGGTGTCCCGCTCCCAGATCTGTTCCCAGAGGTAGGAAGTCGCGTACGTCCCGGGGACGGTGGGCGCCGGATTTCCCGCGCCGCCGGGCTTCCCCGGTCCCTCCGAGCCCGTGTTGAAGGGCAGGAACCGCGTGAGCTTGCCGCGCAGTTCAGGCGCGACGAACACCAGGTCCGTGTCCACGGCGAAGTTCGCGATCACCCGCCGTGCGAAGATCAGCTCGGTGGGGTCGCGGTCCATGCGGTACTGGTCCTTGGCCGCCTCCACGCCCTGGCGCGTGAGGGCGTTCTTCAACTCTGCGGTCGCCAGCGGGATTCCGTTGAGGAAGAGGGTGAGGTCGAGGCGCTTGCCCTTGTCCGTCTGCTTGGCGGCGTACTCCAGCTCCTTGACGAAGGTCAGCCGGTTCGCCCGGTAGTCGTCGAGGACCGCGTCCGACGCGATGAGCGACGGCTTGAAGTACGCGAGCCTGATCAGGACACCGTGGTCCTTCACGCCCTTGCGGAGTACGTCCAGCACACCGTCGGTGCCGATCGCCTGGTCCACGCGCTTGGCGAACCCGGCCTGGGCGGTGTTGGGATCACCGCCGTAGCGAGCGATCAGTTCGGCCCAGTCGTCGGCTTGGGTCTTGCCGATGAACTCGAAGAGCTGGGCGGTGTCCAGGCCGAGGTGGGGTTGGTAGTGCGACCGGTTTCCCTCGGTCCACCCGCGCTCCAACATGGCGGCGGCTATGGCGTTCCCGAATGCTGCTTCGTCGTGGACGGACATGAGTTGCTATTCCCCCCGCTTTCCGGTGATCAGGTACGTGATGTCGCGGCAGAACTTGTTGAAGGACGGTGAGTTGGCGCGGGCCAGGGCGAGATCCATGTCCTGGGTCAGTGCCGGCTGGTCCACGCGGGGGCGGTAGCGCACTCCGTCGCGCCGGTGGTGGGTCAGCCAGCCCTTGCAGTCGCGTAACGTCTCGCTGTTGGGCGGGATCTCCAGGTGCTCGGTGAGGCCCGCCCGGCCGCCGAGGGAGGGCGCTGACGCGAGGAACCACGCCTCGAACTCCCGGTTCGCCAGTACGACGGCCGTGCGGCGGTCCGGGCGGGCTGCTTGGACCCGGGCCAGCAGCGAAGGCCCGAGGCTGGCCGGGCAGTCGTCGTCGGCGTCGATCACGACGAGGATGCCACCCGGATGTTCGGCGGGTACGCGTCGCGCCTGGGCCTCCACGGCGGCTTCCAGACCGCCCGGCCGGACGAGTCGGCCGCGGTCGACCAGGAAGGGCGGCTGGATGTCCGCGTCCCAGATCTCCGCCTCGTACATCAGCCTTCGGAGGAGGACGGGGAGTGCGCTGATCTCGCCCTCGCCCTCGACGACGGAGGCGATCGTGACTCTCGGCTGGTTCACTCCTCACCCTCCGGCTGCTCGTCCGGTCGGGCGGGAGGTTCGACGACCGGGCGCAACTGGTCGGAGCGCAGCAGTTCGGCGGTGGTCGCCAGACCGTCGGCCACGATTGACCGGCTTACGGGGTCCACCTCGCCGATCACCGTCACTCCGTGCTCGGCGGCGACCACGCGGATGGCCGACAGGTCGGCCTCCTTGCGGTCGAACAACTCCGCGCTTTGGGTGGTCGCGAAGACCTGCACGTGCTCACTTGCTTCTGTGAGCGCGTCGTAGAGAGCCCCGGCCGCGAGTGGGTGCAGCGCCAACTCGGGCTCTTCGACGGCGATAAGCGGAATCCAGCCTTCACGGGCATCGGGCTGGAAAAGCGCGGTCAGCAGGCCGATGGCCCGGATGGTCCCTTCCGACATGGACTCTGCCCGGAAAACGTGCGGTTCGGTCTCGCCTTCGGTGGCGAAGTTGATCCGCGCCGCGATGTAGTCGGCGGAGGGGTCGGTGGGACCGACCTCCACGACACCGGGCACGATCACTCCGAGGTACTGCGAGACGCGGTCACGTTCCTGATCCCCGAGGGTGGCCAGGGCGGGGCCGAGGTCCCTGCCGTCTTCGCCGAGGGCTCCGGCGGTCGGCGTGTTCGGGCTGGCCTTGCGCAGATTGGCCAGGTCGGGGCTGTAGAAGAACATCTCGGTCAGTGCGTCGTGGAGTTCACCGAACGGCTCCGTGTCGGCCCTCTGCGAAAGCCCCAGCAGCTTCTGACGGCGCTTCGACCCGGTGCCGTACGGCACGAGGAACGACTCGAAGTACTCGTTGTCAGTTGCACCCTTGGCGCCAGGGTGACGCATTTCACAGTACTCATGCCGGACGCGTACACCGGACTCCGCATCCCGCCCCGCCCCGCTGACAGCCGTCGGTGCGAGGGTGATCTCGTACCGTCCTGCCCAGGGCTCTGTGTCGTGAGCGATCGCCGGCAGGTGAAATTCCAGCCCGATGGTGCAGGAGGCCGCCGGCTCAGGGACCCGGCGCAAAACCTCGTCCCACCCGCCGCGCGCTGCCACGGCCTCGGCCGGGCCGTTCACCAGCGCGTCGCGTACGAAGCGCAGGGCATCGAGGAAGTTCGACTTGCCAGCGGCGTTCAACCCGAGCAGCACGGTGAACCGGCCGAGAGTCACGTCGCAATGAGCGATGGATTTGTAGTTGTCGACTCGGACACGGGTGATGAACGGCATCGGGCGGTGAGACGCGGCGGGGCTCATGGCGCGATCATTCCTCGATCCCTCGCCCACTGGCGGTGGACACGTCGATCTGGCCGGTGACGGCGGCGGTGATGAGGGCTTGGCGACGCTCGGTGAGAACCGCCTTTTGGCGTTCCAGCTTCTTGCTCAGGCTCCTCATGGAGCTCTGGATGCGATCGATCTCTCGAATCATGTGCCTCCGCTCTTGCGGGTCCGATGGCCAAGTCAGTGAAAAGTTTCCCAGGTCTTCCATGCCAAGCGTTGGCTGGGCCGTGTCTGTGCTCGTGGCGATCAGAGCCTGCTCGTTAAATGAACTCGAGCCGATCCAGGCTTCGACAAGTTGCACTTCTACATCAGGCATGAAACGCATCGAACACACGGCTCGCGCGATGTTCGCTCCAGTCAAACTTGCGGGGGCAATTGCTGTGCGCCCAAGCGTTCCCACAACGCTCATCAGCAGATCGCCAGGCCGGACAACACTTCTGGTGTATTGCGCTGACAATTCGCTCGGGATATTGCGCAACCCATCGGCCCGTCCTTCCAAGTCAAGGAGGTCATTGACCCGGATGAAGGGGACGCCGTCATCTGTAAATACCGGAACCAGGACGCCGTAGCGAGGGCGCACAGAAAATAGATATTTGAGTCGCGTCGGAACCCCGGATCTTGCCTCTCCGAATGAGTGGTCCAGCATCGCTCGTTCGCGATCTGAGAGGAGCCTCAGTTGTGCGGACCGGGACGCGTCCAAACCGCCGATGCGGGCGGTTTCAGCGTCGAGGAAGTCGGCGATGCGGCGCTGCTCCTCCAACGGGGGCAGGCTGATTGGGAGTGCGCGTACCCGTTCAGCACTCAGATGGTAGATGTTCGCGCCTGATGAAATCGACGCAAATACTCCAGAGCCGAACGCCGAGCGAGCCCACCATTCCAGGTATCGTCCGTCAACGCCGACCCGGGGGCGAAGGCGCAACAGAGTGTTCTGGAAACAGACGATGCCCTCCAATTCACCGCGCCAAACCGCTGAAGCGCCTACGCTGCTGAGGCTCCCGCTGCCTTCGCTTACGAGGACATCGCCAGCTCGCAGCGCGAAGACATTCTGTTCGGCTGGGGTAAAGTTCATCGACTGAACATCGGCGAGGTCCAGCGTGCCGTCTTTTACGTTGGCGGCTCGCAGATAACGCACCATGTGCTCGCCCTCAGAGTGCTGAGGGGATCGTTGCCTTCCAAGAGAGACTTCCGCAGCAGAGCGGAGCGTCGTCGTGCTTGGCCCGGTCACTTCGTCACCTCACCCAGCAGCGCCTGGATCTCGCTCTCCAGAGCCTTCAACTCCGCGTCGATCTCCGCCAACGGTCGCGGCGGCTTGTACACATAGAAGTGCCGCGTGAACGGGATCTCGTACCCGACCTTCGTCTTGTTGTGGTCGATCCACGCGTCCGGCACGTGCGGCAGTACCTCCCGCCGCAAGTACTCCTCCACGTCCTCCTTCAGCGGCACGTTCTCGTAGTCCCGCAGCTCCGGGTCCGGTTCCGGCTCGCCCTTGATGCGCTGGACCTCGCCCTCTGGGTCCCGGACGCCGACCGCTTCCCGTAGCGCCTTGCCGAACGGTGCACCCGTCGGCCACAACAGGCCGGCCGCGACGACCGCGTCCTTCAGGTCGATCCACGCGTCGGACTTCGTTGTCCAGGACTTGCCGACCAGCGGGCGCAGCGCCTCCGCGAACGCCTCTGCGTCCGTGGCCCGTGTGATCGGCTTCGACGAGGTGATCGCCGCAAGCGTCTCCTCCGTCACCTCGAAGCGGAGCTTCAACGGCCGTTCGACGGTGATCCGGTGATATCCGAAGTCCTCGTTGCGGAAAATCTTGATCTTCCCGGCCCGGTCGGCCAGGTCGTGGCCGCCGCCCTTCTCCGCCGCGTCGACGACTGCCAGCGCCTCCGTGTAGAGCCTCGTGATCTCGGAGATGTGCTGCTCGCCCAGTTCCTTGCGCTTGTCCCCGAGGGACTTCCGCATCTTGCGCCAGTAGCCGCGGGCGTCCAGCAGGACGACCTTGCCGCGCCGGTCCCTGGCCTTGCGGTTGCTGAGCACCCAGAAGTACGTGGAGATCCCGGTGTTGTAGAAGAGCTGGTCGGGCAGGGCGACGATGCCCTCCAGCCAGTCGTTCTCCAGGATCCACTGCCGGATCCTGGACTCACCTGACTCTGCCGCCCCCGTGAACAGAGGGGAGCCGTTGAAGACGATCGCGATGCGGCTGCCGCCCGACCCGGACGGGTCCACCGGCTTCATCTTCGAGATCATGTGCTGGAGGAAGAGCAACGAGCCGTCGTTGATGCGGGGGAGGCCGGCCCCGAAGCGCCCGCTCTCACCGAGGCGTTCGTGCTCGTCCTCGACCGCGCCCTTGACCTTTTTCCATTCCACCCCGAACGGCGGGTTGGCCAGCAGGTAGTCGAAGGTGGCTCCGGCGTGGCCGTCGTCGCTGAACGAATTGCCGAACTTGATGTTCTCCGGGTCCTGGCCCTTGATCATCATGTCCGACCGGCAGATGGCCCAGGACTCGGGGTTGAGCTCCTGGCCGAAGACCTTGACCGTGGCGTCCCGATTGTGGGCGGTGATGTGCTCCTCGGCCGCGCTGAGCATGCCGCCGGTGCCGCAGGCCGGGTCCATGACCGTGCGGACGGTGCCCGGCAGGGCCAGCGCGTCGCTGTCCGGTGCGACGAGCAGGTTGACCATCAGCCGGATGACTTCCCGGGGCGTGAAGTGCTCACCGGCCGTCTCGTTGGACTGCTCGGCGAAGCGCCGGATCAGCTCCTCGAAGACGTAGCCCATCTGGTGGTTGGTGACGATCTCGATCGGCTTGCCGTGCTCGTCGACCACGACATTGTTGTCCGCGTCCCTCTTCACCGGCCGCAGGTCGAGGTCGGCGAACCGTCCGACCACCTGGTACAGCAGGTCCGCCGCGTCCAGCCGCTTGATCTGCTGGGCGAAGTCGTACCGCTCCAGGACTTCCCGCGCGTTGGGGGAGAAGGCGCCGTAGTACTCCGTAAGGTACTTCGCCGCGTGCGAGGCGTCGCCCGCGATGGCCTTCAGCGTGTAGGTGCTGGTGTTGTAGAAGCTGTGGCCGGACGCCTTGCGCAGGAAGCGGTCCGGGTTGATGTCCTGGCCCTCGTAGCGGGCGGCGACCTCCAGGACCTTGCCCTTGGTCGGGGCGAGGACGCACTCCAGGCGCCGCAGCACGGTGAACGGCAGGATCACCTTGCCGTAGTCGGACTGCTTGTAGTCGCCGCGCAGGAGGTCGGCGACCGACCACGCATGGTTCGCCAGTTCCGTGTGCTTACTGCTGTTCAACGCTGTCCTTCCGGAGTTTCGCCGTCCCCGAGGGACGGAGAGGTCAAGTCTGGCCGTTCGCGGTGCCGGGCCGCGCGTTTCACGCCGATCCGTGACCGTGCGGCAACAGCGCGCCGCCGGTAAGTCCGGTGGTGAGGAGACGTGTGACGTCCTCGGCGGTCTGGTCGGCACGGCGGGCGGCGGTGCGCAGCTCGTGCAGGCGGCGGAACGCGGCGCCGTAGCGCTGCTGTTCGGCGAGTGGGAGCAAAGGAACGCGTAGTCGTCGGGGGTCCACTCGAACGACGGATGTGCCGGTGGCCGCAGCGTTGACGTTCTGCTCCGCTGCGAGGAACCCGGCCAGGAACCAGGGGTCGAGTCGACGTTGATCCGGGCGGAACAGCAGCAGGTGGGGTCCGAGGGAGCAGCCTGCATCGTCCGGCTCCACGACTCGGGCCACGGCGCTGTGCCCCACCCGGAGCGTCTCTGTGAGCAGCACGTCTCTTCCCTGGATCAAGGTGAGAGCAGCGCCGGTGGGAAGGTCCGCATCCGTTCCGGACGCGGGTCGGTTCTTCATGACGTCGGTTGCCGTGAGCGTCGGTCGTCCGCCGCGTTCCGGTTCGGGCTGCGGTAGGGGTTGGCCGCTACGAGTCCGGCGGCTTCCGGGTGCGGTGCGAAGCAGACTGAGAGCGCCACCGCGCAGAAGATCCGCGACCGTTGCCGTGCGCCAGTCGCAGGGGTGGTCGTCGGCCGGTGGCCAGTCGCCTTCGGTGCTGAGGCTGGTCAGGTCCCTTGCGGCTCGGTGGAGTCGGTCGTACAGCTCCGATGCCTGCCGGGCCAGTAGGGCGGGGCGCAGAGTCTGCCGGGAAGCCGTGCGGATGTGGCGGGCCGGAGTCAGGTCCACGGCCTCGTTGAGGAGATCGGTGATCGGTACGGCGCCGGCGATGCCCGGGGCTCCGGTGAAGCCGTCCCGGTCGGCGAGATACGGCCGCCACGCCGAGAGCACGGTGTCGTCGATGGCGGCCCAGTCGAGGTCCCGGTTCCTGGCAGTGGCCGCATCGACGAGCAGAACGGTCCCCGGCGCTTCTGTCTGCGGATCGGGCCGTTCGAGCACCCACAGGTGCAGGCCGATGTGGAGCGGGGTGGCCGCGCCCTGGGGAAGTGAGATGACCGCGCGGAGGGCTCCGTCGCGTACGAGCTGAGCCCTGATACGCCGGCCGGCGGTGCGCTCCGCGACCGCGGGCGGCATGAGCAGTACGGCACGCCCCCCGGGCGCGAGATGGGCCAGACAGTGCTGGACCCAGGCGAGTTCGGGCTCGCCTTTGGGCGGCACGCCGTAGGCCCAGCGTTGGTCGTACGCCAGGTCCTCGTGCCCCCAGTCACGGACTCCGTACGGAGGATTGCAGAGGACGGCGTCAGCGGTGAGGCCCTTGAAGGCGTCCGAGCGCAGGCTGTCTCCCGCACGTACGGTGACGGCAGCCTCAGGGGCGCTCAGTCGGAGCCGTACTGCGGCCTGGGCGGCCTGTGCGGCCAGGACGTCCTGGCCGCACAGGCCGGTCGCACCGGCGGATGCCGCAGCGGCGAGCAGCGTTCCGGTACCGCACGCGGGGTCGAGAACGGTCGTCGGGAAAGCGCCCGTGCTGTCGGTCAGAAGCCGGGCCATGAGGGCGGCCAACGGTCGCGGCGTGAGGTAGGTGCCGGTGCCCCCGGTGTCCTCCAGCAGGCGTTCGGTCAGGACATCCGTCGCAGTCTCGGCGCCATCCGCGGCGACGGTCCGCAACAACGCCCTCAGCGGCCCGGCCGCCTCGGGGCCGTATGCGGTGTCCTCGGTTCCCAGGATGTCCTGGGCTCCGTCACTCGCGGCTGACCGGACCCAACGCAGAAGTGCGTCGTCACGCAGCTCGGGAAGGGCTTCGCTCTCTCTCCGGTCCAGCCGGGCGGCCGCGAGCACGACAGGGAGCAGGTGCAGGGCCAGTTCGCCGTCGCCGGGGTGGCCGCGCAGCGCAGTGCGAAGCCGGTCCGCCGGTGTGTCCTCGGGAAGTTGGCCACGGGCGTAGAGCCAGGCCCGCACCGCGTCGAGATCGTATGTGGGGCTGGCGTCCGTGCCTCCCGTAGGGGCGGGGAAGTCCGGATGGCGACGACGCCAGTTGCTCACCGTGGCGCGGGTCACGCCGGCCAGCCGGGAGATGTCGGCGGCGGTCACGAGGGCACTGGCCTGCGGGTTCATGGGCTCCTGCCGGGTGACGTGGGGCGAGCGTGCTGGACGGCTTCACTCTATACCGACCCTCAATCCGCGTGAAGTGTTTGACAGCGCTTTCAGGTGTCGCTCTACTGGTTGTGCTTTCACTTGGCTCCGGGCTTCCCCGGTCTCTCGGGCATCTCTCTGCCCACAAAGCGTCGATTCGAATGGAGCGGCACCATGGCCACCAGCACTTCCGGCACGTCCAAGCGCACCCTGTACCGGCTCACGGGTGTCGCTCCCACGATCGAGGCGATGTTCGACGTCCTCGACCCGAATCGGCTCGAAGCAGTTGACGCGGAGCTGCACTTTCCGGAGGAGCGGTTGGGTGTTCCGGCGCTGCTGGTCACCGGCAGCTTCGAGCAGCCGGTCGCGAGCTGGTGCGGCGAGATCAATCGCACGACCGGGTGCGAGGTGTCGCGGCCCGTGAACCGGTCGGCCGGGCTGCTGATGCTCGCGGTCGATGACGAGGTGTACGCCGTCGGTTACGACCAGGGCTTCCGCCTGGTGCCCGACCGGGTCAAGGACCGGCGGTTCGGGCTGAGTTTCGTGATCCGCAAGGTGGACCCCGCCCAGATCCGGGACATGGTCTCCCACACACCGGGCGGCGGCCGGACCGACATCACCCTCGTGCCCGGCGGCGCTCCGGTCTGGAGTCTGGGTGTCCAGGAGCACGCACAGATCGTGCGGCGGCTGGGTGGTCGGCTGGACGCACTCCAGCTGACGATCGCTCAGGACAACCGTACGAAGATCTCCAGCGTCGAGGGTGGTACCGGGCTGCGGATGCGCCTCGGAATCGACGCCGCGGACCTGGTCGCGGACATCCGGGCCATCGCCGGTGTCCTCCGGGACGAGGCCCCGACTCCGGAACTGGAGTTCGTCGAGCACATTGTTCCGGTCAAGGACGACGACCTCGTCGCGCGGTTGGAGGAACGGCTCGACGACATGCTCGGCGAGCAGCCGGACGGCCGTATCGCGGTCGCCGTCCCGTCCGATCGATGGGACGACTACGGCGCCGCTCAGGCGTTCGCCACCAAGGTGCACAGCAAGGACGCCTACGTCACCGACGACTTCAGCCTGGAGTACGTCCTCAACCGGGCCCGCGTGCAGAGGGCGGGAACGCGCTTCGCCGCGCTCCGGGACGGCAGTGTCACCCTCTTGGCGCACACCCGGGCGGAGAAGGCCGACGTCATCTGGACATCGAGCGTGCTGCGGTGGATCGAGGCGCAGGTGGCGCTCGGTGCGCGCCGGTACTTCCTGTTGGACGGGCAGTGGTACGAGATCGGTGAGGCGTACCTGGAGGCAATCCGTTCACAGGTGGAGCGGCTCATCACCGACGCGCCCTCGATCGACCTTCCGGCCTGGGTGCTCGGGGACAAGGAGCGGGACTACAACGAGTCGGTGCCCGACCTGCGGCCCGGGTACGTCTGCTTCGACCGTGACAACGTCCGGACCGCGCTTCACCGGGGCAACGGCGTGGAGATCTGCGACCTGCTGAGCCCGGATGACGTCCTGGTCATGGTGAAGCGGGCCAAGGGGTCCGACGCGCTGAGTCATCTGTTCGGTCAGGCCGTGGTCGCCGTGCAGAGCCTGCTCCACTCGCCGGAGGCCATGGACGGGTTCGCTCGGAAGGTGGCTACGGCCCGACCCGGCAGAGGGCTGCCGGAGGGCTTTCGGCCTTCGAAGGTCATTTTCGCGATCCTGCTGAAGAACGGAACCGATCTCACCGCCGACACACTCTTCCCGTTTTCCCAGGTCACCCTCGTGCAGGCGGCCAAGCTCCTTGAGGCGTGGGGCGTTGAAGTCGAGGTCATCGGAATCCAGGCCTCGACGGTGCCTCCGAGCCGGGCGGGAATCCGCCACCTGGCCGCGTAGACCACCGGCCGGCCCCGGCCGGTGGGCCGGAGCCGGTGTGGTGCGGTGGGCGGATCCGCCCGGTGGGCTCTTACCAGGCGACGGGCAGGCGCTCCGGGATGCGCTTCATGAACCCGGTGCGCCACACGAGCTGGTCGACGGGGACCGCGAGACGCAGGCGGGGCATCCTGTCGAGGAGTACCTCGATCGCGATCTCGGCATGCTTCTTCCCGAGGGCGGTGGCCGGGCAGTAGTGCGCGCCACCGCCGAACGACAGGTGGGTGCCCGCGTTGGCCCGGTCGATGTCGACGGTGTGCGGGTCCGGGAACTCGGCCGGGTCGGTGTTGGCCGCCTCGACGAGGACGAGGACGAGTTCGCCCCGCTTCACCACCGTGTCGCCGAGTTCGATGTCGTCGAGGGCCAGGCGGGGCAGCCCGTCGGCGATGGACAGGTTGATGCGCAGCAGCTCGTCCACCGCGGCCGGGATCTTCTCCGGGGCCTTCTGGAGCTGGTCCCACACCTGCGGATTCTGCATCAGTGAGAAGAGTCCCATGGTGAGGAAGCCCATGGTGGAGATGACGCCCGCGCCGAACATCGTGACGCCGACGGTGGCGAGCATCTCGTCGGTGAGGTGCGTGTAGCCGGGCCGGCCCCGGAGGGTGGCGAGTTCGGCCATGAGTCCCGTGGTCGCGGGATCGTCGAGCCGGTGGACCATGTAGGCGATGTCGCGGTCCCAGTTGAGCCGTGCCCCGGTGACGGGGTACGCCGAGTTCATGAACGCGATGTCGAGACTGGCGGCGAGGCGGTGCGCGTCCGCCTGGGGTACGCCGAGGATGCGGCAGTGCAGATGCTCGGCATAGGGGTTGGCGAACCGGCCCCTCAGGTCCACCGGCGGTCCGTAGGCGCGGAGTTCGTCGGCCAGGTCCTCCGCATGGCCGCGCATCCAGTCCGTGAGTCCCTCGGTCTTCGGGTTGATCGCCTTCAGTACGGCCTTGCGCAGCCCGGCCCCGGTGATGTTGCCCATGTTGTTGACCACCTCGGGCGGGATGGTCAGCGCGTACTGCCGGGGCACACCGGGGGCGGAGGTGTCCTTGAGGCTGAACCGCGGATCCTCGAGGACCTGCTTGCACAGGGCGTACGAGGACACCAGCCATGCCTCGTCGCCGGCGATGGTGCGCACGCGCTTGACGGGCTCGGCGCGCAGGGCCTCGATCTGCGGCGGGAGACGGTCGCCGCGTGCGGAGAACGGGAAGTCGAGCAGGGTGTCAGTGCTGGTCACGGTTGGTCCCCTTCGGCGGGAGTGACGATGGCGTGTCCCTGGTTGCGGGAGGCGCGGAGGCCGGAGCCGCGGGAGTAGAGCAGATCGGCGAGGGGCAGCGCCTGGTGGTAGCAGTTGAGCGAGGAGGAGACGCCGAGGATGGCCGGGGTGTCGAGGAACAGGGGAGCTTCGGCGGCGATGTACCGCAGACAGACCTCACGCTGGTGGGCGGTGCTGGTCCCGCCGCCCAGCACTTTGGAGGAGAGGAACGTGTCGACCAGCGCGTCGCAGGTCGTGCGGAAATCGTGGTCGTGGGCGAGCAGTTCGCTCAGATGGGCGTGGAGTTCGCGGTAGGCCGTGCCGGTGGTGAGGTCCGACATGGGCCTGGCGTGTACGCGGCTGCCCGCGGGGTCGGCGTCCCGGGCGGCGTTGGTGACCTTGGCGCGTACGCCGCGGAGGTTCTTCACGGCCTTGCGGCGTGCGTCGTCGGGTGGATAGCCGAGGGCCACGTACATGTCCGCGACATGGAGATCGGTGTAGACGAGGTCGACCTGCCGGAAGTGGCGGGCGCCCCAGTGGGCCAGGTCGGTGACGCGCTGCGCGGAGAAGTACGAGTTCCCCGGGGAGATACCGATGACAGCGTGTTCACCTTCGTCGTGAATCACCTGGCAGTGCGGTGTGTACGGCTGGACGGTGAAGAGTTCAACTGCTGTGGTCAACAGAGGTCTGGTCCTTCACGCCGTCGCTAGTCCCATAGGGGCCCTGCGCCCCTGGTGTGGCGACAGCGTCACGGACAGTACTCGATCGAAAAACCGGGATCCACCGTAACCGGGCAGTAACTCACCTGTCGGACAGGGACGTTGACGTTGAACGGTCATCCTTCAGGAGGCGGCAGTGGCGCGGGGCCGGGCTGGCCCGCTGTGCTCAGACCCGCTGGCGGGCGTTGCGCCGCCACAGGGCGAGCAGGGCCGGGGTGTCGGGCGGGGCGGAGCGGGCCGGGCAGACGTCGGCGTGGCCGACGCGGCAGACGGCGGACGGCGCGGTGGCACGGAGGTCGACGGCGGTGTGCCGACGGCGGCCTGGCGGCACGGACTCGGCGGGCTGCGTGCCCGGCTCCAGCAGCATCCAGCGGCCGGCGGCCGTCCGGTGCCACTCGGCGGTGGCTCCGCAGTGGCGGCAGGACGTACGGCGCGGGGTGTCGCGGTCCGGCAGGGCGGCGAACGCCAGGTCGGCCCCGGCGGCCGTCAGGACCTCGCCCAGCCGGACGGGGTCACGGCCGGCGGTCCGCCCGGTGCGCTCGCACCGGCTGCACAGAACGGTGCGCCGGCGGGCGTCCAGGCGGGCGTCCGGGCCGTCGCACGATGCGCATCGAAAGCCCAACTCCGGCCCCCCATCGGTCCGTTGCGGCGTGACGCCGTGTCCCCCACCCGGAAGTCTTCCGAGCGTGGCGGACTTGAAACCCCGCGCATCGCCTGCCGCGCGGGGCCGTCAGCCGTCCAGGGAGCGGTTCACCACCCGGTCCAGGTGGAAAGTGAAGGTCTCCGCCGCGTCCGGGGTGAGGGTGCGCAGCGCCACCATGGCCGTGATGACGACGTCGCACAGCTCCGACTCCACGTCCTGCCAGCTGTGCGTGGTGCCCTTGCGCGGGTTCTGGCCCTTCGCGCCGATGACCGCCTGTGCGACCTCGCCGACCTCCTCGGAGAGCTTCAGTACCCGCAGCAGCACCTCCTGCTCCGGCGGATGTGTGCTGTTCTCCTGCAGCCAGGCGTGCAGGCGGCCGATGCTCTCCCAGTGATCCCGGCTGTCCCGCTGATCCCGGCCGTCCCGACTGTCCCGTGGGTTACGGCGGTCCCAGCCACCCCGGTGATGTCGGTGATCCGAGCGATCCGGGTGATCCTCGCGCTCCATGGCGCCAGCCTGCCATGGATCCGTCCAGCCCCGGTGCGGACCCCGGCCCCCTCCGGGCGCGGTCCGTCAGCCGCGTCCGATGAACGGCATGTTCGTCGCGAGTACCGTCGCGAACTGCACGTTGGCCTCCAGCGGCAGTTCCGCCATGTGGCGTACGGTCCGTGCCACGTCGCCCACGTCCATCACCGGCTCCGGGGCCAGTTCGCCGTTGGCCTGGAGGACGCCCGACTGCATGGCGCTCGTCATGTCGGTGGCCGCGTTGCCGATGTCGATCTGGCCGCAGGCGATCGAGTGGGGCCGGCCGTCGAGAGACAGTGACTTGGTCAGGCCGGTGAGTGCGTGCTTGGTGGCCGTGTACGGCGCGGAGTTCGGGCGCGGCGTGTGTGCCGAGATCGAGCCGTTGTTGATGATGCGGCCGCCCTGGGGCGTCTGCTCCTTCATCTGGCGGAACGCCGCCTGTGCGCACAGGAACGCGCCCGTCAGGTTGGTGTCGACGACCTTGCGCCACGCCTCGTACGGCAGGTCCTCGAAGCGGACGCCGCCGGGGCCGAACGTACCCGCGTTGTTGAACAGCAGGTCCAGCCGGCCGTAGCGCTCGCGGACGGTGGAGAAGAGCACGGCCACTGCCTCCGGGTCCGTCACGTCCGCCTGGACGCACAGCACCTCCGCGTCCTGCCGGACGTCACGGATCAGCGCCGCGGTCTCCTCGAGCGTCTCGTTACGCCGACCGGCGAGTGCCACTGCCCACTTCGGGCCAACCGTCGGACCGGCGGCCGTGTCCTGCCCTGTTCGTGCCAGTTCGAGTGCGACGCTCCGGCCGATGCCGGAACCCGCGCCCGTCACCACCGCGATCCTCAGTGCTGCGTTCATGGCCCGCAGCGTACGCGGCGCTGCCCTGCGCGGAACTCATCCGACCGCCATGCGGATGTTGTGTCCGCGACAACTCGGATTCTTCGGCTCCGACTCCAATGCGACTGACGACAGCCGACAGGGAGGGCCACATGACACCCGCTCACACGACCCACTCACCCGAGTTGAGGGCGGCCGCCGCCCGGCACCTCGGCCGGCGTACCGTGCTCACCGCCACAGCCGCCGCCGCGGCACTCGCCTTCTCGGTCGACCTGCCCGGCACCGCACACGCCAGGACCGTCAACGGCCGGAAGATCACCGAGAACCCCTTCACCCTGGGCGTCGCCTCCGGCGACCCGCGACCCGATTCCGTCGTGCTGTGGACGCGCCTCGCGCCGAAACCATACGAACCGGGCAGCGGGCTGCCGCAGGCGAGCGTCCAGGTGCAGTGGGAGGTGGCGTACGACGACGCCTTCGCCCGGATCGCCAAGCGGGGTTCCGTCGCCGCCCACCCCGAGTTCAACCACAGCGTCCACGTCGAGGCCGCCGGCCTGGAGGCGGGCCGCGTCTACTACTACCGCTTCCGCACCGGCACCTGGATCAGCCCCGCCGGCCGCACCCGCACCGCACCCGCGCCCGGCGCCGTCCTCGGCGAGCTGAGACTGGCCGCCGTGTCCTGCCAGGCGTACCACGACGGGTACTTCACCGCCTACCGGCATCTCGCGGCCGAGGATCTCGACGTCGTGTTCCACCTCGGCGACTACCTCTACGAGTACGCCGTGAACTCCGCGGGCGGCGCCCGCAACTACACCGACCGCGTCCTGCCCGCCCACTTCAACCGGGAGACGGTCACCCTGGAGGACTACCGGCTGCGGTACGGCCTCTACAAGTCCGATCCCGACCTCCGCGCCGCCCACGCCGCCCACCCCTTCGTCGTCACCTGGGACGACCACGAGACGGAGAACAACTACGCCGACGAGACGCCCGAGAACGGCGTACCGCCGGAGGAATTCCTGATCCGCCGGGCCTCCGCCTACCGCGCGTACTGGGAGAACATGCCGCTGCGCGCGCCGCAGCAGCCCTCCGGCCCCGACATGCAGCTGTACCGCCGGCTGCACTTCGGACAACTCGCCCAGTTCGACGTGCTCGACACCCGCCAGTACCGCTCCGACCAGGCGTACGGCGACCGGGCGCACGTTTCGGGACCCGAGTCCGAGGACCCGTCGCGCACCATGACCGGCGCGCAGCAGGAGCGCTGGCTCATCGACGGCTGGCGCGCCTCCACCGCCACCTGGAACGTCGTGCCGCAGCAGGTCAACTTCTCGCGGCGCGCTCTGGACCTCAACGCCGACCCCAAGCTCAGCATGGACGCCTGGGACGGCTATCCCGCCTCCCGCGACCGCGTCCTCGACGGCGCCCGGTCCGCCGGCGTCGAGAACCTGATGATCCTCACCGGTGACGTGCACGTGGCCTACGCGTACGACATCAAGCGCGACTACGAGACGCCCGGGGCCGAGGTGGTCGGTACGGAGATCGTCGCCACCTCCGTCTCCAGCGGCAAGGACGGCGCCGACAAGCCGGCCACCTGGGACACCTACACCCGGGCCAACCCCCACCTGAAGTTCTACAACGGCCGCCGCGGCTACGTGACGGTCACCCTCGGCGCGCAGCAGGCGCGCGCCGACTTCCGCACGGTCGCCGCGGTGACGACGCCGGGCGCGCCGGTCACCACGACGGCCTCGTTCGTGACCGAGGCCGGCAACCCCGGCCTGCAGCCGGCCTAGCCCCGGCAGCCGCACTCCCCGGCCTGCCCGACGCCGGACGGTTCAGCGCGGTCCCGTCCGGTCCCGTCCGGTCCCGCCCGGACCTGGGCGGTGCGGGACGGTTCGGCGCGGACGGTTCACGCGCCGACGGTCCGCCCGCGGACGGTGCACGCACTGCACACACCGACGGTCCGCGTGCCGACGGTCCGCCCGCGGACGGTGCACGCACTGCACACACCGACGGTTCACGCGTGGACGGTCTCGCTCGGGAAGCGGACGCCGATGCGGTCACGGACCGCGTCGAGCGTCCGCATCACGGCCAGCGTGCCGTCGAGCGGAACGAGCGGGGACTCCTTCTCGCCCGCCCGTACGGCGCGCATCACCTCGGCCGCCTCGTGCTCCAGCGAGTCCCGGCGGCCGTCGAAGAGGAACTCCTCCGGCTCCTCGCCGTCGCGGTGGAGGACGAAACGCTCGGGGAAGAAGAACCCGTCGGGCACGTCGATCCGGCCCGCCGTGCCGGTCACGGACGCCGTGACCGGGGTGGCGGCCGTGATCGAGCAGGACAGCAGCGCCGTCGCACCCCTGTCCGACCAGCCGAGCAGGATCCCGGTGTTGAGGTCGACGCCCTCGGGGGACAGCAGCGCGTCGGCCTGCACCCGGTCCGGCTCCCCGAGCAGCAGCTGCGCGAAGGAGACCGGGTAGACGCCGAGATCGAGCAGGGCGCCGCCGCCGAGCGCGGGGTCCCGCAGCCGGTGCTCCGGGGCGAACGGGCCCGCCAGCCCGAAGTCGGCCTGCACGGTGCGCACCTCGCCGATCGCCCCGTCGCGCACCAGCTCGGCGATACGGCGGACGGCCGGGTGGCAGTACATCCACATGGCTTCCATGAGGAACGTGCCGCTGGCGCGGGCCAGTTCGACGAGCTCCGCCGCCTCTGCCGCGTTCAGGGTGAACGGCTTCTCGCACAGCACCGGCTTTCCGGCCTCCAGGCACAGCCCGGCCGCGGCCCGGTGCGCCGAGTGCGGCGTTGCGACATACACCACATCGACGTCCGCGTCCGCCGCGAGCGAGGTCTGGTCGCCGTACGCCCGAGGAATCCCGAACCGGTCGGCGAAGGCCCTCGCAGACGCCTCCGTACGCGACGCCACCGCCACGACCTCGGCGTCCGGCATCCGCTTCAGGTCCTCGACGAACCGGGCTGCCATGCCGCCGGTCGCCAGTACGCCCCACCGCACGGTGTCGCTCATTCTTCGCCCACCCCTGTCCCTGCCCGATGTTCACGCGCAAAAGGTCTCGATCAGTCCGGACGAGCTGAGAGCATAGATGTTGAAAATAGGAATAGGAGCTGAGATGCCGGAGAGCGGCCAGAGCAAACAAGGACAAGTAGCGCAAACCGGACCGGCATCCGCGCCCTCACCCCCACCGGTGGCCCCCGTTTCCACCGGCGTTGCCGCGGCACGCCGGGCCGGGCTCGTCGTCACGCTGGTCCTCGGCGGCCTCACGGCGCTGCCGCCACTGTCCATGGACATGTACCTCCCGGCGATGCCCGCCGTCACCGACTCGCTGCACGCGCCCGCCGCGACCGTCCAGCTCACCCTCACCGCGTGCCTCGCAGGCATGGCCCTCGGCCAGCTCGTCGTCGGCCCGATGAGCGACAAGTGGGGGCGCCGCCGCCCGCTGCTCGCCGGCATGCTCGTGTACATCGTCGCCACCGCGATCTGCGCGTTCGCGCCGACCGCCGAAATGCTCATCGCCTTCCGGCTGTTGCAGGGCCTCGCCGGCGCGGCCGGCATAGTCATCGCCCGTGCGGTCGTCCGCGACCTCTACGACGGCGTGGAGATGGCCAGGTTCTTCTCCACCCTGATGCTGATATCCGGCGTCGCACCGATCATCGCCCCGCTCATCGGCGGCCAGGTGCTGCGCGTCACCGACTGGCGCGGCATCTTCGTCGTCCTCACCGCCGTAGGTGTCCTGCTCACGCTCGTCGTCGTCAAGTGGCTCCACGAGACCCTGCCGGTGGAGAAGCGGCACGGCGGCGGAGTCGGCGAGGCGCTGCGCACCATGCGCGGCCTGCTCGCCGACCGGGTCTTCGCCGGCTACATGCTCACCGGCGGACTCGCCTTCGCCGCGCTGTTCGCGTACATCTCGGCGTCGCCGTTCGTGGTGCAGGAGATCTACGGCGCCTCGCCGCAGGCGTTCAGTCTGCTCTTCGGCGTCAACTCGATCGGTCTGATCACCGTCGGCCAGATCAACGGCAGACTCCTCGTCGGCCGGGTCAGCCTGGACAAGGCGCTCGGCTTCGGCCTGGCGGTCATCACCCTGTCGGCGACCGCGCTGCTCCTCATGACGGCGGGCGTCTTCGGCGAAGTGGGGCTGTTCCCGATCGCGGCGGGACTGTTCGTGCTGATGTCCGCGATGGGGCTGGCGATGCCGAACACCAACGCGCTCGCCCTGCTGCGCACGCCGCACGCGGCCGGTTCGGCGTCGGCGCTGATCGGCACGGCGTCGTTCCTGATCGGCGCGGTCGCGTCGCCCCTGGTCGGTATCGCGGGGGAGGGGACGGCGGTGCCGATGGCCGTGGTGCAGCTGGTGTGCGGAGTGGGGGCGGTGGCGTGCTTCGTCGGCCTGTGCAGGCCGTGGCAGCGGAGGCCCGAGGCGGTCTGAGACCGGGGCGGTGTGACGCGGTGGGCGCGGGTACGGGCACGGGTGCGGATGCGGTGGGTGGCGCCTGCGGCGGGCTTGCCCCCTGCCCGCCCCTTCCCGAACCGGGGCAAGCCCCGGACCCCGTACCGCGCTTCACGCGGTTCCGCAATCGCCCGCCTCGCCGGGGGCGCCTCCCACGGCCGCCGGGCCGTAGGGGAGGTCGAGGCGGGGAGGCCCGGGGCTGAGCCCCGCCACGCGGCGGAGCCCCGCCACGCGGCTGAGCCCGCACATTCGATGCAGCGGGAAGGGGCGGGCAGGGGAAACGCCGTACCGGCGGCCCCCACCCGCGGCGCCGCCCCGTGCCGCGGCCCCGCACCAGCCGCCCACCCCCGCGTACACTCTCTCGGTGACCGTCACCACCCCCACCGCCGACACCCTCCGCGTCGCCCTCGCCCGGTTGCTGGACGGGCTGCCGCCGACGCAGGCCGCGCGGGCCGTCGAGCGGCTGATGGCCAACTACCGTGGGGAGACGCCCACCGCCGCGCCCATCCTCCGGGACCGCGGCGACGTCGTCGCCTACGCCGCGTACCGGATGCCGGCGACCTTCGAGGCGGTGCGGTCCGCGCTCGGCGCGCTGCGGGCGGCGGTGCCGGGCTGGGTGCCCGTCACGCACACCGACATCGGCGGCGGCACCGGCGCCGCGAGCTGGGCCGTGGCCGACGCGTGGGGCGGAGCGGCGGCGCCGAGGACGACGGTGTTGGACTGGGCGGAGCCCGCGCTCGCGCTGGGCCGTGAGCTGGCCGCCGCCTCCCAGGTGCCCTCGCTCCGCGAGGTGCAGTGGCGCCGCTCCCGTATCAGTTCGGCGCTCCGTATCGAGAGCACCGATCTCGTGACCGTCTCGTACGTCCTGAACGAACTCACCGCCGCCGACCGGGCCGCCGTCGTCGCGGAGGCCGCCCGCGCGGCCCGGGCCGTGGTCGTCGTGGAACCCGGCACCCCCGACGGCTACGCGCGGATCATCGAGGCCCGTGACGCCCTGATCGCCGCCGGGATGCGGATCGCCGCGCCCTGCCCGCACAGCGCCGCCTGCCCCATCGAGCCGGGCTCCGACTGGTGCCACTTCGCCGCCCGGGTCTCCCGTTCCTCCCTGCACCGGCAGATCAAGGGCGGCTCGCTCCCGTACGAGGACGAGAAGTTCAGCTATGTCGCCGCGACCCGGACACCCCTGGAGCCCGACCCGGCGGCCGCGCGGGTCACCCGCAAGCCGCAGATCCGCAAGGGTCTCGTGCTCCTCGACCTGTGCACCGGGGGTGAGGGGCTGCGCCGTGACACGGTGACCAAACGCCACGGGGCCCGCTACAAGGACGCCAGGGACGCGGAGTGGGGCGACGCCTGGCCGCCCCGAGAGGCCGCGAGTGAAGAAGGGTGAGACGAGACGTCTCGTTTTGTCGATTGGTAGGTTGAGGCACATGACAGAGACGAAGGCACCCGACTCCTCCCGCCGCAGCGAGCGCTCCCGTCGCGCGATCTACGACGCCGCCCTGGCCCTCGTCGGTGAGATCGGCTACACGAAGACCACCATCGAGGGCATCGCCTCCCGCGCCGGGGTCGGCAAGCAGACGATCTACCGCTGGTGGCCCTCCAAGGCCGCCGTCCTCCTCGAGGCGTTCCTCGACCTCGCCGGACAGGCCGCCGACGCGGCCGGTCCCGGCGGCTACGAGATCCCCGACACCGGGGACCTCGAGAGTGACCTCCGCCTCGTCCTGCGCGCCACCGTCGACGAGATGAACACCCCCGTCTACGACGCCCCGGCCCGTGCGCTCGCCGCGGAGGGCGTGGTCGACGCGGAGGTCGGGGCGCAGTTCGTCGAAAGGCTGCTCGAGCCGCAGCTCGAGTTGTACGTCACCCGGCTGCGGGCTGCGCAGGAGGCAGGACAGGTGCGGGCCGGGATCGACCCGCGTATCGCTCTCGAACTGTTCGTGGGACCGCTCGCGCACCGCTGGCTGCTGCGTACCCTGCCGCTCACCCACGAGTACGCCGACCTGGTCGTGGACTACGCCGTGAACGGCCTGGCGCCCCGGGACTGACCCGAGCCCCCGGCCCCGGCAGCCCCCGGCCCCGGCAGCCCCCGGTCCGCCCCGGAAGCCCCTGGAAGCCCTGGGTCCGCCGCCGGAAGCCCCGCGGCCGAACCCGGCCGCCGTGCAAGATCCGCGCGCCCCCCTGCGTGCTCCTGCGCGCCCCCGTGCAGCGGATGTGCCCCACCCCGGAGGGCGACGTGCCCCACCCCGGTTGAGGACTGTGGCCACCGAGGGAGCAGGATGGTGGGAGCATGGAAGTGTCCGCGTGGGACGAGCGTGAAGTGTGAGGGGATAGATGGGCGACGGTATCGGCCGCTACCGCAACACGGCGAGCAGGTCTTCCCGGGAGAGCAGGCTGGCGCAGTGGCTGCGCCGCCGGAGCGGGGACACCGGCGCGGAGGACTCGCGCCGCGAGGAGCTGCTGCTGGCCGCCGCCACCGTGGGACTGCCGCTCGCGCCCGCCGCCCACCCCGTCGGCTACCGCTGCTCCTGTGAGCGCATCGGCTGTCCGACCCCGGCCACGCATCCGCTCTCGTTCGCCTGGCAGACCCAGTCCACGACCGACAAGGCACAGATTCAGCGCTGGGCCGAGGGCCAGCCGGAGGCGAACTTCATCACGGCGACCGGCATGGTGCACGACGTGCTCGACGTCCCCCTCGAGGCGGGCCGCGGCGCGCTCGACCGGCTGCTGGAGCGGGGAATCGACGTCGGCCCGGTGGCGGAGGTCGGCGCGGACCGGATGCTCTTCTTCACCGCCACCCGCGGCACCCCGGAGGACGAGGACGAGTGGTGGCCCTGCGCACTGGACTGCCATCCGGAGACGATGGACGAGCACCCCGGCCTGCGCTGGCACTGCCGCGGCAGCTACGTCCTGGTGCCCCCGGCCCGGCTCCCCGGCGACGGTGACCTGGGCGTCGCCTGGGTGCGGGGCCCGGAGCATCCGCTGCCGGACCCGCTGACGCTGCTGGAAACGCTGACGGACGCGTGCGCGAAGTACGCGGGCGAGAACCTGGACATGGACCACCACGCGGTGGCCTGGCCCCTCGGCCGCTGACGCGGCCCACCCGGAGCCGCCGCCCGTCCGGACCCCACCGCGTCCTGGAGCCGCCACCTGTCCGGAGCCCACCGCCCCCGAGCCCTCGCCCGGAGCCGCCACCCGGAACGCCCCGGAGCCCACCCGGAGCCGTCACCCGTCCGGCGCCGCCCCGCCCCCGAGCCGCTCGAAACGCCCCTGGAGCCAGCCGCAGAACCGTCCCGCCCGCTGCCCCGCCTCCGAGCCCCGCCCGGTGCCCCCGAAGATGCCCCGGTGCTACGAGCCCTTCGCCGAGGTCAGTCCCGTCAGGCGGCCTCTTACCTCCACCACCTGGCCGGGCTCGCCCCCGTTGCTCGGCGGTACGACCGCCGCCAGGTTCGAGACCCGCTCCTTGGTGAGCGAGGACTTCACCTCGCCGGTCAGCAACGCCTGCACGTCCGGCACGACCTTCAGCTTGACGCCCTTCGCGGCCGTCTGGCGTTCGAAGTTGCGCACCGAGAAGAACACGAAGCCGCCGCCGTCCTGCGTGACCAGGCCCAGCGGCGCGAAGTCGCCCGTGTTCAGCGGCTGGTCGAGGTACTGGGTGCTCGTCCCGGGCACATTCGCCTTCTTCGCACGGTCGGTTCGCCATGCCGAGGTGTGCGGGCCGGCCTTGAAGTGGTCGGGCTTCCCGCTCTGCAGGTACGAGGAGTACTCCTCGCTCAGATCCCGCGGAGCGACCGCGAGTCCGGTGCCGTCCGGTGCGACGGCCTGGCCGTACCCGTCCTCGTCCATCTTGAAGGGCGGTATCTGCCCGGGGGACAGGATCGTCAGATAGGCGGCCCGCCAGCCGGCGTCGGGAGCGGTCCGTACGAAGAGGAGCACCCAGCGGCTGTCCTGCGCGCCGTCGTCCCGGTCGCGGTTGGAGTCGGTGTCCGCGACGAACCAGCGCGGCCAGCCCGCCTTCTTCGGGATGGTGAACTTGGCGTCGGACAGCTCCAGCGGCGAGTGGTCCGGGTTGCCGTTCGGGAAGTTGGCCTGGCGGGCCTTGAGACCGGCCTGGTTGATCGCCCCCAGCGGACCGGTGACGTGGGCCGCGTCGAGAGCGGGGTCGTACGCCTTGTCGGCCTTGTTGTACGCCTCGGTGAACGCGGCCAGCGCCTGCGCGGCCTCATCGGTCGTCGCCGACGGGACGACCGCCCGCTCCCCGTGCACCGTCACGCACGCGCTCGCCGTCAGGGACAGCACCGCTGTCACCGCGAGCCCCGTCGCCGCCCGACCCAGCCTTCTCATCGGTTGCCTTCTGCTCCTCGACCCCCATGGACCGTCCGAACCCTACCGGGGCCAGGAAAAGGCAGAGCGCCGGGACCAGATACAGCGCCCACACCGTGACCTCGAGGACGGTCGGGGCCGGCCGGAAGGCGAACACGCCCTCGAGCAGCGTCCCGTACCAGCTGTCCGGCGGGACGACGGCGCCGATGTCGAAGGCCCTGTCCGCCGACCCGCCGAGCAACCGGGCGTCCTGGAGATCCTGGACGCCGTGCGTGAGCGCTCCGGCCGTGACCACGACGAGCAGGCCGCCGGTCCAGGGGAAGAACCTCGCCGGGGTGATCCGCAACGCCCTTCGGTGCAGCAGCCCGCACAGTGCGACGGCGGTGGACAGGCCGAGCAGCACGCCCGCCAGTGGGGCAGCGCTGCCGCCGCTCTCCGTCGCGGCACGGACCGCCGCCCACACGAACAGCGCCGTCTCCAGGCCCTCCCGCCCCACCGCGAAGAAGGCGGTGACGGCGAGAGCCGCCGTGCCCGCCGTGCCAGCCCGCGACACGGCGCCCGGCTCCGCCGTCGGGTGCCGGGCCATGTGCCGTACGCGGAAGACCGACCAGGTCAGCAGGCAGCCGGCCACGGCCGTCGGCACCGCGCCGAGCAGTCGGCGCGCCTCGAACGTCAGCTCCTGCGGGCCGCGTTCGAGCAGGAAACCGAAGCCCAGAAAGACGGCGGACGCGGCAGCGGCCCCGGTCAGGACCGGCCGCACCGCGTCGTGCCGGCCCGCCCGCACCAGACAGGCGAGGAGGAGGGAGACGGCCACGCCCGCTGCGAGTCCTTCGCGCAGGCCGATCAGAAGGCTGCCGAACACGTCGGTCCTTTCCGCTTGTTGAAGCGGCCTTGTTGAGGCGAACAGTGATGAACCTATGTGCTGGACACGCCGCGCCCCCGCTCGGGGGACACGTCTCGGTACGGCGAGAGGAGTCCCGGTGCGGCGGCGGCACGGGCTCACCGGCCGCGACCGGCGCCGGTGTCCCGGCCGCGGCGTTGGTCACCGCAGCCGTTCGGCCATCGCAGCCGTTCGGCCACCGCGGCCACCGCGGCCACCGCGGCCACCGCGGCCACCGCGGCCGGTGCGGCCGTGGTCGTCGCGGTCCGTCGCCGGGAAGCCGCCCGCTCCTGACCCGGGATGCTTCAATGCCTGCGTGAACGAACTCGACAGGCCCGGCGTGAGCGGCGAACTCGACGTCCTGCGCGTCTTCTGCGACGGCGACGGCCGGCACGGCGACGCCCTCGGCGTCGTACGTGACCCGCGCCGCCACTCGGACCGGGAGTCCCGACAGGCGCTCGCCGCCGAACTGGGCTTCAGTGAGACGGTGTTCGTCGACGACCCCGAGCGAGGGGTCGTCGACATCCACACCCCCGCGCTGCCCCTGCCCTTCGGGGGGAACCCGCTCGTCGGCACCGCGTGGCTGCTCGACCTGGAAGCCGTCAATCCGCCCGTGGGAGAGGTCTGGACGCGTCACGACGGCGAGTTCACCTGGATCACCGTCCGCGCCGAATGGGCGGCGCCGCCGTGGCGGCTCGAGCAGTACGCGTCACCGGCGGAGGTCGACGGGCTGCCCGCCCTGCCGCCCGGAGACGTGCCGCCCGGAGACGTGCCGCCTGCCCCGCCGCCCGGCGAGGGCGGTCTCTACGCGTGGGCGTGGGAGGACGAGGCGGCCGGCCGGGTGCGGGCCCGTGCCTTCCCGAGGAGCGGGCCCGCCGTCGAGAACGAGGCGACCGGCACGGCGGCGCTGCTGCTGACCGACCGGCTCGGCCGCGCGCTGAACATCACGCAGGGCCGGGGGTCGCAGATCCTGACCGCGCCCGGCCCTGACGGCATCGTCGAGATCGGCGGCCGCGTACGCCTCGCGGCACCCGCCTCCGCACCGGGCCGGCCCACCCGGGCGCCCGTCTCCGTGCCTATGACCCTTCCGGGCCACGGGCGGGCCCGGCTGCCGCACGCGGTGACCGCGCCCGGCCCCGCGTCCTGACGGCGTGGTCCCCGCGGAAGGCCCTACGCACTGAGCGGGAACTCCCGCTCCAGCTCCCGCAGGACGGCCACGTTGTGGTCGAAGGCCCGCCGGCATTCGTCCACCATGCGCTGCTTCTCCAAATCGTCGGCGTCCACCGCGTCCAGCAGTTCGCGGTAACCGCGCTTGAACGCCGCCGGGTTCGGGATCTGCTCGAAGACGTAGAACCGGACGCCGTCGCCCTTGCGGTCGAAGCCCCAGGTCTTCTCCGCCATGTCGCGCACCACCTGGCCGCCGGAGAGGTCGCCGAGGTACCGGGTGTAGTGGTGCGCCACGTAACCGGCGGGCCAGGTCCGCGCGCACTCCTCGATCCGGGCGGCGTACTCGGCCGTGGCCGGCAGCGGTACGAGCTCGTCCGGGCGGACGTCCGCACCGCGCAGGTGCCCGAGGTCCCGTTCGAGCTCGGCGGTGCGCATCAGCTCGGGCCGGATGAACGGACCCGCGACCGGGTCGTCCCGCAGTGCCTCCGCCGCGCCCTCCAGCGCCCGGTAGACGAACCACAGCTCCTCGGTGTACCTCGCGTACGCCTCGACGCCGAGGCGGCCCGCGAGCAGGTGGTCCATGAAGTGGGACGTCTGCACCGTGGTGTGCCGCTCGTGCGAGGCGAGACGGATCTGTGTGGAGAAGGGTGTGCCGGTGGCGTCCAAGGCTGGCCTCCAGAGACCGAAGGGACGGGAACGTGCGGTGACGGCCGTTGCCACCACCGATCCTGCTGCTCAGGCTTACCTGAGTCAATGTGTTCCCGACGTCCTGTCGGTAAGAACGCTACCCGCCCACGGGGTCAGGGCAACGTGAGAATCTCGGCCCCCGTGTCCGTCACCACCAGCGTGTGCTCGAACTGCGCCGTGCGCTTGCGGTCCTTCGTGACCACCGTCCAGCCGTCGTCCCACATGTCGTACTCGTACGTACCGAGGGTGAGCATCGGCTCGATGGTGAAGGTCATCCCCGGCTGGATGACGGTGGTGGCGTGCGCCGCGTCGTAGTGCGGGATGATCAGCCCGGAGTGGAACGACGAGTTGATCCCGTGGCCCGTGAAGTCACGGACGACCCCGTAACCGAACCGCTTGGCGTACGACTCGATGACCCGGCCGATCACGTTGATCTGGCGGCCGGGCTTGACCGCCTTGATCGCACGGTTCAGCGACTCCCGCGTGCGCTCGACGAGCAGCCGCGACTCCTCGTCCACGTCACCGCAGAGGTACGTGGCGTTGTTGTCGCCGTGCACGCCGTTGATGTACGCGGTGACGTCGAGGTTCACGATGTCGCCGTCCCGCAGGACCGTGGAGTCCGGGATCCCGTGGCAGATGACCTCGTTGATCGAGGCGCACAGCGACTTCGGGAACCCGCGGTAGCCGAGCGTCGACGGATAGGCGCCGTGGTCGCACATGAACTCGTGCGCGACGCGGTCCAGCTCGTCCGTCGTCACACCCGGGGAGATGTGCTTGGCGGCCTCCTCCATCGCCTGCGCGGCGATGCGCCCCGCGACACGCATCCGCTCGACGGTCTCCGAGTCCTGGACCTCCGGTCCGGAGTAGGGGGTCGGCGCGGGCCTCCCGACATACTCGGGACGCCGGATGTTGCCGGGGACGGAACGGGTGGGAGAGAGCTCCCCTGGTACGAGCAGCGACTGGCCAGACATGGCAGCGAGTCTAACCAGCCCGGCTGGGGCAGCATGGCCTGAGAGGAAGGAGCCGACGATGGCCCTGTTCAAGAAGCGCACAGTGGGCAAGCCGGGCGAGTGGTACTACTGCCTGAAGCACAAGAAGGTCGAGGAAGGCCCGGAGTGCCCGGCGAAGGACCGTTTCGGCCCCTACACGTCGCGGGCGGAGGCGACGCACGCGATGGAGACCGCCCAGGAGCGGAACCTGGAGTGGGAGAACGACCCCCGCTGGCACGACGCGGATGCGGGCCCGGATTCGCGCCCGACGGACGACGACTGACGGGGGCCGGCGGGTGGAGGCCGTGGGCGGCGCCGCTGCGGGGCTTGTCCCCACCCCGCCCCTTCCCCGTAACCGGGGCAGGCCCCGGACCCCGTACGGCCTTCGGCCGTGCCCTCGATCGCCGGGCGGGCTGCATACGCAGCTCCGCTGGGGGCACCTCCCACGGCCGCCGGGCCGTAGGGGGAGATTGAGGCGCGGGGGCGGGGCAGAGCCCCCGGTTCGGGAAGGGGTGGGCAGGGGAAACGCCCGCCGCCCGCACCCGCCGCCCCGTCACGCCGCCCCCGCCCCCGCCGCGTCGGACGCCCCCGCCGCCCGTCGTGCCGCCGCGTCCGGGTCCGTGTCCGCGTCGTACGTGACCAGCTTCGGCAGCGCCGCCGCCAGCAAGCCCACCGCCGCCACGCACGCCAGCCCGCCGCCCCAGATCGCGGGCCGCGTCCCCGTCCAGCCCGCCATCGCGCCCGCGCGCACCTGGCCCAGCTGCGGGCCGACGCTGTACGAGAGGACCTCGATGCCGGCCAGCCGCCCGCGCAGGCCGTCGGGGATGGTCTGGTTCCAGATCGTCGAACGGCCCAGCCCGCTCAGCATGTCGCCGGCGCCCGCGAACACCAGGCACAGCAGTACCAGCCAGACGTTCGTCAGCAGGCCCGCCGCCGCGACCGCGAGGCCCCATCCCGCCGCGCCGAAGACCACGAGCAGGCCGTGCCTGCGTACCCGGGAGGTCCAGCCGCTGGTCAGGCTGAGCAGTACGGACCCGGCCGAGCCCGCCGCGTACATCAGACCGAGCGACCACTCCGCGTCGAGGTCGTCCGCCAGGAACGGGAAGATCGTGTGAGGGAAGGCGAGCAGCATCGCCGCCAGGTCCACCGCGTACGTCCCCAGCAGCACCGGGCGCGACCACGCGTACCGCGCGCCTTCCGCGATACCGCGCAGGGACGGCTTCTCGGCGTCATGGGCCGGCGGCGCCGGGTCCAGGCGCAGGCACAGCAGCACGGAGACGGCGAAGCCGGCGACCGTGAGCCCGTACGCCGTCGCGTGCCCGGCGTAGGCCACCACGACTCCCGCGACCGCCGGGCCGGCGATCGCGCCGAGCTGCCAGCGGATGGAGTTGAGCGCGGCGGCCGCTGTGAGCTGGTCGTGGGGCACGATCCGGGCCAGCAGCGAGTCGAGTGCCGGGCGTTGCAGTCCCGCGCAGGCCGAGACCCCGGCCGCCACCAGGTACAGCGGCCACAGCAGCGGCTCGGGCAGCGCCGCGTTGACGAGCAGGACGCCGGCCAGCAGACCGAGCGCGGCCTCGGTGACGAGGATCACCTTCCGGCGGTCCACGGCGTCCGCGAGCGCGCCGCCGTAGAGGCCGAAGACGACCAGCGGGACCAGTTCCACCGCGCCCATCGCGCCCACCGCGAGCGGGGAGCCGGTCAGGTCCTTGATCTGGAGCGGCAGGGAGATCATCGCCATCGCACTGGCGAAGTAGGTGACCAGGCCCTGCGTCCACAGCAGCCGGAAGCCGCGGGACGACCGCCATGGCGAGAGATCGGGCAGTACGGCGGAGAGCTTGGAAGTCACGGACGGCCATGCTCCTGCCGCTCAGTGCCCCGGGCAACCGAATTTCGCCCCGGGCCCCCGGCGCTACCAGCGCGCCGGGGGCGGTGCCGTCAGCTGGTCGGCCAGCCGGGACAGCCGGTCCCGCAGGCGGGAGCGGCCGCGCGGCGCGGGCAGGCAGTTCTCGCCCGCCGCCGCGCTCACCAGATGCTGCACCGTGTCGATGTCGATCTCCGCCGCGCCCTGCGCGCCCTCCGGGCCGCCCGCGCCCGGTACCGCAAGCGCCTCGTGTGCCAGGCCGTGCACCTCGGGGTCGCCGTCGCCGAGCGCCAGGACCGTCGCACCCGCCCGCCGCGCGTCGTGGATCCGCTCCAGCAGGCCGCCGCCCGGTGGCGCGGGCGCCACCACCAGCAGGGTCTCGCCGCGTCCGGCCGCCTCGATCCTGCCGAGCCCGACGGCCAGGTGCGCCGGGTCCGCCGCCTCCACCCGGTGCCGTACGAGCGTCGGAGCCAGCTCCGGCTGCCCCGACCACGCCGCCTCGTCGACGAGATGCGCGGCCATGTGCCACGGCTCGTACTCCTCCGTCCCCACCAGCAGCAGCCCGCCGCCCCGGGGCACCACTGCGGAACGCAGCGCATGGGCGAACCGCCGGGTTGCCGCGGGCCACTGGGTTCCGGCGAGGACTTCGCGCAGCAGCGCGACGCGTACGGCATCCATGGTGCGCATCCTGCACCGGCCCGGGGCCGCGCGGGGCCGGGCCGGCCTCGTCTCACCCGAACGGAAACGTCCGTACCCGCGAACTCCCGCGAAGTAGGGTCGGCCCCATGACTACTACTGGTACCGACAGTTCCGGCGCCGCGCCCAAGGCCCCGGCGAAGGACCCCTGGGAGCTTCCCGACGTCTCCGACCTCGTCGTGGGTGTCCTCGGCGGCACCGGCGACCAGGGGCGCGGACTCGCCTACCGGCTGGCCAGGGCCGGCCAGAAGGTGATCATCGGGTCCCGTTCCGTTGAGCGCGCCGAGGCCGCGGCGGAGGAACTGGGCCTGGGCGTCGAGGGCGCCGACAACGCCGAGTGCGCGCGGCGCAGCGACGTGGTGATCGTGGCGGTGCCGTGGGACGGGCACGCCAAGACGCTGGAGACGCTGCAGAAGGAGCTCGTCGGCAAGCTCGTCGTCGACTGCGTCAACCCGCTCGGCTTCGACAAGAAGGGCGCGTACGCGCTCAAGCCGGAGGAGGGCAGCGCCGCGGAGCAGGCCGCCCTCCTGCTGCCCGACTCGCGGGTCACGGCGGCCTTCCACCATCTGTCGGCCGTGCTGCTGCAGGACGAGACGATCGAGGAGATCGACACCGATGTGATGGTGCTGGGCGAGGCCCGCGCGGACACCGACATCGTCCAGGCGCTGGCCGCTCGTATCCCGGGTATGCGGGGCGTCTTCGCCGGACGGCTGCGGGGCGCCCACCAGGTGGAGTCGCTGGTGGCGAACCTGATCTCGATGAACCGCCGCTACAAGGCACACGCGGGGCTGCGCGTCACCGACGTGTAGCGGGCGCCCGCGTGCGGCGGCGGCCGGTGCGGCGGTCGGCGGGTGCGGGGGTCGGCGGGGCATGGGGGACACTGGAGGGGACGTATCACCCCTGAAGGACACGACAGGAGCCGTACCCCATGCCCCGCCTCGCTCTCTACTCGCTCGCCGTCTGCGCCCTCGCCGTCGTCGCGGCGGTGATCTCCTTCGTACAGGGCATGTGGCTCGGGATCGTATGGGTACTGCTCGCCGGGGTGTCGTCGAACATGGCCTGGTACCACCTGCGCCGGGCGAAGGCGGAGCGGGCCGCCGCCGGGCGAGCCTGACGCGCCGGGCGTCCGCCGGGCGCCGTCAGGACGAGGACGCGCAGAATTCGGCCTGCCCGTTCCAGAACTCGAACAGGTCTCGGCCGCAGTAGATGCCGAACTCGTCCACGCCGAGCGCCCCCATGATCCCGTGGATCGCGTCGAAGAACACGGCGTTGACCTCGGGGATGAACAGGATCACGAAGACGATGATCAGGCCGAACGGTGCGATCGGCTCCACCTGCCGGCGCACCTTGTACGAGAGCCACGGCTCGATCACGCCGTAGCCGTCCAGGCCCGGGACCGGCAGGAAGTTCAGGATCGCGGCGGTGACCTGGAGCAGTGCGAGGAACGCGAGCGCGAAACGGAACGCGACCGGCACGCCGTCCAGCGCGTCCAGCCAGAACGGCGCGGTGCACACGGCGGCGAACAGCACGTTCGTCAGCGGGCCCGCCGCAGAGATCACGCTGTGCTTCCAGCGGCCGCTGATGCGGCCCCGCTCGATGAAGACGGCGCCGCCCGGCAGACCGATGCCGCCCATGATCACGAAGACGACCGGCAGCACGATGCTCAGCAGGGCGTGCGTGTACTTCAGCGGGTTCAGCGTCAGATAGCCCTTGGCGCCGATGGAGATGTCGCCGCCGTGCAGCGCGGTACGGGCGTGCGCGTACTCGTGCAGGCAGAGCGACACGATCCACGCGGAGACGACGAAGAGGAAGACGGCGAGCCCGGGGTCGGCCGAGAAGCCGGTCCACACCGCCCAGCCGGTGACCGCCATCACCGCGGCGATCCCGAGGAAGACGGGACTGACGGCACGGTCGCTGTGGCGCCTGGCGGCGGTGGTCATGAAGGTGGCTCCTGGATGCGGCGGGCGTGCCGGACGGCACGGCGGGACGGGTGCGCAGTAGACCGTACCGGTGACACGGGGTGAAGCGTCCAGGAGGCCGTACGCGGTTCCTGCCGCCCGCCTGCCCGCCTGCCCGCCTGCCCGGCGGGAACGGGAACGGCACCGAACCGTGGCCGACGCGGGGACGAGGTGCGGGTGCGTCGTCTCCTGCTCGGCACCGCACAGGCCGTCCGTCCATGACGACGGCATGCCCGCGGCGGCCTCCCTGGGGGAGGCCGCCTCCCCGGCGGATGCCACCGGGCTGAGCCCGCCGTGGACCGGACGTCAGGTCTTCCTGCGGAACCTCGCGACGGCCAGGGGCGCGGTCACCACGGTGATCGCCGCCGTCCAGCCCAGCGTCATCCACACCGACTCGGCGACCGGCCCGCCGTTGATCAGCGCGCGGGCCGCGTCGGCCAGACTGGAGAGCGGGTTGTAGTCGGTGAACGTCTTCAGCCAGCCCGGCATCGTCGACGGCGGCGAGAAGATCGACGACCCGAACTGCAGCGGTACCAGCACCAGCATGGCCACCCCCTGGACGGCCTGCGCCGTCTTCATCGTCAGCCCCAGCAGAATGAAGACCCACGTCAGCGAGGCACCGAAGAGCACCGAGAGCCCGACGGCCGCGAAGAGGCCGGTCGCGGAGGTCTTGATCTCCAGCCCCAGCAGAAAGCCCATGCCGAGCAGAATCGCGATGGCGATCACCATCCGGCCGACCTCGACCACGATCTTGGCGACGAGCACCGACGACCGGGCGATGGGCAGCGTCCGGAACCGGTCCATCAACCCCGTCCTGAAGTCGTCGTTGATGCCCGTACCGACGGCCATGGCGATGTTGAGGCCCATCATCGCCATCAGACCGGGGACCACGTAGTTGACGTACACGTCCTGGTTGCCCTTGCCGGAGATCGCGCCGCCGAAGACGTACACAAAGAGCAGCGTGAACATGACGGGCATCAGCAGGACGTCGAACATCGACTCCGGGTCCTGCTTGATCTGCAGGGCGTTGCGGCGCACCAGCGCGCCGATGTGCCGCAGGCCGGCCCGCAGGCCGATCCGCCCGTCTCCCCGGGGAGCGGCGGCGGGGGCGGTACGTGCTGCCGCGCTCATGCCGCGACCTCCTCGGGGATCGTGCCGGGGGCTTCGGCGGGGACGGGCGAGGTCTTCTCGCCCGTGATGGCCAGGAACACCTCGTCCAGGCTGGGCAGATGCGTGCCGATGTGCGCGATGGGGAATCCCTGGCCGCCCAGCAGCCCGACGACGGCGGTGAGCTGCCGGTCGCTCAGGATCGGTACGTACAGCTGCTCTTCGTCCCGGGCCGTCGTCACCCCTCCGACACCGTCGAGCCCCGCTTCGGTCACCGCCCGAGCCATGGCGGTGAGTTGCGCCGGGTCGCTCGGCCGGATCTCCAGGGTGCGCCCGCCGACCTTCGCCTTCAGTTCGTCCACGGCTCCGCCCGCGATGACCCGGCCCCGGTCGATCACGGTCAGCTCGCTCGCGAGCTGCTCCGCCTCTTCCATGTACTGGGTGGTGAGCAGGACGGTCGCGCCCTCCGCGACCATTCGCCGCACCTCTTCCCAGACCTCGTTGCGGGTACGGGGGTCGAGCCCGGTCGTCGGCTCGTCCAGATAGAGCACGGCGGGGCGGCCGATCATCGAGGCGGCGAGGTCGAGCCGGCGCCGCATACCGCCCGAGTACTGCGCGGCGGGCCGCCCGGCGGCCTCGGTGAGCGAGAAGCGCTCCAGCAGCTCCGCCGCGCGGCGGCGGGCGTCCTTGCGGGACAGGTCCAGCAGCCGCCCGATCATGTAGAGGTTCTCCCGGCCGGAGAGCTTCTCGTCGACCGAGGCGTACTGACCGGTCAGCCCTATGGTGCGGCGCAGCTGCCGAGGTTGCCTCACCACGTCGTAGCCGGCCACGGTCGCGCGGCCGGCGTCGGGGACGACCAGTGTGGACAGGCAGCGTACGAGGGTGGTCTTGCCGGCACCGTTGGGGCCGAGGACCCCGAGGACCGTCCCCTCACGGACGTCGAGGTCCACCCCGTCGAGCGCCTTCGTCTCGCCGTAGTGCTTCACGAGGCCCCGTACCTCGACGGCGTTCTTGTCGGTTCGCGTCATGCCGACCACGGTGCCCGCGTGCGCCGACAGACGGCCGACAAGCTGCCGACAGGCCGCCGACACGTGGTCGGCGGCCCACGTTTTCGCAGGTCAGCGCTTGGCGTAGTCGCCGAAGCCGGCCCAGTCGAGCAACACGCACGGTTCGTCGCCGACGACCCACGCGTCGTGGCCCGGTGCGATGGAGACCAGGTCGCCGGGGCCGATCTCGACGGTCTCGCCACTGTCCATGACGACCGTCATCCGGCCGCTGACGGCGTAGGCCACATGTGCCGCCTCGCAGCTGTCCGTGCCGGCGATCGGCTTGACGTGGGTGGACCAGCGCCAGCCCGGTTCGAACACGGCCCGGCCGACCGGTCCGTGCTCGGTGTTGATGAGCTCCAGCTTTCCCTTCCCGTCCTCGAACGGGCGGGTCTCGTCGGCCGAGTCGAAGTTCCTGCTCATGTTCCTGCTCAAGGTGTCGGCCATGATGTACCGCCTCCCGGCTGCCTTGATGCGGTCCCCGAGGCCACTTCCCACGGTACGCCGACAGCCCGCCGACGGGGGACGGTCGGCGGGCTGTCGTCTGTGCCGGGAGTGGCTCTGTGCCGCTGTGCCGCTGTGCGCGTGACGCGGTGGAGACTCAGTGGAAGCTGTGCTCCTCGGCGGGGAACGCGCCGCCCGCGACGTCGTCCGCGAACGCCTTCGCCGCGTCGCCGAGGGTCTGCCGGAGGTTCGCGTACTGCTTGGTGAAGCGCGGCACCTTGCCGCCGGTCAGGCCGGCCATGTCGGTCCACACCAGGACCTGCGCGTCGGTGTCCGGGCCGGCGCCGATGCCGATGGTGGGGATGTGCAGGGAGCGGGTCACCTCGGCGGCGAGCTCCGCGGGGACCAGCTCGAGGACCACCGCGAACGCGCCCGCGTCCTGAGCGGCCTTGGCGTCGCGGATCAGCTTGTGCGCGGCCTCGTCGCTGCGGCCCTGCACCCGGTAGCCCATGGTGTTCACGGACTGCGGGGTCAGGCCGAGGTGCGACATGACCGGGATGCCGGACTGCACGATCAGCTCGGTCTGGGCCAGCGAGCGCTCGCCGCCCTCCAGCTTGACCGCGCCGACACCGGCGTCCTTGACCAGCCGGGTGGCGTTGCGCAGGGCCTGGACCGGGCCCTCCTGGTACGCGCCGAAGGGCAGGTCGCCCACGACGAGCGCGCGCCTGGTGCCCCGTACGACGGCCGCCGACAGCAAGGTCATCTCGTCCATCGTGACGGGCACGGTGGTCTCGTAGCCGAGGTGGCAGTTGCCCATCGAGTCGCCCACGAGCACCACCGGGATGCCTGCCTCGTCGAAGACGGACGCGGTCATCGCGTCGTAGGCGGTGAGCATGGGCCACTTCTCGCCGCGCTCCTTGGCGGCGGCGATGTCGTGCACGGTGATGCGGCGCGTCTGCTTGCCGCCGTACAGCGCCCTGCTGCTGTCGGGAGTCCTCTGAGCAGGCTGAAGCGTCATGAGTATTCGGCTCCTTCGTCATCTCGAGGCGCCCTGACGGCGTCCCCGGATCGCCTCCATGGTGGCACTTGATCCCGCCCCGGGAAAGAGGACCCCGTCACACGGCCGCGTCGCCACGCCCGGCCGCCGAAGTGTGCCCGTTCTGTCACAGCGCGGGCGCCGGGCCCGGCGGCAGGAACCCGGCGTGCCGCCCCGTCGTCATCGAGACAGTACGGCCGTCCCCGGACGGCGGAGTGACCACCCGGCCATCGCCTAGGGTCCATAGGACGACGGCGAGGGCGGGCGTGACGGCAAGGCAAGTGAGGACAGCATTCATGGCGCAGGCGTACACGGCGGAAACGGGGAGCGACGCAGCCGGGACGTCCACCGGCTCCCTCGCCGGGAGACTCGGGAGTCTCCTGCCCGCGCGGTGGCGCGAGGACCGGGGAATCTGGCGGCGCGGCATCGTTCTCGCGCTGTGCGCCGTGCTGATCGCCCTGCTGATGGTGCTGCACGCGCAGATCCCCAACCGGATCGGCAACCTCGGCAGCCTGACCGAGACGTTCCTGCCGTGGTTCGGTGTCTTCGTACCGCTGATCGCCGTCGCGGCGCTGCTGCGGCGCTCCGCGACCGCGCTGATCGCCGCGGTGCTGCCGCTGGCCGTGTGGCTCAATCTCTTCGGCGGGCTGCTCGCCGACAAGTCCGCGGAGGCGGGCGGTGCCCGCGGTGATCTGACGGTCGCCACGCACAACGTGAACGCCGACAACCCGGACCCGACGGGCACCGCGAAGGACGTCGCCGCCTCCGGGGCGGACGTCCTGGCCCTGCAGGAGCTGCCGGCCGGGCAGGTCGCGGCGTACGAGGAGGCCCTGGCCGGCACGTACCGCTACCACGCGGTGGAGGGCACGGTCGGCCTGTGGAGCAAGTACCCGCTGACCGGCACGGCCCCCGTCGACATCCGGATGGGCTGGGTCCGTGCCATGCGCGCGACGGTGACGGTGCCCGAGGGGGACGTCGCGGTGTACGTCGCGCACATGCCGTCCGTGCGGGTGAAGCTCAACGCCGGGTTCACCGCGGGCCAGCGCGATGACAGCGCCGACGCGCTGGGCGAGGCGATCGCCCGCGAACGGCTGGACCGGGTCGTGCTGCTCGGAGACCTCAACGGCACGATGAACGACCGCGCACTCAACGCCGTCACGTCCCAGATGCGCTCCACGCAGGGCGCGGCGGGCGACGGCTTCGGCTTCAGCTGGCCGGCGGCGTTCCCGATGGCGCGGATCGACCAGATCATGGTGCGCGGGGTGGAGCCGGTGTCGTCGTGGACGCTGCCGCGCACGCCCAGCGACCATCTGCCGATCGCGGCGAGCGTCACGCTGTGAGGTTCCCCGCCCCCGCTCTTCTCTGACGGCGGCAGGCTCCGCTTCCGTATCCGCGAGCGGCACGGAAAGCGGTGCCCGGCCCGGGCGGAGCCGCGTGGCGGCGGCTCGTCCCGGCGGCCTTCCCGTTTCCGGTCGGCTCGCTTTCCGGTCTCGGTCGGCACGCCTTTCCGTTTCCGGTCTCGGTCGGCATGCCCTGCCGTGCACGGTCGGCGCCGCCTTGGCTCCGTGACACCGTCGTCGTCCTCGGCGCTCGTCGGCGAGGTCTCGGCCGCCGTGGGATCGCGATCGCCCTGACGGCCGGGCTGCCGGCCCGCGAGGGGGCCGTACGGCGAAGGGGCCTCCCGCGACGACGCGGGAGGCCCCTTCGCACCGGAGACGGTCAGCCGGTCAGCCGGTCCGGCTCGTCGTCTCGCGCCAGCGGTTCGTGATCGGCAGCCGCCGGTCCTTGCCGAAGCCCTTCGCCGAGATCTTGGTGCCCGGCGGGTACTGGCGCCGCTTGTACTCCGCCGTGTCCACCAGCCGCAGCGTCTTCGTCACCAGCTCCTCGTCGAAACCGGCCGCGACGATCGCGTCCCTGCCCTGGTCCCGGTCGACGTACAGCTCGAGGATCCGGTCCAGCACGTCGTAGTCCGGCAGCGAGTCGGTGTCGACCTGACCGGGGCGCAGCTCGGCGCTCGGCGGCTTGGTGATCGACGCCTCCGGGATCGGCGGTGTCCCGCCGCGCTCCTCGGCAGCGCGGTTGCGCCACTTCGCCAGCCGGAACACGGTCGTCTTGTAGACGTCCTTGATCGGCCCGTACGCGCCGACCGAGTCGCCGTAGAGCGTCGAATACCCCACGGCCAGCTCGGACTTGTTGCCCGGCGCGAGCACGATGTGGCCTTCCTGGTTGGAGATCGCCATGAGCATCGTGCCGCGCAGCCGCGACTGCAGGTTCTCCTCCGCGAGACCGGTGAGCCCCAGCGAGTCCATGTACGCGTCGAACATCGGCTCGATCGGCACGGTACGGAAGTGGAGCCCGGTCCGGCGGGCCAGCTCGGCGGCGTCGCCCTTGGAGTGGTCGGAGCTGTACTTGGACGGCATCGAGACGCCGTACACGTTCTCGGCACCGACCGCGTCGCAGGCGACGGCGGCGACGAGGGCGGAGTCGATCCCGCCGGACAGGCCGATGAGCACCGAACGGAAACCGTTCTTCGCGGCGTACGCGCGCAGGCCGACGACCAGCGCCGAGTACACCTCCTCGTCGTCGTCGAGCCGGTCGGCGTAACCGCCGGTGAGCTCCGCCTCGTACGCGGGCAGGGGCTCCTCCGACAGGACGACGCGGTCGATGCGCAGCCCGTCGTCGACCACGCCGTCCGGGGCGTCGGCCGCGGCGGCGGGCAGCTCCAGGTCGATCACGACGCTGCCCTCGGAGAACTGCGGGGCGCGGGCGACGACTTCGCCGTCCGGGCCGACGACGATCGAGTCGCCGTCGAAGACCAGCTCGTCCTGCCCGCCGATCATCGCCACGTAGGCGGTGGTGCAGCCGGCCTCCTGGGCGCGCTTGCGCACCAGCTCCAGGCGGGTGTCGTCCTTCTCGCGCTCGTACGGCGAGGCGTTGATCGACACCAGCAGCCCGGCCTTCGCGCTGCGGGCCGCCGGCACCCGGCCGCCGTCCTGCCAGAGGTCCTCGCAGATCGCGAGCGCCACGTCGACGCCGTGGACGCGGACCACCGGCATGGTGTCGCCCGGCATGAAGTAGCGGAACTCGTCGAAGACGCCGTAGTTCGGGAGGTGGTGCTTGGCGAAGCTCAGCACCACCCGGCCGCGGTGCAGCACGGCCCCGGCGTTGTGCGGGGCGCCGGCGGGCTGGCCGTACCTGGGCCGGCCCGTCTCCGAACGGTCCAGATACCCGACGATCACGGGCAGTTCGCCGAATCCCTCGGCGTCGAGCCGCACGGCGAGGGCGCGCAGCGCGGCACGGGACGCGTCGACGAACGACGACCGCAGAGCGAGATCCTCGACGGGATAGCCGGTCAACACCATCTCGGGGAACGCGACGAGATGCGCCCCCTGCTCGGCGGCGTGCCGGGTCCAGTGCACGATCGCCTCGGCGTTGCCGGCGAGGTCGCCGACGGTCGAGTCGATCTGATTCAGAGCGAGGCGTAGTTGAGGCACGGGGGCCAGTGTAATCGTCTTTCTGACGCGATGCCCTTCCGCGTGACGCGGCCCACACGGCGGCGGGCCGCCCGCGCTGGGCCGCTCCCTCTCCAGCCCTTCTCGCAGCACCGGCATGCGGCTCTGCCGCGCGGAGCTCCGCCCGTCCCCGCTTCGCGGGGCTCCTCCCCGGGCCTGGCGGCCTCACCTGTGCCCGCGTGCCTCAACCGCCGACGGTCGGCCGCCCCACCCCGAACTCCCGATGGTCGAATGCCGACCTCGCCCAGAAGGCGGTCAACCAGCTCGTCGACCAGAACAAGGCGCGCATCCAGAAGTTCGTCCAGGACTCCGGCAAGCCCGGGAAGCCGCAGCAGCTCACGCTCACCGGCACCTACGGCACCGGGTCGCTGGGCGACAGCGTCGACCATCTCGGCAATTACAGTGCGACGACGAGCAACCGCTTCACCGTGACCCTGGCCGCCGCCAACCAGTTCTGGTCGCCCATGTCGCCCGAGACGTACGGCCGCCTGGAACGCCTCAGCGCGGCGTTCGGTCACGGCCCGCATGTCGTCGACGCGGTCCGGTACCTCGTCGACTGACCGGTCGACCTGCGTCCGCAGGAGCAGCGGACGGCCCACGTGGTGAACCGGTCCGCCGGCACAGGGTGCTCCGGCCCTCCTACCCCGAGAACTCCTGGGCAAGGACGCGTTGCCTCACCGGACTCGTCGGTCCGTTCCCCGTCCCGGCCTTCGCATCGGTGTGCCCCGCCCAGGGCAGGGCACACCGCGGTCGACGGAGCGCCGCCCGGGCGGCAGGGCACGCCCGGGGCGCGGTGCGCCACCGGGGACGGGCCCCCGGACGCGCAGCGCCCACGTCAGGTCATCGATCCCGCACTTGTCAACCGCTCCGTCCCGCTCTCCGCGTACACCCGTTCCGCCCACCCCGTCAGCTGGTCCTCGTTCAGGTGCTGCGCCAGGTCCGCCTCACTGATCATGCCGACCAGCCGCTTGTTCTCGATCACCGGCAGCCGCCGGATCTGGTGGCTCTGCATCTCCCGGAGCACCTCGTCGACGTCCGCGCCCGAGTCGATCCAGCGCGGGGTGCCCTTCGCCATGTCGCCCGCCGTGACCCGGGACGGGTCGTGGCCCATCGCCACGCAGCCGACGACGATGTCACGGTCGGTGAGGATGCCGCACAGGCGCTCGTCGGCGTCGGCGATCGGCAGGGCGCCGACGTCCAGCTCGCGCATCAGCTGGGCCGCGCGGTCGAGGGTCTCGTGTTCGGGGATCCACCGGGCCCCCGGGTGCATGATGTCCTTCGCCGTGGTCATGGGTCTGCCTCCTGGATGCCGTAAGGCCCCGAGCCACCCCATTGTCGTTGCGCCGTCCGGGGTACGCGACCGCAGTCGTCGCGTACCCCGGACGGCGGCCCGGCCGGTCTCGCGCGCGTCAGGTGCGCGGCTGCGCGCCGCGCTTGCGCAGCAGGTCGACCATCAGCTCGACCTCCGACGCCTGCGCGTCCACCATGCCCTGCGCCAGATCGCGCTCCACGCCGACCTCGCACCGCTCGACGCAGCCCTTGGCCATGGCGATGCCGCCGTTGTGATGGATGATCATCAGCTGGAGGTAGAGGATCTCGGCCTCCCTGCCGCCGAGCCGGGCCAGCCGCTCCATGTCCGCCTTGGTCGCCATGCCGGCCATCAGCGCCCCGTCCTCGGCCTGAGGGCCCAAGTGCCCGGAGTGGCCGCCGTGCCCGGAAGCGCCGTCCGCCCCCGTGCTCATCCACTCCATCGGCTCGGCGTCCGCCTGCACCTTCGGCAGTCCCCACAGGTCCAGCCAGCCCAGCATCATCCCGCGCTGGTTCGCCTGCGTGTTGGCGATGTCGTACGCGAGCGTGCGCACCTCTTCGTCCCGGGTGCGCTCGCGGACGATGAACGACATCTCCACCGCCTGCTGGTGGTGCACGGACATGTCCCGGGCGAAACCGGCGTCCGCGGACGCCCCCGTCGGCGTGCGGCCCGCGGGGGAGGAGCCGTCGCCCGCGGAGGCCACCGTGGCGGCCCCCGCGAACAGCAGCGCGAGCGCGATCGCCGTGCCGGCGGCCCAGTGCGTACGCGTCATGCCCGTCACTTGCCGCTCAGTCCGCCCGTGCAGGCCGCGCCCGGCTCGGGTGTCTGCGGGCCCTGCACGTACTTGGTGAAGAACTGGCTGACCCGCTTGTCGTCGGCCGAGTCGACGGTGACCTGCTTGCCCCAGGCGCTCAGCATGATCACGCCCTTCTGGTCCTTGTACGGGCTCATCAGCGAGTACGGCGTCTTCTTGACCCGCTCGGCGAGCTCGTCCACGTCGGCCTTGTCGGCCTTGTCGGTGTAGGTCACCCACACCGCGCCGTGCTCCAGCGAGTGGACGGCGTTGCTGTCGGGGATCGGCTCCTGGTAGACGTCGCCGTTGCAGTTCATCCACACCTGCCGGTGGTCGCCGCCGACCGGCGGCGCCATCTCGTACGTGACGGGCGTGTCCACGTGGTTGCGGCCGAGCTTCTTCGGGTCCCAGGTCTGCTCGTCCTTGACGGGGGCCTTCGCCTCGGCGACGCGCTGCTCCTTCTCCTCGGACTCCTTGTTGAGAACGAAGACTCCGAAGCCGACGAGGCCGGCGACGACGACGCCGCTGATGCCGATGGTGAGGATGCGGTTGCGGCGCTCGCGGGACTGCTCGGCGCGGCGCATCTCTTCTATGCGGGCCCGGCGGTCGTTGGTGGTGTTACGGGAGGCCATGGTGGCGGTGTCCTTCGTGAAGTCTGCGGAATGGGGGGTTCGGCGATACGTGCAAGGCCGTGCGGACTCGTCACGTCCGCATCACCTGAAGGACGTGCAGGTCCGGGGCGCGTGCCTGCGCTCCGGAACGGTGCGGCGGGGCGGCGTCGGGGTCCGGCCCCACGGACGGGAGTGCGGCTCCCGCCGGCGGCGGGGCGTCCAGCGGCGGCGCGGTGAGCACCGCGGGGCTCGGCACCGGCATCATCCCGCAGCCGCCCTCGTCGTACGGGCAGCTGTACGCGGCCGCCGCGAGCGGCTCGTACGCGGGGGGAGTGGTCGCGTCGTGGTGCGTACCGCCCGGGCCGAGGCAGATGAAGAGCGCGCCGAGGAGCGTCGCCACGGCGCTCAGCAGAGCCGTGGGACGCGTGTGGCGCGAGAGGCGGTAGGCCCGCGAACCCCCCATGGCCGCAGATCGTAGTGGGCGCGCCCGTCCCCTGCCGCAGTCGGGCGGCGGAAAGCGGGGCGGCCGGCAAGGCCGCCAGGGCCCCCGCTCCCGCCGGTCGCCGCCGTGTCCGGCAGAGTGAGGGGGCCTCAGGGTCGTCTCCGGGTGGCCCCTGACCCACAATGGGCACAGCCGCGTGCGCAATCTCCCCGAAACCCGCGGATGGGATGCTCCGGGGAGCAGGCACGCGCCGTGACCGGCAAGGATGGGTAGGAACGCAGACATGGACAAGCAGCAGGAATTCGTGCTCCGTACGCTCGAGGAGCGCGACATCCGCTTCGTACGCCTGTGGTTCACCGATGTGCTCGGCTTCCTCAAGTCGGTCGCCGTGGCACCCGCCGAACTGGAACAGGCATTCGACGAAGGCATCGGCTTCGACGGCTCCGCGATCGAGGGCTTCGCCCGGGTCTACGAATCGGACATGATCGCCAAGCCGGATCCGGCCACCTTCCAGATCCTGCCTTGGCGCGCCGAGGCCCCCGGCACGGCCCGGATGTTCTGCGACATCCTGATGCCCGACGGCTCGCCGTCGTTCGCGGACCCGCGCTTCGTGCTGAAGCGGATCCTGGCCAAGACCTCGGACCTGGGCTTCACCTTCTACACCCACCCCGAGATCGAGTTCTTCCTGCTCAAGGACAAGCCCGTCGACGGCACCCGGCCCACGCCCGCCGACAGCTCCGGCTACTTCGACCACACCCCGCAGAACGTCGGCATGGACTTCCGCCGCCAGGCGATCACCATGCTGGAGTCCATGGGCATCTCGGTCGAGTTCAGCCACCACGAGGGCGCGCCCGGCCAGCAGGAGATCGACCTGCGGTACGCGGACGCACTGTCGACCGCCGACAACATCATGACGTTCCGCCTGGTCATGAAGCAGGTCGCGCTGGAGCAGGGCGTCCAGGCCACCTTCATGCCGAAGCCGTTCTCTGAGTACCCGGGCTCCGGCATGCACACCCACCTGTCCCTCTTCGAGGGCGACCGCAACGCCTTCTACGAGTCCGGCGCCGAGTACCAGCTCTCCAAGGTGGGCCGCTCCTTCATCGCCGGCCTGCTGCGGCACGCCGCCGAGATCTCGGCCGTCACCAACCAGTGGGTCAACTCGTACAAGCGCATCTGGGGCGGTTCCACCCGCAGCGCCGGCGCCGGCGGAGAGGCCCCCTCGTACATCTGCTGGGGCCACAACAACCGCTCCGCCCTGATCCGCGTCCCGATGTACAAGCCGGGCAAGACCGGCTCCGCCCGCATCGAGGTCCGCTCCCTCGACTCCGGCGCCAACCCGTACCTGTCGTACGCCGTACTGCTCGCCGCCGGCCTCAAGGGCATCGAGGAGGGCTACGAACTCCCGGCCGGCGCGGACGACGACGTCTGGGCCCTCTCCGACGCCGAACGCCGCGCGATGGGCATCACCCCCCTCCCGCAGAACCTGGGCGAGGCGATCGACCTGATGGAGCGCAGCGAACTGGTGGCCGAGACGCTGGGCGAGCACGTCTTCGACTTCTTCCTGCGCAACAAGAAGCAGGAGTGGGAGGAGTACCGCTCCGAGGTCACCGCGTTCGAGCTGCGCAAGAGCCTGCCGGTTCTGTAGGCGCTGCGCCCAACGCGGGTGTGCCCGGTGGGAGTTGACAGTCCGAACGGGCGCACGACAGCATCCGGCCGGTGGAGATCACCGATCTGACACCGGCAGAGCGACGCGTCGTCGAGGCGTTCCCGCGGGGCGAGGGTGTCGACTTCCTCGGGGACGCCGGCGACGACGCCGGCGACGACGCCGGTCCCGGCGCTTCCCGGGGCCCCGAGCGGACCGTGCGCGCCGAGGTACTGCGCGCACTGCTGCTGGACGGACCGCGCCAGGACGGCGAGATCGCGGGTCTGAAGATGTCGGGCGCGCGGATCACCGGCGGGCTGGACCTCAGGTACGGGACGGTCAACTGCCCCGTTCGCCTGCGGGCCTGTCACTTCGAAGAGGCCCCGAACCTCTACGGCGCGCAGCTCCGCGCCCTCGTACTGACCGACTCGATGCTGCCGGGGCTCACCGCCGGGAACCTGCGCGTGGACCTCGCGCTGCGGATGAGCCGCTGCCGGGTCACCGGTCCCCTACGGCTGGCGGGAGCGCAGGTCGGCGGCGCCGTCTTCCTCGACGGGGCGCGCCTGGCCGCCGAGGGAGGCGGCCAGGCGCCGGCCGCGACGCTGCTGTCGCTCAACCACGCGACGATCGGCGCCGACATCTGGGCGGTGGGCCTCGTCGTGCACGGCGAGACCCGGCTGAACGGGGCCACCGTCGGCGGTCGGATCAACCTCGACGACGCCACCCTGCGCTGCCCGGGCGGTACCGCCCTGTACGGCGAGAGCCTGTCCGTCGGGGCCGACCTGCGAGCGATGCGTCTGCGGGCCGTGGGCCGGATCGACCTGACGGGAGCCACCGTCCCGGGTCAGCTGAATCTGGCGTATGCCAGGCTGTCGAACCCCGGCGGCCTGGCACTGCGTGCCAGCAGCTGCGTCGTCGGCGAACTGTGGCTGCGCGAAGCGGCACCGATCGAGGGTGCCGTCAATCTGCGCCGCTCCCAGCTGGAGCTGCTGCACATATCGCCGGAGGTCTGGCCCGACCAGGTCATGATCGACGGACTCGGCTACGGCAGGCTCGCCCCCCACCTGCCGGCCGAGCAGCGGCTGCCACTGCTGGAACGCGAACAGGCCGGCTATCTGCCGTTCACTTACGAGCAGCTCGCCACGGCCTACCGCTCGGCGGGCGACGAGGCCGCCGCCCGCACCGTCCAGTTCGCGAAGATCCGCCGCCATCGCCGCACGCTTCCTTGGCACGCCAGAGTCTGGGGCGCTCTCCAGGACGTGACCGTGGGGTACGGCTTCCGTCCGATGCGCGCCGCCGGATGGCTGGCGGCGCTGCTGCTCACCGGGACCGTCGCCTTCGCCCTGAACCATCCGCCCGCGCTGAAGCCCGGCGAGGCCCCCGATTTCAACCCCGCCTTCTACACCCTCGACCTGCTGCTGCCGATCGTCGGATTCGGCCAGGAGACCGCTTACGCGCCCCAGGGGGCGTACCAATGGCTGGCGTACCTGCTGATCATCGGCGGCTGGGTCCTGGCGACCACGATCGCGGCGGGGGTCACCCGGTCCCTGAGCCGCCAGTAGGTCCCGGTCCCGAACCTGGCTCCATCGGCTCAGGACCTGCGTGCTTCCAAGGGCTGCGGATGCGAAACGCGCCCGGGGCGGTGACCCTGGAGTGACGGGGGAACTGCGTCGAGGAGGAAATCCCCATGTCCATGATGGACAAGCTCAAGAACATGCTCAAAGGCCACCCCGAGCAGACGAACCAGGGCAGCGAGAAGGGCGGCGACTACGTGGACGACAAGACCCAGGGCAAGTACAGCCGCCACGTGGACACCGGCCAGGAGAAGATGAGGGGCCAGTCCGGAGGCGGCGACACCGGTGGCGGCACCGGCGGGACGGAACGCCGCGACGAGCCGCCGCGCCAGTGACCCCACCCATGTGAACGGCCCGGCCCGGACCGGTGGGCACCGCCCCCGGCCCGGGCCGCCGTGCGCCTATGTCTGCTCAGGCTTGCGGGCCAGCACGTGCGCCTGCGGCGTCTTCTCGTCCGGGGCCGCCTCCCGCACCATGGTCGCCGTCGGCTCGAAGCCGGCCTCCCGCAACTGCTCGGCGACGCGGTCCGGCCGCATACGGTGGAAGTCGAGCGACAGGGCGTGTCCGAACGCTTCGGTATGGCGCGATATGTCCTCACCGACCTGGAAGGCCAGCGCCAGGTGCCCGCCGGGCGCCAGGACGCGGTGGAACTCCGCGAGCACCCCGGGAACCTCGGCGGGCGGCAGGTGGATCAACGAGTACCAGGCGACGACCCCGCGCAGCGACCCGTCGGCGAAGCCGCCCAGCTCCGTCATCGACCCTTCGTCGAACCGCAGCTCCGGATACGTCCGCCGGGCCAGCGCCACCATCGCGGGCGACAGGTCGACGCCTCTGACGTCCGTCCCGAGTCCGTGGAGATACGCCGTCACCCGGCCGGGACCCGACCCGAACTCCACGACGGGTCCGCCACCGTCCTGCGCCACGGTCTGCGCGAAGGCGGTGAGCATGGCCAGGGTGAGGGGCTTGCCCTCCGGCTCGGCCCTGAACATCTCCGCGTAGTCGTCGGCGATCGCGTCGTACGAGGTGCGGGTGTCACGTAAGAAGGCGGCCTCTTCGCGTCGTGTCGTCGTCATACGGTCATGCATAGCAGGCGCCTCTGACAGGCAACGGGAGCATCGGCGACGCCGCCCGGTCAGCGCTCCGCGGCGTAGGCGACGAAGGCGGCCCACGCCGTGGGGTCGAGCGTCAGGCCGGGGACGGCCGCGTCCTTGGAGTCGCGGATGTGGACGGTGGCGGGGGTGGTGGCGACCTCGACGCAGCTGGAATCGGGCTCGCTGCTGCTGTAGCTGCTCTTCGACCACTGCAACCCGCGTATGGGCTTGTCGGTCATGTCTCTCCCAGCGCCTTCTCGATGAACGTCAGCGACTCCTGAGGGGTGAGCGCCTGTGCCCGGATGATTCCATACTGGATTTCCAGCGGCTGCACCTCCGTCGGATGTGAGACCAAGCGGGAGAAGCGCTGCACATCCACATGCCCGACGGTCGTTCCACTTCTCAGCCTCAGCAGTTGGAGAGGCCCGGCCATTCCTGCGTGGTCCTCCCGCTCGGTCGGCATGATCTGAATCTCGACGTGCCGCAACCGACCGACTGCCAGCAGCCGTTCGAGCTGGGCGCGCCAGACTTTCCGCCCACCGAGCGGCCTGCGCAGAGTGACCTCTTCCTGCACGAAGCTGAAGATCGGTGCCGATTGGGCGTCGAAGAGAGCCTGCCGTGCCATGCGTGCCGCGATGCCCTGCTCGATGACTTCCTCGGACAGGACGGGACGCCTCATGTGAAAGAGCGCACGGGCGTATGCCTCCGTCTGCAGGAGGCCGTGCACGTTGTGGTTTTCGTAGGCTGCCAGCTCGACGGACTCGCTCTCGAGTCTCGCCAGGTCGCGGACCTTCTTGGGGTAACGGGCCTCCGCGACATCCGACTTCATCGCCGAGATCATGCCGCCCGCGTTCAGCACCTCGTCCGCCTGGTCGAGAAACTCCGGCTTCGGTACGCGTCGGCCTCGTTCCACGGACGAAACCTGTTCCTCCCCGTACCCGATCGCAGCTCCGAGTTCGCTCTGCCGCAGCCCTGCTCGCTCGCGCCATGCCTTGATCTGACGGCCGACCGCTTTGAGTACGGCGCTCGTCTCGTCGTCGTAGCCGTCGGTCGGGTGCTCCATGGTGACCTCCGCATCAACACGCGTACGAGCCCGGACAACAGCCGCCCGCAGCCGGACAGAGGCGCCGCGTCCCGGCGGCAGCCCTGTTCAGGGTATGCACGGGCGGACACGCTGAGTGACGTGAACAAGGAAATCACCCGAACCGGCACCCCCGTCCGCCACTTCACCGTCCTGCTCTCCGCCACGCGCCGTGGAGCACGGCTCGCGCGGAGGCTCACCGTCGCCCATCTCGTGGACTGGGGGCGGCCGTACGAGGCCGCCGAGCAGATCGTCGCCGAACTCGCTGCCAACGCGGCGACCCACGGGCGCGTGCCCGGCCGGGACTTCCGGCTGACGCTGCGGCTCGACGCGGCGGGGGTCGTACGGATCGAGGTGGCCGACTCGCGTGGCGACCGGCTGCCCGTGCGTGGGCGGCAGTGCGACGACGCCGTTTCTGGGCGGGGCCTGTTGGTCGTGGAGGCGCTCGCCGATCGGTGGGGCGTGGATATCGGGCCGGTGCCCCGCAAGTCGGTATGGGCGGAGATCGACCCGTTTTCGCCCGTTGCACCGGAACAGGGGTGCCGCGACTCGGTGTTCCGCGACTCGGCGGGCCGCGAGGTCAAAGAGTAAGAAACGAGGGAAAGAACCCTGCCAACCCACCCCCACCCCTGGGTCACTCACGCGAGTGAAACGGACCCGTTCCGCTGGCGCATATGCCGAGGCGCGGTGCACGCTCGGGCTCGACAACTCCCATACGGCAAACGGCCCCCGGCCGGGACGGGCATCCCGATCGAGGGCCTCGCCACCCAAGGAAGATCAGAGGCTTCCCGATGGCTGATCCGCAGCTTAACGCGCTGCCGCGCGCGCTGTCCCTCGTTCCCACCTCCGGTGTGCAGCACGTCAACATCCGGCACCCGGAGCGCTTCACCGTGGTCGGAAACCACCTCGCACAGCACGAAGGGCTGTCCTTGACGGCCATCGGTCTGGCCACGCATGTGCAGTCGCTGAAAGCCGGTTCGATCATCTCGATCCGGGAGCTCGCCAAGCGCTTCCCGGAGAGCGAGAAGCGCGTCGCTGACGCGTTCCGCGAGCTGGAGGCGACGGGCTACATCGCCCGCGTCCGGCTGCGGCTGCCGTCCGGCAAGATGGTGACCGTCACGGTGTCGTACAACAACCCGCCCGCGATGCGGGCACAGCGGGAGACCGAGGCGCCGACCCCCGCGCCCGCGTCCGCCCCGCCCCCACCGAGGACCGCGGCGGAGCCGGAAGCTCCACAGGAGCCGCCCGCCGCGCCGGACCCGGTCGTGCACGACCTCCTGGCCGGGCTGCGCCGCCAGGACAGCCGGTTGCTGCTCTCCGAGCGTGACATCCGGCGCCTCGCACCGGGCGTGGCCAGGTGGCTGGAGCGCGGCGTCGACCCGGCCGCCGTCCAGCGCACCCTCACCTCCGCGCTGCCGCCCGGTCCGATCCACGGACCCGCCGCGCTGCTCGGGTACCGCCTCCACGCCATGCTTCCCCCACCGCTTCCCGCCGCCCCGGTCGCGGTACGGCCCGACCCGATGCAGAACTGTGACGCGTGCGACAGGGGATTCCGCGCGGCCGCGCCCGGGTGCTGCCCCGAGTGCGCGGCGGGCCTTGAGGCTTCCGTGCCGGTCGCTGCCTGAAGCGGGCGTGGGCGAAGAGCGCTCATGCGGGGGACCGCACGGCCCGAGCGACGGACGACGACCCCCGCCCGGTACGCGGCGGGGCGGGCACGCATGTTCCGTGCCCGCCCGCCGCCGTGGGTGCCGTCAGCGCTGCGACAGCGGTGACGGGGCCTCCTGGACGCACCAGCTGTTGCCGTCCGGGTCCTTGAAGAACATGAACGAGTTCCACTCCTCGCCCGTGCCCTCCTCCCAGCCCGTCGCGCCCACGTGCTGGATCGATGTCACCGGCACTCCGCGTGACATCAGCTCGGAGTGGGCCTTCGCGATGTCCGTGACGCAGAGCTGGAGGCCGTGGAGCGTGCCGGGGGACATCGTGGGCTGGTCGGGATGCGGCGGCATGCCGCTCAGCAGGGCGATGGAGCAGCGCGACCCGGGCGGGGTCAGCTGGATGATCCGCATGCCGGGGGCGACCTCGGAGTCGAGGTCGACCTTGAAGCCGCAGGCTTCTGCATAGAAGGTCTTCGAGCGGTCCATGTCCGAGACGGGGACGGGGACGACTTCCAGGGTCATTTCCACGGGTGGAGTCCTTTCATCGGGCCACGTCAGTGGTGAATCGCCAGCGGGTCTGTCCGAACAAGGCACCCTTCGCGAAACCGAAGGCCGTTCGCGGCGCGACCCGGAACACCAGCGCTTCACCTGCCTCGTGCGCGAACGCACCGTTCCTGACCTCGAACGCCCAGTCCGATCCGTACTTTTCCACATAGAGCGCCGCCAGCGCGCGCAATGCCGCTTCGTCCGTCACCCGGAGCGCCTCGCCCTCGACGATCACGTCCGTGCCTTCGTCCAGCGACGGGACGCCGGTGGTGAGGACGACCTCCCGGTTCTCCCGGAGGTTCTTCGCCTTGCGTTCATCGGGGCCGGTGCAGAAGTGCAGGGCGTCGTCGTGCCAGACGGCGATCAGCGGCGTGACGTGCGGGCGGCCGTCCGGCCGTACGGTCGTCAGCCAGAACACCTCGGCGTCGCGGAGCTGAGCGACTGCGTCCGCCCAGTGGGCCGCGGATGCCTCCGGGTCGCTGAAGCGGGGATCGAGCTCGGACAGGGGGTGCGCGGTCGGGGACATGGCGGTGGTCCTCTCGTTCTGCGTCCGACACGGATTCCGCGTCTCACACGGTCGACATATGTGTGGACCGCGCCCCGTCCGCGTACTCATCGGTCCCTGCGCGCGGACCGTCCGGCGGACCCCGGCGCGGCGCCGCGTGGTCCGCCGGGCAGCACGCCGTGGCCTGCGGCTACGCTCGGGCGCACGCGGCGGGACGCGGCGGGACGCGGCGGGACGGCGGGCACGGCAGGACGACGGGAGGCCGGGATGACGGTTCCGGGGCGCAGAAGCAGTACGTTCACCCGGTTGTTGAAGCACGGCTTCACCGACCCCTCCGCCGCGTCACGGCTCCTCGACCTGCCCGACATGGCGCCCGTGCGCGACGACCCGGTCCTCCTCGACGCCCTCGGCGCCGCCGCCGACCCCGACCTCGCCCTGCGCTCCCTGGTCCGCCTCGTCGAAGCCCAGGAGACCGGCGACAGGCGCCGGTTCCTGGACAACCTGATCACCGCGAAGCCGCTGCGCGACCGGCTGCTCGGCGTCCTCGGCGCGTCCGAGGCCCTCGGTGACCACCTCGTCCGCCACCCCCGCGACTGGCACGCACTGGCCACCTACGAGTCGGCCGACCTGCACCCGGGCATCGCCGACTTCGAACGCGGACTCGCCGACGCCACCGACGCCGTGTCCCTGCGCGTCTCCTACCGCCGCTGCCTGCTGGCCATCGCCGCACGCGACGTGTGCGGCACCACCGACGTGGCCCAGGCCGCCGCGGAACTGGCCGACCTCGCCACCGCCACCCTGCGGGCGGCCCTCGCCATCGCCGGCGCCGCCGCCCCCGAGGACGCCGCAGCCTGCCGGCTCGCCGTCGTCGCCATGGGCAAATGCGGCGGCAACGAGCTGAACTACGTGTCCGACGTCGACGTCATCTTCGTCGCCGAGCCGACGAACGGCACAGAGGAGGCCAAGGCACTCCAGGCCGCGAGCCGGCTCGCCTCCCATCTGATGCGCATCTGCTCGGAGACCACGGTCGAAGGCACCATCTGGCCCGTCGACGCCAATCTGCGGCCCGAGGGACGCAACGGGCCGCTGGTGCGCACCCTCTCCAGCCACCTCGCCTACTACCAGCGCTGGGCCAAGACCTGGGAGTTCCAGGCGCTCCTCAAGGCCCGGCCCGTCGCCGGCGACGCGGCCCTGGGCCAGGCGTACGCGGAGGCGGTCGCGCCGCTGGTCTGGCAGGCGGCGGAACGCGAGAACTTCGTCGCCGACGTGCAGAAGATGCGCCGCCGCGTCGTCGACAACATTCCGGCCGCAGAGATAGAGCGCGAACTCAAACTCGGCCCCGGCGGACTGCGTGATGTCGAGTTCGCCGTACAGCTGCTGCAACTCGTCCACGGCCGCAGCGACGCCACCCTGCACAGCGGCAGCACCCTGGAAGCGCTCCAGGCCCTCGCCGCCGGCGGTTACGTCGGCCGGGCCGACGCGGCGCAACTGGACGAGGCGTACCGCTTCCTGCGGGCCATGGAGCACCGCATCCAGCTCTACAAGCTGCGCCGCACCCACCTCGTGCCCGAGGACGAGGCCGACCTGCGCCGGCTGGCGCGCTCCCTCGGACTGCGCACCGACCCCGTCGCCACCCTGGGCCGCGAGTGGAAACGGCACGCCTCCGTGGTCCGCCGCCTGCACGAGAAGATCTTCTACCGGCCGCTGCTCGACGCCGTGGCCCAGCTCGCCACCGGCGAGACCCGGCTCAGCCCCAAGGCCGCCGGCCAGCGCCTCGAGGCCCTCGGATACGCCGATCCGGCCGGCGCGCTGCGCCACCTGGAGGCGCTGGCCTCCGGGGTCAGCCGCAAGGCCGCCATCCAGCGCACCCTGCTGCCCGTCCTGCTCGGCTGGTTCGCCGACTCGGCCGACCCCGACGCGGGCCTCCTCGGCTTCCGCAAGGTCTCCGACGCGCTCGGCAAGACGCCCTGGTACCTGCGGCTGCTGCGCGACGAGGGCGCCGCCGCGGAGAACCTGGCCCGTGTGCTGTCCGCCGGGCGGCTCGCGCCCGACCTGCTGCTGCGCGCGCCCGAGGCCGTCGCCATCCTCGGCGATCCCGGCGGACTGCGGCCGCGCGGCCGCGACCACCTCGAACAGGAGGTCCTCGCCGCCGTCGGCCGTGCCGACACCGCGGAGGCGGCGGTCGCCGCGGCCCGCGGGGTGCGGCGCCGGGAGCTCTTCCGTACCGCCGCCGCCGACCTCATCGGCTCGTACGGCACCGAGGACAACCCGGCAGAGGGGGACCCCGGTGCCCTGGTGGACCGCGTCGGCGACGCCATCACCGAACTGACGGCCGCCACCATCGCGGGCGCGGTGCGCGCCGCCGTACGCGAACAGTGGGGCGACACCCTGCCCACCCGCTTCGCCGTCATCGGCGTCGGCCGCTTCGGCGGGTACGAGCTCGGCTACGGATCCGACGCGGACGTCCTCTTCGTCCACGAGCCGCGCGAGGGCGTCGACGAACAGGAAGCGGCACGGGCCGCGAACAGCGTCGTCGCCGAGATGCGCAGGCTGCTCCAGCTGCCGACCGCCGACCCGCCGCTCCTCATCGACGCCGACCTGCGGCCCGAGGGCCGCAACGGGCCGCTGGTGCGCACACTCGCCTCGTACGAGGCGTACTACCGCCGGTGGTCCCTGACCTGGGAGAGCCAGGCACTGCTGCGGGCCAGGCCGATGGCGGGCGACGCCGTGCTCGGCGCGGCCTTCGTCGAACTGGTCGACCCGCTGCGCTACCCGAGGCAGGGGCTCGGCCACGACGCCGTGCGCGACATCCGCCGGCTCAAGGCGCGCATGGAGACCGAACGGATGCCGCGTGGCGCCGACCCGACCCTGCACACCAAGCTCGGCCGGGGCGGCCTGAGCGACGTCGAGTGGACCGTGCAACTGCTCCAGATGCGCCACGGCGCGGCCGAGCCGGGGCTGCGCACCACCCGCACCCGTGAGGCGCTGGCGGCGGCGCGCGCGGCGGACCTCCTCACCGAGGGCGACGCCCGCACCCTCGACGAGGCATGGGTCCTGGCGACTCGCGTCCGCAACGCCGTGATGCTGGTCCGCGGCCGGGCGGGCGACACGTTCCCCGCGGACGCGCGGGAACTGGCGGCCGTGGGGCGCTACCTGGGGTACGGGCCGGGGCGCGTGGGGGACATGCTGGACGACTACCGGAGGGTGACGCGGAGGGCGCGAGGGGTGATGGAGGCGGTCTTCTACGACGCGTAGCCCTGGGGCGGGCGGCGGCACGCAGTCCTCGGGCGGCGGCGCGGCGCGGGTGCGGTGGCGCCTGCGGCGGGCCGTTTCCCCTACCCTCCCCCCACGCCTGGCGGCGTGGGGGGACCCCCACTTCCCGAACCGGGGGCTCTGCCCCCGGACCCCTGCGCCTCAAACGCCGGCGGGGCTGAATTTCGCTGCGCGAAATCAGCCCGGCCTGGGGGCATCTCCCACGGCCGCCAGGCCGTAGGGGGAATTTGCGGACGCCGCGCGAAGCGCGGTACGGGTCCGGGCGAAGCCCGGTTCGGGAAGGGGGGTCCTCCACGCCGCCAGGCGTAGGGGGGAAGGTAGGGGACAAGCCCGCCGCAGGCGACGTGCGGCGTCAGCCGCGGGCGGTGGGGAGGAAGCGGCGCAGGCCGCCGCCCGGGTCCCGGGGAGACGCGACCACGAGCTGCGGCAGCTGATGCGGCAGCGCCCGGTACCAGGCGTACGAGACGCCGAAGCCGAACGCCAGGCAGACCACGCCGCCCACCGCGTCCAGCCAGAAGTGGTTGGCCGTGGCGACGATCACGACCAGCGTCAGGGTCGGGTACAACAGGCCGAGGATCTTCGCCCACGGCGCCGCCGCCAGCGCGAAGATGATCAGCCCGCACCACACCGACCAGCCGATGTGCATGGACGGCATCGCCGCGTACTGGTTGGACATGTTCTTGAGGTCGCCGGAGGCCATCGAGCCCCAGGTGTCGTGGACCAGGACGGTGTCGATGAAGTTCTGGCCGTTCATCAACCGGGGCGGTGCGAGCGGGTACAGGTAGTAACCGACCAGAGCCACACCGGTCGTGGCGAAAAGGACAAGCCGGGCGGCCGCGTAACGGCCCGGATGCACACGGTAGAGCCAGACCAGCACACCGATGGTGACGACGAAGTGCAGGGTGGCGTAGTAGTAATTCATCGACACGACGAGCCATGTCACCGAGTTCACGGCGTGGTTGATGGATTGCTCCACCGCTATGCCGAGGGTCTGCTCGGCCTGCCAGATCCAGTCGGCGTTGCGCAGCGCCTGGCTCTGCTGCTCGGGCACGGCGTTGCGGATCAGTGAGTACGTCCAGTAACTCACCGCGATCAGCATGATTTCGAACCAGATGCTGGGGCGGGCCGGTGTCCGTGGCAGTCGCGGCCGAAGCCGCGGACGGGCAGGTGAAGCATCGACCTCGTCCTCCACCATGGATGACGGGGTCGCCGTCCGCCCTTCAAGAGTCTTCACGGTCGCTTCACCCATGAGAGAGGAGTTTGCCAGATGAACGGCTTCCTCCGATCATCCCTCCGTCGGGTTCGTCCCGCACACTCTCCCCCTCACGGAGGAGAGGCGTCTCAGGGCGCAGGCCGGGGCTCAGGCCGGAGCGGGCTCCGGCCTGAGCGCAGGCCAGGGCCCAGGCCGGGGCTCAGGTCGTGGGCCCGACGTCGGCGTCCCGGCCCGGTCCGGAAGCCGTTGAACCGCGGACCACCAGCTCCGGCATGAAGACGAACTCGCCGTGCACGGGAGCTCTGGGCCGCTCCGGCGCGACCGCCGAGTGGCTGTCGCCCGTCTCCTCCAGCAGCGCGCGTACCGACGCCTGCCCCATCGCCTGTACCGGTTTGCGGACCGTGGTCAGCGGGGGGTCGGTGAACGCGATCAGGGGCGAGTCGTCGAATCCCACGACGGAGATGTCGTCCGGTACCTCGAGGCCCCGCCGGCGGGCGGCCCGTATCGCCCCCAGCGCCATCATGTCGCTGGCGCAGACGACGGCCGTGCAGCCGCGGTCGAGCAGTGCCGAGGCTGCGGCCTGGCCGCCTTCCAGGGTGTAGAGCGAGTGCCGGACCAGCTCGTCGGACGCCTCCGGTGCGATGCCGAGCTGCTCCTGCACGGCGAGGCGGAAACCCTCGATCTTGCGCACCACGGGCACGAACCGCCGCGGACCGAGCGCGAGGCCGATCCGGGTGTGCCCGAGCGAGACGAGGTGGGTGACCGCGAGCCGCATCGCGCCGCGGTCGTCCGCCGAGATGAACGGCGCGCGCACGCCGGGCGCGTATCCGTCGACCAGGACGAAGGGCACGCCCTTGGCGCGGAGCCGTTCGTAGCGTTCCATGTCGGCGGTGGTGTCGGCGTGCAGCCCGGAGGCGAAGATGATCCCGCCGACACCGCGGTCCACCAGCATCTCCGTCAGCTCGTCCTCCGTGGACCCGCCCGGCGTCTGGGTGGCCAGCACCGGGGTGTAGCCCTGCCGGGTCAGGGCCTGGCCGACCACCTGCGCGAGGGCCGGGAAGATCGGGTTGTCGAGCCCGGGCGTGATCAGTCCCACCAGGCCCGCGCTGCGGCGGCGCAACCGGACGGGCCGTTCGTAACCGAGGACGTCGAGGGCGGCCAGCACCGTCTGGCGGGTGGTCGCGGCGACGCCCGGCTTACCGTTGAGGACCCGGCTCACCGTCGCTTCACTCACCCCCGCCTGCGTCGCGATGTCGGCCAGGCGTGCGGGTGCGGTCACGTACCGGACTGTACCCGTCACGTCACCGACTGCCCACCGGCCCTGGCAGCGGCGGGAGTTGGGCCGGCGCCGTCCCGCCGGAGGCGCTTCTCCAGCAGCAGTACGCCGTAACTGCTGCCGTCCGCGGCCGCCTTGGCGGGCTCCTCGCCCACCACCCGGTATCCGGCGGCCTCGTAGTAGGCACGCAGCCGGGGATTGCGGCTCAGGCAGTCCAGCCGGGCCAGTTCCCGCCCGGCCGGAGCCGGGGGGCGCGTCCATGCCCTGGTCGTCCGGACGGTCGAAACACGACTGGACGCCTGCAAGACGCGGTTCCGCCGGATCGAGGACAGGGTGGTCGGCGCGGGCGGTGCGGAGGACGCCGTCGTGCACGTCGCGATCGCGCTGCTTCCGGGCCGGTCCCCCGAGCTCAAGGCCGAGCTGTCGGAGGCGGTGCTCGGCCTGCTCGCCGGTCGACCGGAGTCCGTCGGAGGCCCGATGCCGGTCCTGTCGGCCGAGGCGCGGGACCTGGAAGCGTTCTACCGGAGGCGCTGAGCGGGCACCTTCGCGACCGCCGGCACCAAGTGCGTCAGCCGGCCCACGAGATCGCCGAACGGCCCGTCCATCGGCTCGTCCGCGAGGATGCGGACGAGCAGGGCGGCCATCTCCTCGTCGTGGGCGGCGCTCACCGCGGCCAGCGCCGCGAAGTCGTGCACCAGCTGCAACTCCAGCTCGGCGCGCGGGATGCGGCGCCCGTCGAGCCAGAGCAGCGCCGTCGACTCGGCGAGCGACACCCAGGAGCGCACGACCAGTGCGAGGCGCGGCGACGGGTCGTCGATGTCCAGGTGGGCCAGGATCTGGTCGTACGCGGCCTGCCGCACCTCGTCGATCATCGCGGTGGTCGTGGAGGAGCCGACCGCGGGACCGCCCCGCATCAACGCGGAGAAGCCGGGGCCGTGTTGGTCGACGAAGTCGAAGAACCGCCCCATCACCCGCAGCAGACGCGCACCGAGCGGGCCCTCCCGCGGTTCGAGGAAGCGGGCGGCCAGCTCGTCGGCGGCCCGCCGCAACGCGGCCTCGTACAGGCTCTGTTTGCCGGGGAAGTAGTGGTAGACCAGCGGGCGCGAGATGCCCGCGGCGGCCGCGATCTCGTCGATCGAGACCTCGTCGGGGGAGCGATGGCCGAACAGCTCCAGCGCCACACCGATCAGCTGCTGTCTGCGCTCCTCGACGCCCATCCTGCGCCGTACCCGGGTCGTCATGCCGACACCTTACCCACCGTGCTCCGTACGGAGACATGAAGGCCGGGGCCGCCGTGCGGCTGCCCCGGCCTGCCGGGCGGGTCAGTGCCCGTCCCTCAGCCGGCCGGCCCGGGCTGCGGCGTTTGCTGCGACACGGGCCGAGGTGTTGGCCGCGCGGGCGGCGCCGTCGGCCTGCGCGGCCTTCGCCGCGCCGTCGTCGATGCCCCGGAGGGCCACTTCGGCGGCGGCCTTGCGCCGGCTCCTCGTCTCGAGGGACCGGCCCCTCAGTCTCCGCTGACATGGTTACGCGTCACTTGCCGGATTTCGGCGCGGCGAGCGCAATGAAAGCATTTCGGAGTACCTTCGGATTGTCCCCAGAGTTTGGCTGGATATCGATGCAACTGTTTGCGTGCAGTTGCCGTGGCTCTGTGCCTTCGAGGTGTGTCCGGAATACTGTCGGTGCCGGGTGTTAGTCTGTCGCGATCTTGAAGCACGGCTCGCGGGGGGTGTGGCGTGTATCACCATGTGTTCCTCGTGGGGGCCGAACTACTGGGCCGGTCCCGCTGATTGACGTCATATCAGGTGACGTTGGGTCAGGCGAACGTGCTGACTGCGTTCTCCCACCAAGGAGTCATTACCGTGATATCGACCGCCCGCAAGTGGCTCGTCGCAGCCACCGCCGGAACTGCACTGACCGTCGCAGGAGTTTCCGCTTTCGCTGTGACCTCCGCCGTCGCCGCCGAGGGCACCACCGGCCAGATCGCGGCCGAGGCGGACCTTCCGCCGATCGCCGTCGAGGAATTCAACTACCCCGACGCGGACAAGATCCTCTCGGAAAAGGGCATCAAGCTGCTCAAGGGCGACGGCCGCCTCCTGCTCGCCGACTGCGACCCGGCCGCCAACCAGATCCAGGTGTGGACGCGGCAGACCGCCGACGGCATGTACTGCTTCCGCGCCACGGGCGCGAGCGGCTACCTGACGCTCGAGGTCGCTGACGTGTTCGCGATCCAGACCTCGGACCGTCCGGTGAGCGCCGACCTCACCGCGGAGGGCAAGACCCAGACCGTGGACGTCCCGAAGGAAGACTTCAAGGGCGTGGGCGAGGGAGTCGGCGGAGCTCCGACGGTGCTCGTCGAGCTCCGCGTCACCGGCTGATCCGGCGCCAGGGCCCCCCACTCCCACGCAGCCAAGGAATCTCTGTGCCAAGAAGACACATACGTAGAAGTTCCACCCCCATTCTGGTGATCACCGCGGCGCTGGCCGCGGGTGCGCTGCTCGCCACGCCTGCTCAGGCGGTGGTGGGTGGTGCGGCGGCGGACGGGCAGTACGCGTTCGCCGCGAAGGTGGACGTGGGCGGCGGGAAGCGATCCTGTTCGGGCGCGTTGGTCGCGCCTCAGTGGATCGTGACCGCCGCGAGTTGTTTCGCCGCGGACCCGCAGCAGCCGGGTGCCGTCGTGGCGGGTAAGCCGTCGGAGCGGACGGTGGCGACGATCGGTCGTACGGATGTGACGGCCGGGGGTGGTCATGTCAGTGATGTGGTGGAGTTGGTGCCGCGGGCGGGGCGTGATGTCGTCATGGCGCGTCTGGCGAAGCCGGCGACCGGTGTCGCCCCTGTGGCGTTCGCGCAGACGCCGGTTGCCGCGGGTGAGACGCTGAAGGTGGTGGGCTACGGCCGTACCGCCGATCAGTGGGTGCCGGGCAGGCTGCACACGGCCGCGTTCACGGTCGGTGCGGTGGCGGGTGAGACCGTCTCCCTCAGCGGTGTGACCGCGTCGGACGCGATCTGCCTCGGTGACACGGGCGGTCCCGCCTTCCGCGAGAGCAACGGCAAAATCGAGCTCGTCGCCGTCAACAGCCGCTCCTGGCAGGGCGGATGCCTCGGCACGGACGAGACCCGCACCGGCGCCGTCTCCGCACGGGTCGACAACATCGCCATCGGATCGCGGCTGCCCGCCGGCAAGTCCATGACCGCCGGTGACACCCTGACCTCCAACTCGGCCAAGGTCTCGATGCTGGCCGACGGCAACCTGGTCGTCACCTCCAACGCGGGCAAGACCCTGTGGTCCACCGGTACCGACGGCAACCCGGGCGCCACCGCCCGCCTGGACGCGACGGGCAACCTCGTCGTCCTCGCCGCGGACGGCACCACCGTGCTGTGGGAGTCCAGGACCAGCGCCGCGGGCGGTTACGCGGAGCTCCAGGACCGCGGCAACTTCGTGGTCCGCACCGCCCGGGGCGAGTCCCGGTGGAGCAGCGGAACCGCGATCCGCCACGACTACGACGGCGACGGCCGCAGCGACATGACCGACTGGTACGACTACGCCGACGGCCACGACTCGATGCACACCTTCCGCACCGACGGCAGCGGTGCCTTCAAGGCGCCCCTGCACGCCTGGACCCGCGCGGCCGGCGGGTGGTGGGCCGAGAACATGAAGCGCACCACCGGCGACTACAACGGCGACGGCATCTCGGACGTGGCAGCCGCCTACGGCTACGCCGACGGACGCGTGACGCTGTTCACCTGGCTCGGCAAGGGCGACGGCAGCTTCGCCGAGCCCTTCGCGTCGTGGAAGGTCTCTCCGGGCAACTGGAACTTCGGGAACTTCGACATCTACAGCGGCGACTTCGACGGCGACGGCCGCGACGACGTGGCCGCCTGGTACGACTACGCCGACGGCCACGACACACTGTTCACCTTCACGTCCAAGGCCGACGGCGGCTTCAACGCCCCCGTCGCCTCGTGGGACTCCCCGGCCGGCAACTGGTGGTACAAGAACGTCCAGCCCGCCGTCGGTGACTTCAACGGCGACGGCCGCGACGACCTCGCCGCCTTCTACGGCTACGACAACGGCGACATGAAGCTGTGGACGTTCACCACCGACGCCAACGGCGGCTTCAACTCGCCGGTCAGCTCGTACTCCAGCACCACCTGGGGCAGCCGCGACCGCACCACCGTCCACGCCGGTGACTTCGACGGCGACGGCCGCGACGACCTGGCCGCCTGGTACGACTACGCCGACGGGCACGACGCGATCCACGTGTGGGCCGCCGACGCCAAGGGCACCTTCCCGAAGCGCATCGAGGCGTGGTCCACGCCGGCCGGCAACATGTGGCGCAGCAACGTCGAGGTCGTGACCGGTGACTACAACGGTGACGGCCGCGACGACTTCGGCGCGATGTACGGCTACTCGGACGGCGGCGTCAGGATGTTCACCTGGACCGCCGCGGGCGGCGGCAAGCTGAACGGCGCGACCGGCAGCTGGAGCGCCCCGACGGGCAACTGGACCTTCGACCGGGTCCACTTCATCGAGCGGTACAACCAGAACTGACCGCGAGAGCGGTCCGGCGGCGTCGTCCTGTGCGCAGGGCGGCGCCGCTGCCGTTTCCGCCCCCGGGGCGCGGCTCCCGGCTCAGCGCAGGGAGTTCACCGAAGTGCCGTCGGCCAAACGGCCGTTCAGTCGGGGCCGGGCGCCGTCCCGGGCGCGGACCGCCACCGTGCTGCCCGCCGCCCCGCCCTCCACGCCGTCGCCGAGGACGGTGACCGAGGTGAGCTGCCGGCTGCCGCCCGCCAGCACGTACCACTGGCCCGCCCGCGACTTCCACAGCACTCCCGCCAGCACCCTGGGCTCGCGCACCCCGCACGACGGGGAGTCCTCCGCCCGCGCCACCACCGTGCCCGGAGTGCCCGGACGTGCGGCGGGCGGGTGGAACTGGGCCAGGACCCTGCTACCCGAACCCTGCCAGGTCTCCGCGCGGGTGCAGACCCAGAAGGCCGTACCGTTCGCCTCCGGCAGCCGCTGCGCCGCGTACCGCCACGAGTTGACGGTGCGCACGCCGTGCGCCCGCACTCCCGGCAGCAGACAGGCCGTACGCGCCCAGGACGCGCGTGCCGCGGTGCCCGTGATCTCGGCGGGGGCGCCGGGCGGGCCGTAGGTCAGGTGCGCGGGTGTCAGCTCGCCGAGGTCCGTCACCAGCGTGGTCGTGCTGCCGTCGGCCAGCTCCAGGGCCTGCCACGACCGGCACCCCTGCCCTTGTGCGGGGCTCGGCAGCCGGTCGGTCAGGCCGCTCGCGTCCCGTCGGAGCGGACGCGGTGCACCGGCCGGGTCCAGCAGGTCCCGTACGGAGACGTCCCGCACCCAGGGGGCCGTCAGATAGCGGACGTACGCCTGCGAGCGCCGTGCCACGAGCGCGCCGGACACGGCGGCGTCCGCGCCGTCCGTGCGCGCGAAGTCGAGGGCCACGCCGTCCGGCGTGCCCCTCGTCCCGGCCGGCTCCGCGTAACGGACGACGCGCAGCCCGTCGTGCAGCACGACCACCCGCGCCCGGCCCACGTCACCCGCGAACAGCAGCTGCGGCGGCCCCGCCGGGGGACCCGCCGGCGTCCCGGGCGTCGCGCTGACCCGGACCCCGTCGCCCGGGCTCTCCCAGGCGGCCAGCGCCCGCCGCAGCAGGGGCCGGTCCTCGGTGAGCGCCCCCCGGGCCGGCCACACCGAGAAGTCCCTGCGGACCGACTCCCGCCACGCCGTCGCCGGGACCCGCACCAGCCGGTCCGGATCGAGCGCCGCCCGGGCAGCGGCGTCACGGGGATACGGCCCGCTCCTCGCGTCGCCCTCCCCGTCGCCCGGCAGCAGGAGCAGCGTCCCGCACACGGCGAGCGCCGCGGCCGCGACGACGGCGGCCCTGCCGTGCCGCCGACGGCGCAGCAGATCGGTGGGCCGCACCTGGAGCGAGCAGGCGTCGAACTCTGAGGAGCCGAGCAGTTCCGCGCCGCCCCGCACGTCGCGCACGCCGTCCGACTCCGCCAGGGCCCGGTCGGGGTCCGCAGCCCCGGCCCGCTCCAGCGCCGCACGCGCCTCGCCGTCGGACAGCCTCTCCAGAGCGCGCAGCACATACGCGGCCCTGGCCGGCCCGGACAGGGCCGACAGCCGCTGGTCCAGGGCGAGTTCACCGGCGCCGCCGGACCGCGGGAAGACCCGCACACCCCACACGTGGGGCAGCAGCGGCGGCAGTTGCGCCCGCCGGGGCCGCGCCCAGCGCCGCAGCGGCAGCGACGCCTCCAGCGCCTGACGCACCACCCGGTCCCGGACGTACGCGTAGCCGGGGTCGCGGACCTCCTCCGGGCGGCGGGCGCGGGGCACGGCGGGGGCACTCCCACCGGCCGCGGGCTCACCGCGGGGAAACGAACGCTGCACGAGCGCATGGGCGGTCAGCACACGGCGGCCTTGGCCGAGGGAGGCGGGCAGCACCAGGTAGGCGATCCGCACCAGACGCGGGTAGTGCTCGACGAGCGCCGCCTCCGCCTGCCCTACTCCGATCCTCGCTCCGATCCCCGCTCCCACTCCCGCGCTGCCCGTGTCACCGACGCCGGACACCGGCCCGAGGCGCCCCGCCGACGGGCCGGCCGCGGACGGGCCGACCGGGTCGGAGCCGGTCGGGGAAGGGCCGGGGGAGGGGTCCGGGGAGGAGACGACGTCGTGTGGGCGCACGTTCAGCAGAACGAGCGAATCGTCCTATGGTCACCCGGCGCGGCGGTGCGTCCGGGGGTCAGTCCTCCGCGACGAGGCGGTGGCGGATGCGCCCCAGCACCGCGGACGTGACACCGAGGCCCTCGCGGACGTACTTCTCCATGGAGCCGTAGCGGGCGTCGACCTCGTCCAGGGCGGCCGCCAGGTAGTCGGGCACCACACCGATGATCGACAGGGCCGTCTCCGGTTGCCCGCCCTGCAAGGTGAACCCCTCGACCAGCGGAGCGAACGCCTCCCGCACCGCCGCGTTGACCGACATGTACTCGGCCTCGACGGTCGCCGGTGTCGCACCGAGCAGGGTCAGCACGATGGTCGCCGCCCATCCCGTGCGGTCCTTCCCGGCCGTGCAGTGGAACAGCAGCGGACCCGCGTCGGGGTCCGCGACCTCGTTCAGGAACGCCCGGTACGACGAGCGCGCCGAGTCGGTCGTCACGAAGCCCCGGTAGATGTCGGCGAACATCGCCCGGCCCCGGCCGCCGCCGAGTTCCTGCTCCGCGACGGCCGGATCGGTCAGCAGCCTGCGCAGCCGGGCCGCCGCCGGCATCCGGCCGGAGGCGACCTGGTCGGCCAGGACGTCCGCGAGCAGCAGCCGCCCGCCCTCCGGGAGCCGGTCGGGGCGGGCGTCGCGTTCCGCCCGGGTGCGGAAGTCGACGACGGTACGGACGCCGAGGGCGGCGACGGCCGGGTCGGACGCGGCGTCCATCCGGTCCAGTTGCCCGGAACGGAACAGCAGACCGCTGCGCACCGACCGGCCACCGGAGAGGGGGGTGCCGCCGAGATCGCGAAGGTTCGCGACGGTGGTGGAGGGGATCGCGTTCATGAGCGGACCCTAGGCCCACCGGGCGTCGGGCGGCGGCCGCGACACCGCCCGGCACGGACCGGCGCCGGACCCCGGCTGTCCCGCACGCCTCGTGCGTTACCCGTGGTTCGGCCGCGCGGAGGGGCGCCGGAGGGGCACCATGGCCGGATGCGGACGAGTACGAACACGAGTGCCGATACGAGTACGGGCACGAGGGCAATGGCGGGTACGGGCGGGTGCACCGGCAGAAGGCGTGCGGCCGTCCGGGGACTGGCCGTTGTGGCTCTGGCCCTGACGGCGGCCTGCGGACCCGGCGGCGGCGCCGACGACGGAAAGGACGGCGCCGAGGCGCCGAGGACGGCGACCGGCAGCCTGGAGGAACTCGCACGCCAGGCCGACTGCGAGCCGAACATCCAGACGGACGCGGAAGAGCTGCGCCAGGCCAACTGCAGGACGGCCGACGGCAGGTACGTCCTCGCGACCTTCAGCACCGACCGCGGCCAGCGTGAGTGGCTCAACGAGGCCAACGACTACGGCGGCACGTATCTGGTCGGGCGCAGATGGGTCGCGGTGGGCGACGAGAAGGTCGTAGCGGCCCTCCGCGGCCGGCTCGGCGGCGAGGTGGAGACCGGGGCGCAGCACGGCTCGGGCGGCGAGGAGGGCGGCCACGACGGTCATGACGGTGGCGGTGAGGAGCAGGAGGGCCACGAGGAGCAGGAGGGCCACGAGGACCACGGGGCGCACGGCGGCAACTGACCTGACACGCGGGCACCGCCGCCCTGGTACCACCGAGTTGACGTCACCGAGTTGACGTCACCGGGCCGGCCCGGGTCTCCCGGGCCGGCCCGGGGAGAGCCGAACGCCGAACGCCGAAGCCCGAGGATCGAGGGCCGAGGGCCGTACCCACCGTCCGCAGACGGCGGGAGGCCGGGCCGCCCCGGGATTCTCCCAGGGCGGCCCGGCCTCCTCTCCTGTCTCAGTGGATCACTGGCAACGCCGGCCGTCGTTGATGCAGTCCACCATCTCGTCCATCAGGTCCTCGTCGAAGACGTTGATGAAGTCACCGTGGTCGGTGATCGGCTTGTGCAGCTGCTCGGGGAACGTGTCGACCGCGAAGACCGAGGCGTTCTGGCCGTCGAAGACCGGCGGCGGCACGTCGTACACGATCCTCTGCACCAGCTGCGGGATGGCCTGGAAGCCGTCGGGGCAGCTGCCGTTGTCCTCCGCGAAGGCCACATGGGTGCGGTGGTTCGCGCTGTCGGTGTTCTGACCGTCCCAGCAGCTCTGGAACTTGAAGCTCCGCACCACCTGGCTGCCCTGGGGACAGATCGGGTACTTGTCCGTCAGCTGCCGGTCCTCGAATCCGGTGCAGCTCCAGGAGGCGTTGGCATTCGCGTCACCGTTGGTGAACGCCTTCGCGTCACCGGTGATGATGCGCAGGAATTTCGGCATCGCGGTGACCTTGCTGCGGGGATTGCCCACGAACGTCAGCGTGACCTCCGACGGCGTCTGGATCTCACCGACGTTCTGGTCGTTGCCGCCACCGTCCTGATCGGCGTCGAACTCGTTCTGGCCGTTCTGCACCCGCAGCACGGGCCAGTAGTACGTGGACTTGTCGCCCTGGTTGTCGCAGGTGGTTTCTCCGTTCGCGAGATCGTCGTCGCCGGCGAAGGCGTCATTGGCCTGGTTGCCGACGTAGTCGTGCATGTGGTGTGCGCCGTTGCTGACACCGGGAGCGACGATGACGTTGTCGGAATTGAACTTGCCGTTCTCGTTCACGCCGCAGTCGGTGACGAAGACGCCACGTGAGGCTCCCCGGCGCTTGCGCGGCTCCTGGACGTTCGGCTCGACGGACTCGATCTCGACGAAGTCGCCGGCCGCGGGGCCGTTGCCGGCCTGACCGCCGTTGTCCTCGTTCCCGCCGTCGTTGTCGCCGTTGTCGTTGTTGCCGTCCCCGTTGTTGTCGCCGTTGTCGTTGTCGTTGTTCTGGTCACCGCCGTCCTGGCCCGGGTCCTGATCGCCGTCGTTGTTCCGGCCGTCGTTCTGGTCGTCGTCGTTGTTGTTGTTCCGGTCGTTGTCATCGCCGCGCAGCGTGCACGGTGCCGTCGCCTCCAGCCCCTGGGGGCGTTCGGCCGAACGGTCGATCAGTGCGACGATCCGCTGGATGATCACCAACCGTTCGTTCCTCAGCGGCGCCAGGATCTGGTTCTCCGCGAAGGCGCGGTCGCTCTGCACCCGCTCCTTGTTGTCGGCGAACCGCTGGTAGTACGTGGTGATCTGGTTGTCCAGGGTGGCGAGTTCGCGGTCGACGGCGAACCGCTGGTCGTCGGGTATTTCCTTGATGGAATTGACGACCTCCGGACAGTCGATGGTGGAGACCGACCGGCCCGCACTCTGGGTTCTCGGCCCGTTCCGCTCGCCGCCCCAGCCTTCATGGGCGGAAGCGTAGACATTGGCCGCGACCAGCCCACCCCCGCCCAGAAAGAGGGCAGCCGAAGCAGCGATCGCCCGGTTCGCCAGAGTTGAGCGTTTTCTCGATTTGCGTCCCATGGAACTCCAATCCCGGGGGAGGGAAGCAGCGCGTCGTTCCATACGGGCACCGCCTACGGGGCGTTCAGCGGTGCGCGGAAATCGCAGAAGTCTTCGGCGTCAAAACCGTTTGGACTCCGACGAAAAGGGGCACCTCGCCACTCAGTCGTGCACCGTCCGGCCGCCGGCAGCCCCGGCCTCGCCTGCCGCGCCGCCAGCGCGCACTGCAGGCCCTCGTCCGTGTGGGACGGCGGGAGCCGGACGTCGACGACGGCGACGCCCGGCTCCAACTCGGTGAGCGCCTTGTCGAGTTCGGGCCCGCTCTCCACGGCGGCCACAATCTCGAAGCCGAACGCCTCGAGCATCCGGACCAGGCCGTCCCGCAGCAGGAACAGGTCTTCGGCCAGGACAACTCGCAAGGGATTTCCATGGTGACCATGGTGGGACCGCCCGCGGGGCTGCTGACGGCCAGGACTCCGTCGAATGTACCGAGCCGCCGCTCGACACCGCTCAGGCCGGAGCCCGCCCCGATCACCGCCCCTCCCTTGCGGCCACGCCGAGCACCGCGGCGAGCCGGGCGGAACCCGAGTCGTGGACCCGCGGGAACGTGTACCAGTAGGTGCCGCCGTCGGCCATGACGATCGGCTCCCACAGCCCCGCCGCGAGCAGCAGCCCGAACACGCCCTCCAGGATCAGCGCCGGTGCGAGGATCGCGAGGATCGCGCCGCCGGTCATGTCCGCCGGCAGCCATCGCATGTCGCGCCAGGTCGCCGGGTCCTTCAGCATCAGAGCACAGCGCTCCACCTGCCCGGCAAGGCCCCGGCGCGGTTTCCCGGGGAACGGGCGCTACTGCACCGGGATGCGGACCCGGGACCACTGCGCCGCCAGCAGCCGCCTGCGGTTCACGTGGGCTCGCACCAGCTTCAGCAGCGGCGGGGTGGTGAACACGCCCACCCCGACGGGTATCAGGGCGAGCGACACCGCCGTCAGGGTGAAGAGCAGGACGGAGCCGATCAGCGCCGTCAGTGCCAGTGCCAGCCCTTGCGCGCCGGCCACCACCGCGCCGCGTACCTTGGCGATCATCACGGGTCCCCCTCGTCGTCCGGTCTCGATCACCAGTGTGGTGGGCACCGCCCGGCGGTCGCACTGGTGCCGGACACCGGAAGCGGGGTGTACCCGGCTACACCCTCGACGCTCACGAATCCCTGAGCAGCCGCTCCTCCACCTCCCGCGCCAACCCCGCCCGCGCCCGCTCGGACCGCCGCGGCGCCGCGCCACCCAGCGACGTGAGCCACGCCCAGGTGTCGCGGACCGTGTCCGCGACGGGACGGCACCGCAGGCCCGCCGCCAGCGCACGGTCCACGCCCACGCCGTGCAGCGCGGCATGCCCCTCCTGCGTCGGCGGCACCCAGATGGGCAGGTCCGTCCACGGCTCCACGCCTGCCGCCAGTACCGTCTCCGCCGGTGTCCACCGGAGCCGTGCCGTCGAGCCCGTCACCGCGACGCAGGTGTCGAGGAGTTCGCCCATCGTCGTGTGACCGGGCGGGCTCACCACGTTGTACGGCCCGCCGCGTCCCGTCCGTGCCGCGTCGAGCGTCCACTCGGCGAGATCGCGGACGTCGACGTATTGCAGCGGCGTCTCCCGCGGGCCCGGTGCGAGTACGTCACCGCCGCGCGCGATCCGCCCCAGCCACCACGGCAGCCGGCCGATGTTCTCCCACGGGCCGAGGATCAGCCCCGAGCGCACCAGCAGCGAGCGGGTGTCCCCGAAGGCGGCCGTCACCGCCAGTTCGCCGCCCCGCTTGGCCTCGGCGTACGGCAGGTCCCCCGCGTCGGGCGAACTCGCCACCGTGGCCGTGCTCTCGTCGTACCCGGCGGCCGGGGGCCAGACGTACACCGAGCAGCTGGAGACGTAGACGTACCGGCCGGCCCGCCCGGCGAGGAGCTGCGCCGTGTCCCGTACCGCCGACGGCGCCCCGGACCAGGTGTCGACGACGATGTCCCAGGTGCCGTCGGCGAGCGCGGCCAGGCCGCCTTGCGCGGTGCGGTCGCCGATCCGCACGGCGGCGCCGTCCGGCGCGGCGTTGTGTCCACGGTGGAAGACGGTGACGTCCCAGCCGCGGGCGAGCGCCGCCGCCGTCATCGCACGTCCCGCGAAGTGTGTACCGCCCAGAATCAGAAGCCTCATGATCACGACTCTGCCCCGCCGGACGGCGCGGAGCACAGTGCTTCTGCTGCCGGGAGAACCTCCGTACCCGGGGTCACTCTCCCGGGCCGGGCTCCGGGCTGGCAGCATGTGCGGACTATGACGGATGCCCGGTCGCCGATGCGCGCCTTGCGGGCCGCGCTCTTCGCGGCGGTGGCGGTCACCCTTGCCGCGACGGGGCACTCGTCCCTCTCCGCGCACCACATACCGGCCGCCGCGCTGGTCGCCGCGCTCGGCGCGACCGCCGTCGCGGGCTGGCTCGCGGCCGGCCGCCGGCGCGGCGCGCGGTCCATCGGAGCCGGGCTGCTCGCCGTACAAGGCGTCCTGCACATGATCTTCGCGGGCGGCGGGCAGGCCGCCGCACACCATCACGGGCCGCACCAGCCGTCCCCGGACGCCGCCGTCGGCATCGGCATGCTCGCGGTGCACCTCGCCGCCGCGGTCGGGTGCGCACTGTGGCTGGCCCACGGCGAGACCGCCTTCTTCCGTCTGGCCCGCACCGCGTTCGCCTTCACCTTCACCCCGCTGCGACTGCTGCTCGGCGTCGTACGACTGCCCGAAGCGGTCCCCGTACCCCGCCCGGTCCCGCGCCCGCGCCGCCTCCACGGCGCCTTCCTCACGCACACCGTCGTACGCCGCGGACCGCCCGCGCCGTGCGTCCCTCGCGCCACGGCCCCCGGAGCCGCTGTCTGACCTTGGGGGCCGCATTCCCCATGTCGACACCCCACTCCTAGGATCGCCATGTCCGTTGACGCCCCCGACCAGGGCACCAGGCAGAAGGCCGCCGGCACCGCCCCGGCCGGAACCACCACCGCCTCTGCTTGGAGCGCGCTGCGCCCGCTCGTGCTCCGGCTCCACTTCTACGCGGGGCTGCTGATCGCCCCGCTGCTCCTCATAGCCGCCGTCAGCGGCCTGCTGTACTCGCTGTCGTTCCAGGCGGAGAAGTTCGTCTACCGCCATGAGCTCACGGCCCCCGTCACCGGGCCCTCGCTCCCGCTGGACACCCAGGTCGACGCGGCCCGCAGGGCCGTGCCCGAGGGCACCGTCACCGCCGTGTGGCCCTCGCACGAGGACGGGGCGACCACCCGCGTCCTGATGAACGCCCCCGACGTGGCCGAGGGCAGGTCCCTCGCCGTGTTCGTCGACCCGTACACCGCCGCGATACGGGGCGAACTCACCTCGTACGGCAGCTCCGGCGCCCTCCCGCTGCGGACGTGGCTCGCCGAATTCCACCGCGATCTGCATCTCGGCGACGCCGGGCGCCACTACAGCGAACTCGCCGCCAGCTGGCTGTGGGTCGTCGCACTGGGCGGACTGCTGCTCTGGGCCGGCCGCCGACGCCGCACCAAGCGGGCCCTGCTGCTGCCCGAACGCGGCGCCGGGGGCCGCCGCGCAACCCTGTCCCGGCACGGCTCCGTCGGCCTGTGGGCCGTCACCGGCCTGGTCCTGCTCTCCGCCACCGGCCTCACCTGGTCCCGGTACGCGGGCGAGAACATCGGCGCGGTCAAGGACCAGCTCGGCGGGGCCACCCCCGCCGTCTCCGCCGCGCTGGTGCCGGGCACCGGCGGCGACGGCGGACACGAGGGCCACGGCGGCGGCCACGGAACGGCGCACCGGGGCGCGGACGTCGGCATCGACAAGGCGGTGGCCGCCGCCCGTGCCTCCGGCGTGGCCGGCAAGATCGCCGTGACCCTGCCGGCCGACGGCAACGGCTACGTCGTCAAGGAGACCGACACCCGGTACCCGGTCCACCTGGACTCGGTCGCGGTCGACCCCGCCGACGGCCGTGTCATCGACGAACTGCGTTTCGCCGACTACCCGTTGCTCGCCAAACTGACCCGCTTCGGCATCGACGGACACATGGGTGTGCTCTTCGGCCTGCCCAACCAGCTCGCGCTGGCAGCCCTCATGGTCGCTCTGGTCCTGCTCGTCGTCTGGGGCTACCGCATGTGGTGGCTGCGCAGGCCGACGAAGGAACGCAGGCTGAGCGCCGGCCGCCCGATGCCGCGCGGCGCGTGGCGGAAGGCACCCGTGACCGTGCTGCTGCCGCTCGCCGCCGCGACGGCACTGACCGGCTGGTTCATGCCGCTGCTCGGCCTCGGTCTGCTGGTCTTCCTGGCCCTCGACATCGCGATCGGAGCCCTGTCGAAGGCCCGGACAGGCTCCCCGACGTAAGGGACGTACGAGCAAGCCGAGGAGGGGGGCCCCCCCGGGGGGGCGGGGCGGCGGGGGGGCGGAGCCCACGGTGCGGCGTTCTACAGACGACGGCGGCGGGGGAGACCCGCCCGCCGCCGAGGTAGGC
>NZ_JBEZKP010000012.1:0-151052 GCF_040706335.1 Streptomyces sp. NPDC048389 | reverse complement strand
CTTCATCGTGGACACCGCCCGCCGACCAGCGCGAGCACGGAAGGACGCCCGCACACCAGACCCGTGACCTGCAACTTCACGATGCACACCGCTCAGTGGCGTTTTGGCGGCGTGATGGCCATGGAGACGCCTCAGGGCAGCGGTCTCGTTCGGGAAGTGGCCGCGGGCCTCGACTGCCCGCCGGATCCTGGCGTTCACGGACTCGACGGCGTTCGTGGTGCAGACGATGCGGCGGATCTCGGAGTCTGACCGGAGGAACGGCGTGACTCCGCCCACCCGTTCTCCCGTAGCCGGACGATCGCCGGATACTTCTTGCCCCACGCGTCGACGAACTCCGCGAACCGCTCGAGCGCGCGGCTTCCTTGGTCGCGGCGGTGTAGACGGGCAGGTCCTTGAACGACGGAATGGTCTGCCCGCAGCCACCGATGCGAAGCGGTCAGATCCGCGTCTGCGCCACCCCCGGATCGTCCTGGTGCCGGGTGAGGCGGTGGTGGTGGCGACTACGGCGCCCGAGAATCACAGCGGCCAACAGCGCGGCGAGGACGGAGGCGAGCAGGATGGCCCCCTTCGCGTCGGTGAGGTGCGCGTCCGTACTGTAGGAGAGTTCGGCGATCAGCAGGGAGACGGTGAAGCCGATCGCACCGAGGACGCCGATGCCCGCGACGTCGGCCCACGCGATCCCGGGGTTGAGGTGGGCGCTGGTGAAGCGGCTGGTGAGCCAGGAGACGCCGAAGATCCCAAGGAACTTGCCCACGAGAAGTCCGGCGAGGACGCCCCAGGTGATGGTGGACGTCCAGAAACCTCCCGCGCCGGACAGGGAGACCCCGGCTGCCATGAGGGCGAAGACCGGCAGCGCGATCCCGGCGGAGAACGGGCGCAGCATCTCCTCCGCCCGGTGGGAGGGCGAGAACGTCTCGCCGTCGCGGGCTCGGGTGTGCATGAGAAGGCCCATCGCGACGCCGGCGATGGTGGCGTGGACACCGGAGGCGTGCATCAGTGCCCAGATCACCACGGCGAGCGGGGCGAACAACGACCAGCCCGGAACCCGCGCACGCAGGCGGGTGACGGCACGACCGGAGCCGTTCTGCAGGTAGCCGAACGCCGCCAGGCCCAAGGCGGCGAGCGCGAGTGCGGCCAGGTCGAGGCCGCTGGTGTAGGCGACGGCGATGACCAGGACGGCGACCATGTCGTCGACAGTGGCCAGGGTCAGGAGGAAGGTGCGCAGCGGGACGGGCAGGTGTCGGCCGACCACAGCCAGGACGGCGAGAGCGAAGGCGATGTCGGTGGCCATCGGGATGCCCCAGCCGCCGGCCGCCTCCCCGCCAGAGGTGGCAGTGATCGCAAGGAAGATCAGGGCGGGAACCACAACACCGCCGAGGGCGGCGGCGATCGGGAGGGCAGCGCGGCGCGGGTCGCGCAGCTCGCCGTGGACGAGTTCCTGCTTCAGCTCGTTGCCGACGATGAAGAAGAACACCGCCAGCAACCCGTCCGCGGCCCACGCCTCGACGGAGAGGTCCAGGTGCAGAGCGGCGGGCCCGAAGGTGAAGGAGCGCAGCGACTCGTAGGAGTCTGCGAGGGGCGAGTTCGCCCAGACCAACGCCAGGACAGCGGCACTGATCAAGAGCGAGCCGCCGACCGCGTCCGAGCGCAGGGCAGTAGTGATCCGTGAGGCAACAGACATGAAAGAGACGTCTCCAACGAAGGGGGCGCATGGCAGTGCACCGGCTGACGGCCGGTGATATACCCCCGCGAGAACGCGGTGGGCTCAGCGATCCATCGGTGGACAGACGCTCATGATCGCGCCCCACGTGCTGACGTAGCCGTTCGTACCGATCGGCCGCCGCTCCAGCGGTTCCAGAAAACAGGAGCGAGCAGACGAGCCTCCCAGAGACATCGACGCGGGACGGTCACACATCGAACGTGTCCCTCCCCTCTGCCTGCGGTTCTTACGCCAGCCTAACAAGAACATTTTCGGCCGGCCGTACCACCAGCCAGGTCCGGCGTGAGCAGCGAAGACGCAGGCAACATGGCCTTGCGCCGACAGATCCTGGGGCACCGGCCGCATGGCGCTCTGCAGGATCTCCCGGCATCGGCTCCAGGCCCGCACGAGGTGTCCGTAGATGTCGGCGGTGACCTTGATGGACCGATGTCCAAGGCGGCGGGAGACCTCATGGATGGGAATGCCGTTGGCGAGCGCCGTCGAGGCGAAGAAGTCCCGCAGGCGTCGGTCAGTGATCGGGTCACGACCACCGGGGACCCATGTATCACTATGACTGCCGGTGATCGTGGAGATGGTCTGCAAGTCCACCCAGCTCTCGCAGGCGCTCGAATCCGTCTGGGACTGTGTGCCATGGAGCGGACCAGCACTCCTTGGCGACTGGCCCCGGCGGCCGGCCAACCCGCCGAAAGCCGCAGCAGCTCAGCACTGATCAGCGTCGTCAGGGCCCGGCCCACCACTGGCATGCGCCAGTCTGCCCTCAGGCCGCGCTCGTGAAGCCATTGCTTGATCACCGGCCGCCAGGCGGCACCGGCCTGCCAGGTGGCTGAGCAGTTCGCCGGCACGCGCGCCCGTGGAGATGCAGAAGGCGACCAGGGACCGGTCGCGGTGCGGCGGGAGCCGGGCGAAGATCTCGTTGCACTCCTCGTCGGGGAAGCTGCGGGGCACCCGCTTGGGCGCTCTCGGCCGGTAGAGCCCGGTGCGCTCGTTGCGGGGCGGGTCCATCGGGTTGTGGTGGGCGTGGGCCTACCGGCCGCGACGTGCTCGGTCCATCGGGAACGGGTTCAGGACCGGTCCGGTGCCAATGTCACGGTGGACGTCGCCGCACGCCCAACACGGCTCTCAGTCATTCCGCTTCACGGGAACTCCACGCGATTGACTCACAGGCATGCGGCCCGTCCATGATTCCGCCGGGCTGAACCTCCGGAGTCGCATTGGCGGCAGCCCAACGTCGTTCCCTTGTCCCGCTGTTCACGCCGTGCCTACAGTGGCCGCTGCGACTAGCCAGCGGTTCCGACCAAACCGCCCGGGTCATGTGCAGTCGAACGAACGGGCGGATGACCATCGCCACGGGGAATCGGAATGAGACTGCCATCAGACAGAAGTAATGATCACGAAGAGACTCACGCCTGCCGCGGAGGGTTCGACATGCCACCCTGGGTGCGTGACGTAGACCTGTCCCTTCTGACGGAGCGCGAGCGCGAGGTCCTCGCCGCGCTGGGTGACTGCCAGCCGAACACGGTGATAGCCGACCGTCTCTGCATCACGGAACGAACCGTGAAGAAGCACGTCACCAGCGTCTTCATCAAGCTGGAGATCACGTCGCGGACGGAGGCGGCCGTCATCGCGATTCTCAGGAAGTGCTCCGCGGGGTGCCCTTCAGGACACTAGCCCTCTTGCCAGGTACATGACACCTTTGGCGCAACATCAACCACAGGGGAGAACAACTGTGTCTGCGTCAACTCTGGTACGGGAAACCATAGCCGCCGACGAATCGGTACAGGCGAAGGCCGTCAGCGCCTACACGAACGCGTCGATCGGCGCGTACGTGGCTGCGACCACGGCGCCCGCACGTGCCATCGCGTCGATCAGGACGAAGGTCGACAAGGGACTCGTCCGCTACGACGCCTGGTTCCTGATCTTCACCGCTGTCATCCTCGCCCTGGGCGCCACCATCTTCGCCGGACTGGTCGTCTGGTGTGTGGTGAAGCAGAACAAGAGGTTCAGCGGCAACTGGTCCTTCAAGAACTTCGGTCTGAAGGTCAGCGCCGAATGCGTGTAGCCGCCTGACGGCTGTGTTCGCCAGGTGCCCAGGAAGCTCCCCCGGTAGTACCGGGCTTCCTGGGCACCGCCCTGGTTGTGACGGACTCGGTAAAGGATCAACGCGATAGTGTCTCTCCTGAATGTCAACGACGTCAGCTACTCCTATGACGGCATTGTCAACGTTCTCCTGGATGTGTCCTTCACGGTCGAGGAAGGCGCGATCGTCGGCCTCGTCGGCCCCAACGGCTCCGGCAAGTCCACACTGATCAGAAACATCTTCGACCTCGTACGCCTTCAGTCCGGGTCCATTCGTATCGGCGGCCATGAGCACGCCCGGCCCGAGGCGAAGCAACTGGGCATGTATCTGTCCAGCAACGACTACCTGCCCGAGTTCCTCACCGCCCGCGAGTACATCTCCATGATGGGCGAACTGTTCGACCTCGATGTCGACCACGATGAGGTCATCGGCCTGTTCCGTAAGTTCTCCATGGAGGGCCGCTACGACCATCTCATCGAGGACTACTCGCACGGCATGCGGAAGAAGACGCAGCTGGTGTCCGCGCTCGTGATGCGCCGGCCGCTGACCATCATCGACGAGACCCTCAACGGCATCGACCTCGAAGCGCTGCACCTCGCCGAGAGAGAGTTCCGGCGGGTCCGTGACGCGGGCCGCTCGATCCTTCTGTGCACACATGACTTCGCCGTACTGGAGCGCCTGGCCGACAGGACCCTCTTCCTCGACCTGGGCCATGTGGTGTACGACGAGCCGACGAAGGATCTGGTCGAAGAAAACGGATCGCTGGCCGCCATGGTGTTCGACTATCTCGAAACGTCCCAGCGATGACGGCGGTACGGCTGAAGCAATCCGCCGTCCTGGCCCGGATGCTCCTCGTCTTCTTCCGCCGCCGGGTACTGCGGGCAGGAGTCCTGAAGTCCACCCCGGTCAGAGTGTTCGTCATGGTGGCGGCCGTGCTGCTCCTGGGCGTCATGTGCACTGCCGCCTACTTCTTCCTGCGTCCCCTGGCCGACGAGGCGGCCGTGTGGCGACTGCTGTTCGACACCTCGACGGTGTCTCTCCTGCTGTGGGTGCAGATCGCGTTCCTGCTGGTGAAGGTGTTGTTCATCAACGCCGAAGGGATGCTCCAGCTCAGCTATCAACTACCGGTCACCAACCGGGAACGCTCGACGGCGTTCCTCATGTACGAAGCGGCGATGACCGCCGTCGTGGCCGCCGCCGGCCTGGTCTCCCTCTCCGTCAGCGCGCTGATCCTCCTCGGCCCGTCCGCGACCGGATACATCACGGCATCGGTCATCCTGCCGGTCGCCCTGACCTACCTGGTGCTGTCTGTTCTCTACCAGCTCCTGACCCGGATGTGGATGCTGATAGGGCTCAGCCGGATGGCGGGCATCCTCAACGTGCTCGTCCTGTTCGCGGCGCTGGCCTCCTACTCCGCGCAGATGACACCGATGATCCAGGACATCTCCGGCGCGTATCTGAGCAAACGGACTGAGTACACCTGGGCCACGTCGGTGTCCTGGGCGTGGAACGAGCACGGGCCCTGGCTGACCCTCGCCGCCGTGGCGGCAGTCTCGGCCGTGCTCATGGGCCTGGCCTTCGCGCTCGCCCCGAACCAGCACCTACGCCAGTCCCGCTATCTGAAACTCCCCGGAAGCGTGCGGCTGCGGGGCGTTCTGGGGCCCTATGACTGGTGTCTGCTGCGCAGCGCGCAGACCGTCGCCGCCGCCGCGATGGCGGTCGCCGTGTTCGTCTACCTGCTGCTGGCCAAACCCTCGATGAACCCCATGTGGGGCCTCGCCGCCCTGTCCTTCGGTGGCCTCTATCAGTTCACCGCCACCCAGCCGTTGCGGATGCTGCCCGGCGCTCGGGCGTCGGCCTGGGGGGTCTACGTACGGCTTATCAGGGCGCAGCTGGTCTTGCTCTCGGTGTTCGCCGTGCCCGCTCTCGCGATCACGACAGCGATCTACCCGGACCGGCTTCTCTCCAGCGCAGTGGCGCTGGCATCCTGCCTGGGCGGGGCAATCATGACCACATGTATCAGCATCGTGTTCCCGGCTGAGAAGGACAATCCGTTCTCCGTGTTCCTGGGGCTGTCCGTGGTCGTCATCATTCTGGGCCTGTCAGTGATCGGGCTGGGCCTGCTCAGTCTCCCGCCCTGGGCGGTGACGGCTTGCCTTGCCGGAGCGGCCGTCGCGTTCGTCCGGTACGCGGTACAAGGAATCCACACAAGCGAGTCGAGGAGAAGGAATGCTCAAGGCACGGTCGGTCGTGAAGGCCGCCATAGGGGCCGCGCTGCTCACTCTGGTCACGGTAGCGGCTACCCTGCTCGCCCTCATGTTCTCAACGGGCAGTGACGAGTTCGGCGAACGGAAGGCGTTCTTCGGTTCGATGGTCTTCGAGACGGTGGAGAAGGACAACGGGGCAACGGGCATCACCCTCGGCATCGACAATCCAGTCCCGATCGTCCTCCTGTTCCTCGTACTCACCGCCATCCTGACGATAGTTCAGATCATCTACCGGGAGTTGAAGCAGCGCCGTGACCAGCTCCTCAGCGAGATGCCCGGCAACTGACCTGAAAATCCGCACCGTTGGCTGGACGGTGGCCGCCCAGGTGTGGCCACTGCTGGCGTTCGCCGGTGTCCTCCTGGCTGCGGCTCTGGTCTGGATGGCGCGCTCCGGTGACCCGGTACCAGCCGAGATGGCGTGGGTGCTGCTGGTCAAACCAGCCACCCTGGGCCTCGTGGCCCCGTTCGCCCTGCACGAGTCGGCACACGCCCTCGTCCTCAAACGGATACGTACGGTCACTCACATCACGATCGAGCGGACAGCGTGGCGCACATCGGTGATCCCGGAAGGGACCATGACCGCACGCCAGACAGCCATGGTGGCCCTGGCCGGGCCCTCTGCCTGCGTCGCAGTGGGCGCACTTCTGTGGCTACCCGGTCTCGACCGGTCCCTGGCCTGGTGGTACCTCGCGCACATCGTGTTTCTGATGCCGTTCTTCGGTGATGGCCGGGCCCTTTGGCACGGCTACTGCGCTACACGGAGACCGCCGACCAAGGACAGGGGTTGAAGGCGGCGCCTACGAGTGTTCCGAGCAGGACGATGAGGGATGTTCCCCAGGCTGAATTCACCAAGTCGGCGAGCACCACGCAGAAGTCCATGTACCGCACGTTCCTCCGGGGCATCTACGCGAACAAGGAGATCGCGGAGAAGGCGATTCGCTCCAGCGGCCTCGACTGGACGCTGGTCTACCCGACCTTGCTGACCAAGGACCCCGCCAAGGGCACCTACCTCGTCGGCGAGCGTCTCGCGATGAAGGGCAACCCGACAATCAGCCTGCGGATGTCGCCGACTTCCTGTACAAGGCGGCTCACAGGCCGGAGTGGATCCACCGCGACGCCGTCATCACGGACTGACGGGTCCTGATTCCTCAAGGGCGAGACCGGTACGGATTGAGCGTCTCGTCCCGGTCGCAGCTCCTCCATCATCCGTTCGAGCTGCTCGGCGCCGCATGGCGATCGTCGGGGGTGCAGATGAGCGCCGGGGCGGAGTCCGGTGCGGCCCCGCCCCAGCCGTAAGGCAGAAAGGACCACCGGGCGGTGCTGGCGCAGCGCGGCCTCGGCGACCGTCGCATCGATCGCGTACTTGCGCCCGTGCAAACCGGCCTCCATCAGCAGCCTCGAGGCTGCCCTCGCCTCCTCGTCGCCCACCGGGACCACGCGCAGCCCGGAGAACACCCCGCTCAGGCGGGACGTGTTCGTGCGGGCGTCGACGGCCTCGACAATGGTGAGCGCGCTGATCACGACCTCCATGCCGCGCGAGCGCGCCTCAGCGGCCAGAGCCACCACCTGCTCGTCGCCGGCCAGCAGCTTCGAGAGCCCTTCACTGTCGAGGACCAACGTCCCCTCATGACTCAGCTTGCGGCGGGCCACTCACCCTCCTCGGCGAACACCTCGTCGAAGACCTGCCGCGCCCGCTGACGAGCCTGCTCGGAAACCGGCCCCTCGCGGCTCCCGTAGTCCGCCAGTCCCACCTGCGGAGATACGGCTTTCTCGGACGTCATCCCGGCACGGTCCCCGCACGGGGGCTCCATCCCGGCTGCTCCAGCACGTCGAGGCCCTGGCCGACGCCGACGGAGTGTCGACTCGGACCTCAACATCGACTCGGTACCCGGCGGATTGACTTTCCGCCGGGTACCCGAGCCCGCTCAAGACTCGACGCCCGACCGCGACAAGCCATGGGCGACATAACCCCTGGCTGTGGCCCTAGCAGCGCCTTCCGTCGCCAGCGTGCACCGCACGGGCCACGCCCGCAAGAAGACGTCCCGGATGTCAGTAGTGATAACGAGCCGCGAGAATGACGTTTTCCCTGTCCGTGACCAGGTAGACGAGGCGGTGCTCGTCGTCGATCCGTCGCGACCATGCTCCGGGCAAGTGGTACTTCAGCGGCTCGGGCTTTCCGATCCCCGTGAAGGGGTCACGCTTCACGTCCTCGATGAGCTTGTTGATCCGAGCAAGCATCTTCCGGTCGTTCTTGAGCCAGGACGTGTAGTCCTCCCAGCCCTGATCCTCGAAGACGAGCCTCACGCGGCACCCTCACGTGCCGCATCCGGTGAGTCGGGGTCGACCAGCTCTCGCTCGGACACGTTGATGTTGGCCAGGGCGTTCTCGTACGCCTTGAGCAAGCGCCGAGCGTTCACCGGAGAGCGCAGGAGGTACGAGCCTTCACGTAGCGCCGCATAGTCCTCGGCCGAGACGAGCACCGCGTTGCCATGCTTGGAGACGATCTCGATGGCCTCGTGATTGTCGTTGACCTTCTTGATCAGCGGAAAGAGCGCCTTGCGGGCTTCGCTCGCAGTTATGGACATGACCTACCCCTTCCGATAGTGGTACCGAATAACGTACCACTATCGCCACTCCCGGGCAGAGCGGACGCCTGACGACAGATCAGGAATCCCGGCACCACCCCAGCGCGGGAGACGGCAAGGGGCCGACCCCCGGGGCGCATACCGCGAGGAGTCCGTCGCGATCCAGCGCGTCCAGCCGCGCCCGCACCTCCGGCTTGCCCCGCCGGGCCAGCGCAGACTTGTCGATGAGGTAGCGCCCCTTCACGCCGCCGAGGCCCCGCCTTCACGCTTGAGCGAACCGTCCGGATGCCGCGGCCCGGTCTGCGCATCGAGTAGCACCATGTCTGTGCCCCCGAACTCGGCACCTCGCAGACTGGAGGGAAAGGCGCATGGAGGTGTTCGTGCCAGAGGCGGGATGCATTCTGCACCTGCTCAGACGACATGGCCGACCACGCTCAGGTGATCCTCTACTCCCAGTTCTGACGGGTGGACGCCGACCGCACGTACGGCATCTCCGGCACCGGCCTGGGCTGGGAACTCGACTGGACCGCGCCCTGGGAGCACATGGCAGAAGAGGCCCGCACGTGGTCCCTGCCACCGAAGCCCCCGTCGGCGACAACATCTTCGTCGCCGTCACATCGATCGACCGCACGGACCTTCATCCCTGAGTCCCGACGCCCACCGCGTGAGATATGCCTGTGCACCAATCGGGCGCTCACCGTGTGGATCGTCCACGTCGGACAACCGCCCAAGACACATCGAGCTGCGTCCTCCGCCGGGACCGCGCATCCCCTTCGAAGGCACCCCGACAGAGAGTTCTTACCACTGGTAGGATCGGCACCATGAGCAGTAGCAGGAAGTATTCGATCAGCCTGCCCGAAGACCTCGCCGAGGCCGTGCGCGCCCACGTCGGCCCAGGCGGCTTCTCCGCCTACGTCGCCGAAGCCCTTGAGCAGAGAGTCGCCATGGACAAGCTCCGGGAGATCGTCGCCGACTTCGAGACGGACAACGACGAACTCACCCGTGAAGAGGTCGAGGCTGCCCGCGCGCTGCTGCGCCATGACCAGCGGCAGGCCGGCGGGGCCGCCGCCTGATGCCCGGCACCCTGCTGCTCGACAGCGAAGGACTGTCCAAGCTCTACCGCAAGGACCGCACCGTCGTAGCTCTGGTGCAGGCGGCATCGGAGGAGGGCATCCGCGTGGCCACCAGCGCCATGACCACCCTTGAGGCCGATTACGAGCGGATCCACCCCGCCCGCATCAAGTGGGTCCTCTCCCGCGTCGACGTTCACGACGTCACCAAGGAGGTCACCGACGAGGCCGCCGCCCTCCTTCGCGCCCATCATCTCCACGGCCACAAGTACGCCATCGACGCCGCCTTCGCCGTCATCGCCCGCAACGCGCCCCAGCCGGTCACTGTCCTCACTTCCGACCCCGAGGACCTGACGCTCCTGTGCGGCCCTTCCGTAGAGGTCGTCAAGGTCTGACACGCCGGCCACGGTCGTACCGAGCAGACCCGTCGCCAACGCCTCAGCGCTTCGCGGGACGAGGAGTCCACGCGGACAGGCGCCCGTGCCCGGCCCACCAACCAGCGGGCCGGGCACATTTCTTGACTGTTCGTCAGACGTTGAAGCGGAACTCCACCACGTCGCCGTCCTGCATCACGTAGTCCTTGCCCTCCATGCGGGCCTTGCCCTTCGCGCGGGCCTCGGCTACCGAGCCGGTTTCGACCAGGTCGGCGAAGGAGATGACCTCGGCCTTGATGAAGCCCTTCTGGAAGTCGGTGTGGATCACGCCGGCCGCCTCGGGGGCCGTCGCGCCCTTCTTGATGGTCCAGGCGCGGGTCTCCTTGGGGCCTGCCGTGAGGTAGGTCTGGAGGCCGAGGGTGGCGAAGCCGACGTGCGCGAGGGTGGCGAGGCCGGGCTCCTCGGCGCCGACGGACTGGAGGAGTTCCAGGGCGTCCTCCTCGTCGAGTTCGGCGAGGTCGGCCTCCAGCTTGGCGTTCAGGAAGATCGCCTCCGCGGGGGCGACCAGCGCGCGCTGCTCGTCCTTGAAGGCGTCGTCCGTCAGCTCGTCCTCGTCGACGTTGAAGACGTACAGGAACGGCTTCGTCGTGAGCAGGTGCAGGTCGTGCAGGAGCTCGGCCTTCTCGGAGCCCTGGACGATGCCGTGGGTGAAGAGCGTGTCGCCCTTCTCGAGGATCTCCTGCGCCGCCTCCACGGCCGCGACCTTCGGGGCCACGTCCTTCTTGATGCGCGATTCCTTCTGCAGGCGCGGCAGGACCTTCTCGATGGTCTGCAGGTCCGCGAGGATCAGCTCGGTGTTGATCGTCTCGATGTCGTCCTTGGGCGAGACCTTGCCGTCGACGTGTACGACGTTCTCGTCCTTGAAGGCGCGGATGACCTGGCAGATCGCGTCCGACTCCCGGATGTTCGCCAGGAACTTGTTGCCGAGGCCCTCACCTTCGCTCGCGCCGCGCACGATGCCCGCGATGTCGACGAAGTCGACCGTGGCGGGGAGGATGCGCTGCGAGTCGAAGATCTTGGCGAGGACGGCGAGGCGGGGGTCGGGGACCCCGACGACGCCCACGTTCGGCTCGATGGTGGCGAACGGGTAGTTGGCCGCCAGCACGTCGTTCTTGGTCAGGGCGTTGAACAGGGTCGACTTGCCGACATTCGGCAGACCGACGATTCCGATCGTGAGCGACACGTTGGCGACTTCCTGACGTGGAGAGTGTGGAGGATCAAGGACTGGCGGGAGGCCCGCGCAGCCCGGGAGGGGTGGGGCCGATCCCCCAGTTTACGGGCGGCCTGTCGAGCCCTGCGACGCCCGCCGGAGTCGAACGCAGCGCCAAGGTCGTCCAAAGGGCGTGTCTAGTGCCGGTTTCGTCCCTCCTCTCGACCTACGTTGTGCGGGTGGAGCAGCACAGGACAGGTCGCCCCCGGCCCCGGCAGCAGCCGCAGGCCCCTCTTCCGGCACCCGGCACGCTCGCCGACGCCACCGTGTACCCGGTGCCCACCCGCCCGCCTCGGCCCGTCCCCCCGCTGGTGCTGGCGCTGCGCCGGCTGCCGAACCCCCGGCTCACCGGGCTCGGCGCGGGATTGTTCGGGGCCGCCACCATGCTGGCCCTGGGCAGCCTCGACCAGTTGCTGCTCGACGGCTCCGCGATCGTCTACGGGGTCCTGTTCCTGCCCGTCAGCGCCCTCACGGCGCTGTGGGTACGTGAGGCCGACCTGGTCATGGCGCCGATCATCGTGCCGATCGCGTTCACCGTCGGGATCGTGCCGATCTCCGGGGGCAGCGGCGGGTTCGGCGGTCAGACGATGGCCGTGGTGACGGCGCTCGCCGTGCACGCGGGGTGGCTGTACGGCGGGACGCTGGTCGCCGGGATCATCACCTGCGTACGGAAGCTGCGGACCATGGGTCGGCGGCAGCGCCGGGGCCGTACGGGCGGCGGCGCAGGCCGGCGCGGCTGACTCCCGGCACGGGTGAGCCAGCGCACTCGGCCCCCGACGCGGCCGGCCCCCCGCGCAGTCGGCCACCGGCGCGGGTGGCCCCCGGCGCAGTCGGCTCCCAGCGGAGGACGCAGCCGACGCGGCTGACTGCCGGCACGGGTGACCCGGCGCGGCCGGCCCCCTGCGCGGCGGACTGCCTACGCCCCCGGCTCCGCGCTGCCGGCCCCCGGTGCGGTCGGCACCGTGCGCGCGCCGGTGACCGTCGGCGCAGTGACCGCACGATCCGGCGCCCGACCGCCGTCCCCCCGGCCGCGCCCTACCGGCTCGCCGCCGCCATCGCCGCTCCGACGATGCCCGCGTTGTTCTGGAGCTCCGCCGGGACGATCTCCGCCCGGACGCCCTCGATCAGGGGCAGGAACCTCTCCGACTTGCGGCTCACCCCGCCGCCGATGATGAACAGCTCCGGCGAGAACAGCATCTCCACATGCTCCAGGTACTTCTGTACCCGCCGCGCCCAGTGCGGCCAGGTGAGGTCGGCGTCCTCCTTGGCCTTGGTCGACGCCTTCTTCTCCGCGTCGTGGCCGTTCAGTTCGAGGTGGCCCAGCTCGGTGTTGGGCACCAGGCGGCCGTCGACGAAGAGGGCGCTGCCGATGCCCGTGCCGAAGGTGAGCAGGATGACGGTGCCCTTGCGGCCGCGGCCGGCGCCGAACGTCATCTCGGCCACGCCCGCCGCGTCCGCGTCGTTCAGGATCGTGACGGGCAGCCCGCCGAGGCGTTCCCCGAGCAGCGAGGCGGCGTCCTTGTCGACCCAGCCCTTGTCCACGTTGGCCGCGGTGCGGGTGATGCCGCCGGTGACGACGCCGGGGAAGGTGATGCCGACCGGGCCGGTCCAGCCGAAGTTGCCCACCACCTCCGCGACGCCGTCGGCCACGGCGTCCGGGGTCGACGGGTGCGGTGTCAGGACCTTGTGGCGCTCCTGCGCCAGATCTCCGCGATCCAGATCCACGGGAGCGCCCTTGATCCCGGATCCGCCGATGTCCACTCCGAAGACGTTCATGGACACAACGTTAGAGGGAGGAGCTGAGCGTCACTGCCCGGACGGCCGAGCCGACAGCTCGGCCGCCTCCGCGCGAAGGTCCCGGCGGAGTTCCTTCGGCAGCGAGAAGGTGATCGACTCCTCGGCCGCCTTCACGATCTCCACGTCCTCGAAGCCGCGCTGCGACAGCCACTCCAGTACGCCCTCGACCAGCACCTCCGGTACGGACGCGCCCGAGGTGACGCCGACGGTGGAGACGCCCTCGAGCCACGCCTCGTCGATCTCGTCCGCGAAGTCGACCAGGTGGGCGTCCTTGGCGCCGGCGCCGAGGGCGACCTCGACGAGGCGGACCGAGTTCGACGAGTTCTTGGAGCCGACCACGATGACCAGGTCGGCCTCCGCGCCCATCTGCTTGACGGCGATCTGGCGGTTCTGCGTGGCATAGCAGATGTCGTCGCTGGGCGGCGAGACGAGGCCGGGGAACTTCGTCTTGAGCGCGTCGACGGTCTCCATCGTCTCGTCGACGGAGAGCGTGGTCTGGGAGAGCCAGACGACCTTGTCGGGGTTGCGGACCTCCACGTCGGCCACGTCGTCCGGGCCGTCGACCAGGGTGATGTGCTCGGGGGCCTCGCCGGAGGTGCCGATGACCTCTTCGTGGCCCTCGTGACCGATCAGGAGGATGTCGTAGTCCTCCTGGGCGAACCGCACGGCCTCTTTGTGGACCTTGGTCACCAGCGGGCAGGTCGCGTCGATCGTCGCGAGCCTGCGCTGTGCCGCCTCCTCGTGCACGGTCGGCGCGACGCCGTGCGCGGAGAACATGACGATCGACCCCTCCGGGACCTCCGCCGTCTCGTCGACGAAGATCGCACCCTTCTTCTCCAGGGTCTGCACGACGTACTTGTTGTGGACGATCTCGTGGCGGACGTAGATCGGCGACCCGTACTGCTCGAGGGCCTTCTCGACGGCGATCACGGCACGGTCCACACCTGCGCAGTAGCCGCGGGGAGCGGCGAGGAGGACGCGTCGGGCAGGAGGCGTAGCAGTCATGCCCCCCATCGTAAGGCCGCGTCGCAGACGTGATTGATCAGCCACGGCCCGCAGACTGCGCGTCACGTGACCGGCAGGTGAGCGAGGGAGCACGTGATGAGGCGAGCCGCCGCGCCCGGGGCAGGTCCGCGCCCGGGGCCGGGACCGGTACCGGTGAGGTTGCCGACCACGACGGGCTGCGGCGCACGCTGGGCTTCCGCGACCTGGTCGTCTACGGGCTGTTGTTCATCGCGCCGATGGCCCCGGTCGGCGTGTTCGGGACGCTGGACGCCAGGTCGGGCGGTGCGGTCGCCCTCGTCTACGTCGTCGCCAGTCGGTGGCGGTCCTGTCCTACCTCGGCTTCGACGCGATCACGTCGTTCGCGGAGGAGGTGACGGGGGGTTCGCGGAAGGTGGCGCGGGCGGTGCTGTTCTGCCTCGCACCGACCGGTCTGCTGTTCGTGGCGCAGACGTATCTGGTGGCGCTGCTGGAGCCGCTGTCGTCGGCGCAGCTGGCGGCGGAACCGGCCCGGTAGGGTTCCGCGTTCTACGACGCCGTCGACGCGTCCGTCGGGACCTGGCCGCACGACCTGGTGGCGGTCAGCAAGGCGATCGGTGCGGCGTTCGCGGCGCTGGCCGGGCAGGCGGCGGCCGGGCGGCTGCTGTTCGCGATGGCGCGCGAGGGGCGGCTGCCGCGGGTACTGGCGCGGACGGACTTCGGGTGTGCCGCGGCTCGCGCTGCTGCTGGCGGCGGCGGTGACGATGGTGACGGCGGTGTGGGCGGCGGTGTGGGCGGCGGTGTGGGCGGCCCGGCGGGACGACGGCCTGGACCACCTGGTGCCGGTGGTCGACATCGGCGCGCTCACGGCCTTCGTGCTGTTGCACGCGAGTGTGGTCGGCTGGTTCGTCGTGCGCCGAGGGGGCGGCACGCCGGACTGGCTGCGCCACCTGGTGGTGCCGGTCCTGGGCGCGTGCGTGCTGATCGCGGTGATCGCGGAGGCGGCCGGCTCGGCGCAGGTGGTGGGCGTGGTGTGGCTGGGGGTCGGACTGGCCGTGCTGTCGGTGCAGCGGGGGCGCCGGGGCGGGCCGGCAAGCGGGGCCGCGTAGCCGCCCCGGGGGCGGGGCCGGGGAGCCGGGCAAGCAGCCCTTCGACGGTGCGCAGCCACCCCGGGGCACGGCCGGACAGCCGGCGGGCCGGGGTCGCGCAGCCCCTCGGGGGCGGGCAGCCGACGGGGGCTGCCCCCGCACCGGCAGGGCGGCGCCTCACGGCGCGGACCGGGGGTTGTCGTAGGGGGCCGTTACGCTCGGGCCATGGCTCTCAACACGTCCGCGGAATCGCCTCTGCCGGTCGGCGAGGTGTCACGGCTCATCGGCGGGTGGATCGACCGGCTCGGCGCGGTGTGGGTGGAGGGGCAGATCACCCAGCTGTCGCGGCGGCCGGGCGCCGGTGTCGTCTTCCTGACGCTGCGCGATCCGTCGTACGACATCTCCGTGAGCGTCACCTGCTTCCGGCAGGTCTTCGACGCCGTCGCCGACGTGGTGGCCGAGGGCGCCCGCGTCGTCGTGCTCGCCAAACCCGAGTGGTACGCGCCCCGGGGCCAGCTGTCGCTGCGGGCGGTCGAGATGAAGCCGGTGGGCATCGGTGAACTGCTCGCTCGGCTCGAGCAGTTGAAGCGTTCCCTCGGCGCGGAGGGGCTCTTCGCACCGGAGCGGAAGAAGGCGCTGCCGTTCCTGCCGCACCGGGTCGGCCTGGTCTGCGGACGGGCGTCGGCGGCCGAGCGGGACGTGCTGGAGAACGCGCGCCGCCGGTGGCCGCAGGTGCGCTTCGAGGTGCGCAACGCCGCCGTGCAGGGCGTGCACGCCGTGACGCAGGTGGTCCAGGCCGTCAAGGAGCTGGACGCGCTGGACGACGTGGACGTGATCATCGTGGCGCGCGGCGGCGGCAGCGTGGAGGACCTGCTGCCGTTCTCCGACGAGCAGCTCATCCGCGCGGTGGCCGCGTGCACGACCCCGGTCGTCTCCGCGATCGGTCACGAGCCCGACTCCCCGCTGCTGGACCTGGTCGCCGATCTGCGGGCCTCCACGCCGACGGACGCGGCGAAGAAGGTCGTGCCCGACGTCGGCGAGGAGCTGGACCGGGTGCGGCAGCTGCGGGACCGGGCGCTGCGCACCGTGCAGGGTCTGCTGGACCGGGAGGAGCGCGGTCTCGCGCACGCGTTGGCCCGGCCGTGCATGGAGCGTCCGCAGCGGATGGTCGACGAGCGCGAGGCCGAGGTGGACGCGCTGGTCGCGCGCAGCAGGCGGGTGCTGGGGCATCTGCTGGACCGCGCCGACTCGGAGCTGGCACACACCCGGGCCCGGGTCGTCTCGCTGTCGCCGGCGGCGACGATGGAGCGTGGGTACGCGGTGCTGCAGCGCGTCGACGGCGCGGTGGTGCGCTCGCCGGGCGAGGTGAGCGCCGGAGACGCGCTGCGGGCGCGCGTCGCGGAGGGCGAGTTCCCGGTGCGGGTCGCAGAGTGACGTTTCCGGGCGGTCACAGCGGTTCCGTTGTCGTATCTCATACATAAGGTGGATGGCATGGCTGCCAAGACGGAAGAGGCCGCGCTCGGATACGAGCAGGCGCGGGACGAGCTGATCGAGGTCGTGCGCCGACTGGAGGCGGGCGGCACGACGCTCGAGGAGTCGCTGGCGCTGTGGGAGCGCGGCGAGGAGCTGGCGAAGGTGTGCCGCCACTGGCTGGAGGGCGCCCGGGCGCGCCTTGACGCGGCTCTCGCGAAGCCCGAGGAGACGGGCACGGACGGGGCGGCGGGAGCGGGCGGCGAGTAGCCGGGGCCATGGCGGCCCTTCGGGGCGATGGTGTGAGCCGTGCCACAATCCCCAAGTAGTTGAAATTTAATGCACTGGGGTTCGGTTGGAAGCGCCCGTAAGGCATTCTCACCCGACGCGGAAGGCGCGCCCCCGATGTCCCTCGTTCTTGACCCCGCCGCCCAGGACCTCCTCTTCCGTGAGGCCCGCACCGCCAACACGTTCGCCGACGAGCCGGTGACCGACGAGCAGGTCCAGGCGATCTACGACCTGGTCAAGTACGGCCCGACCGCGTTCAACCAGACCCCGCTGCGTGTCGTACTGGTCCGCTCCTCCGAGGCCCGCGAGCGTCTCGTCTCGCACATGGCCGAGGGCAACCAGGCCAAGACCGCCGCGGCCCCGCTGGTCGCCATCCTGGCCGCCGACAACGAGTTCCACGAGGAGCTCCCGGCCCTGCTGCCGCACTTCCCGCAGGCCAAGGACCTGTTCTTCAGCGAGCGTCCGGCCCGTGAGCAGGCCGCCGCACTGAACGCCGCCCTGCAGGCCGCGTACTTCATCATCGGCGTCCGGGCCGCCGGCCTCGCCGCCGGCCCGATGACCGGACTCGACTTCGCCGGCCTCCAGAAGGAGTTCCTGGACGACGACCACACGCCGCTGATGGTCGTCAACATCGGCAAGCCGGGTGAGGACGCATGGTTCCAGCGCTCCCCGCGCCTGTCGTACGAGGACGTCGTCACCACCGTCTGAGCCGACGCGCCCCGAGCGGGCGCAGAGGCCACGCGGTGCACCGCGCGTACCCCACGCGGTGCACCGCGCACGCACCGCGTAAGCGCCACGCAGGGGCATCGCGCAAACGCCGCGCAGGGCACCGCGCGTACCCCGCGTAAACGCCGCGCAGGGCACCGCGTGGCGTACGTGCGAAAGGCCGCCGCACCCATCCATCAGAGCGCGACGGCCTTTCGCCGTACGCCTGGGATGCGGCGGCCTTTCCCGTACGCGTGGGGCCCGGGAGTGGCAGCGGGGGAAGCCGGACCCCCGGAGGGGCCCTTCCCGTACGCCTGGCGCCCGGCGGGGACCCGACCGACCCCGTAGCGCAGCCGGCGGCCTTTCCCGTACGCCTGGGGCCCGGTCAGGAACCGGCGGAGGGCTTCGCCGACGGCGCGGCCGACGTTCCCCCGTCCGCGCCGTCCGGCCCCTCGGACGTGAGCGCCGCGGCCATCTCCGCCAGCCGCTCCTGCTTCGCCGTGCCCATCACGACCGTCGTCGCCCCGTCGGCCGTCAGCACGAGGGCGTCGTACTTGGGGCCCTCCCAGTACTGCCAGGTCTCGCCGGCCACCTGGCGCGTCCGGTCCGTCTTCGCGGCGTCGCGCGTGACCTCGCGGACGTACTTCTCCGCGGCCCGCGCCGTGGACTGCTCGACCGCGACGTACTCGTTGTCGGGGTCGAGGAAGCCGAGATGCCAGGCGTGTGCCTTCTCCCGGTCGAACGTGACCGACGTCGCCCGCCAATTCCCGCCCAGTCCCTCGGGCGCCGCCACCGGGTACGGTGCTGCCCGCTGCGCGGTGACCAGCTCGACGCGGTAGTCGACGGTCTTGATCGGGTCCAGGTTCTCGTCGTGCGGAACGAGCATGTAGATGCCCGCCACGACCACTCCGATCACCGCCATGGACTGGAACATCCCACGGATCGTCTGCTTGCCTCGCATACCTGCCACGCCCCCATGTTCGCATCCGGCAGATGTGCTCAAACGTGGCCCCCACTGCTCAATTTGTCGACGTACCGATAGAGTCGCCCCACCCTCTTTACTTACGGCCGTCGTCGTACAGAAAGGTGCGCTCCGATGACCGAGAATCATCTGCCGTCCCCGCTCGAGGTCTCCCCCGAGGCCCCCGACCGCAACCTCGCCCTGGAGCTCGTGCGGGTCACCGAGGCCGCCGCCATGGCCGCCGGCCGCTGGGTCGGGCGTGGTGAGAAGAACGGCGCCGACGGCGCCGCGGTCAAGGCCATGCGGACCCTCGTCTCCACCGTCTCGATGAACGGCGTCGTCGTCATCGGCGAGGGCGAGAAGGACGAGGCCCCGATGCTGTACAACGGCGAGCGGATCGGTGACGGGACCGGCGCCGAGTGCGACATCGCCGTCGACCCGATCGACGGCACGACCCTGACCGCCAAGGGCATGCCCAACGCCATCGCCGTGCTGGCCGCCGCCGACCGCGGCACCATGTTCGATCCGTCCGCCGTCTTCTACATGGACAAGCTCGTCACCGGCCCGGAGGCCGCCGACTACGTCGACATCAACGCTCCCGTCTCGGTCAACATCCGGCGCGTCGCCAAGGCGAAGCACTCGTCCCCCGACGACGTCACGGTCGTCATCCTCGACCGCCCGCGCCACGAGGGGATCGTCAAGGAGATCCGCGAGACCGGCGCACGGATCAGGTTCATCTCGGACGGCGACGTCGCCGGTTCGATCATGGCCGTCAAGGAAGGCACCGGCGTCGACCTGCTGCTGGGTATCGGCGGCACGCCGGAGGGCATCATCTCGGCCTGCGCGATCAAGTGCCTCGGCGGCGTGATCCAGGGCAAGCTGTGGCCGAAGGACGACGAGGAGCGGCAGCGCGCCATCGACGCAGGCCACGACCTGGACCGCGTCCTGAGCACCAACGACCTGGTCTCGGGCGACAACGTCTTCTTCGTCGCCACCGGTATCACGGACGGCGAGCTGCTGCGCGGCGTCCGCTACCGGGCGGAGACGGCGACGACGCAGTCCCTGGTGATGCGCTCCAAGTCCGGCACCATCCGTCAGATCGACTCGACGCACCGGCTGTCCAAGCTCCGCGCGTACAGCCAGATCGACTTCGACCGCGCGCAGTAGGCGGTCACGGGGGCCGGCCCCCGGCAGGCAGACGGAAGGGGCGCCCTTGTGCGGGGGCGCCCCTTTCCGTACGGTCGGGATCCGTCGGGTCCGTACGCAGCGGGCTCGATCGGGCCTCGGTCGCACCCGTACGTGCCTCGGTCGAGCCGTACGGCCGGAACGGTCAGGCGGCGGACGCCGGCTTCTTCAGCTCCACGTCGCGACGCCTGCGGCGAGCCAGCACCACACGGCGCTCCGCAGCGGTGAGGCCGCCCCACACGCCGTACGGCTCGGGCTGGAGCAGTGCGTGCTCGCGGCACTCCACCATCACCGGGCAACGGGCGCAGACCCGCTTCGCCGCCTCTTCCCGCGCCAGCCGCTCGGCAGTTGGCTCCTTGGACGGGGCGAAGAACAGGCCCGCCTCGTCACGGCGGCACACCGCCTCCGCGTGCCAGGGACCCGCCTGGTCCTCCCTGAGCGGGGCAGGATTGCGCTGGCGCGGCACGGCGGCCACCTGCAGGGACTGATGCGGCAGTTGCAGCACGGTCTACTCCTGACGACGGGGATTCGCGAGCGAGAGACGATGCACCAGTCCCTACCCGCTGTGTGCACGCCTATGCACTGAGTGGCACTGAGTTCCGACGCACGGAATTACGGATCGGCGCGTGCGGCCGGAATGCGCCCCTCGGGCAGGCCGTGGCCCCCCTCGCCCGCCGGCTCGTCAGCGGGAGTGCTTGCGCATCCGGTCGTGGAGGTCCGAGATGCGTCGGCCGCGCTTGGGCTTCGCCTCGACATTGCCGAAAACCGTGTAGCCGTTGACGACGACCACCGGCGCCTCGGGATCGGCGGCCTCCAGCGTCACGACTTCGAAGTTTCCGAAGACGCCGGTCCCGCTGCCGCGCAGGGTGATGTTCTCGGGGACCCGCACCTCGACGTTGCCGAAGATCGAGGTCGCGTTGATCACGGAGAGCCGCTGCCCGTAGAGCGCTTCGGTGAGGTCGATCTCGATACTGCCGAAGAGCGAGAACGCGTTCGTCCTGCGGCCCACGCGCCAACGGCCCTTGCGGGTCGAGCTGGAGAAGACGGCGACGAGTTTCTCCGCCGGGCCGCCGGGATCACCGGTCTCGTCGTACGCGCGCGCGGCGGAGCCCTCGGGCCGCCGGCCGGCGGCGGGCAGGTCGCGCACGATCGGTTCCAGTTCACCGAGGGTCTTGGCGCGGTAGACCGCGTCGATGCGCTCGGAGTGCTCCTCGGCGTCCAGCCTGCCCTCTGCCAGGGCCTCCCGGAGGATGTCCGCGATCCGGTCGCGGTCGGCGTCGGAGGCGCGGATGGCACCGGCCTGGGCCGTCGGGGCAGCCGGCGTCTGGGGAGCGGCCGGCGTTTGGGGCTGCTTCTCGAGGTCCACGGCACCACACTAGCGAAACGCGATAGATCGCGACTAGGGGCACACGCCGCCGCTCCGACCGCACGCCGCCTCCACATCCGTTCCAAGTGAGCCTTACCTCACAGGATCGGGACTCTCCGGTCGTTCTACGCTGGAGGGCGCGCCGCCAATGGAGGCGGCGCCGCCGTCTGTCGAGTGAGGAATGGCCGTAATGCCAGAGTTTGCGTACTCCGACCTGCTCCCCCTGGGAGAGGACACCACGCCGTACCGCCTGGTGACCGCCGAAGGAGTGTCCACCTTCGAGGCCGACGGCCGTACGTTCCTCAAGGTCGAGCCGGAGGCCCTGCGCAAGCTGGCCGCCGAGGCGATCCGCGACATCCAGCACTTCCTGCGGCCCGCGCACCTGGCGCAGCTGCGGAAGATCATCGACGACCCGGAGGCGTCCTCCAACGACAAGTTCGTCGCCCTCGACCTGCTGAAGAACGCGAACATCGCCGCCGCCGGCGTACTCCCGATGTGCCAGGACACCGGCACCGCGATCGTCATGGGCAAGCGCGGCCAGAACGTGCTCACCGAGGGCGGCGACGAGGAAGCCCTTTCGCGCGGCATCTACGACGCGTACACCGAGCTGAACCTGCGGTACTCGCAGATGGCCCCGGTCACCATGTGGGAGGAGAAGAACACCGGCTCCAACCTCCCGGCACAGATCGAGCTGTACGCGACCGACGGCGGCGCCTACAAGTTCCTCTTCATGGCCAAGGGCGGCGGCAGCGCCAACAAGTCCTTCCTCTACCAGGAGACGAAGGCCGTGCTCAACGAGGCGAGCATGATGAAGTTCCTGGAGGAGAAGATCCGCTCGCTCGGCACGGCCGCCTGCCCGCCGTACCACCTGGCGATCGTCGTCGGCGGCACGAGCGCCGAGTTCGCGCTGAAGACCGCGAAGTACGCGTCCGCGCACTACCTGGACGAGCTGCCGTCCGAGGGCTCCGAGCTCGGCCACGGCTTCCGCGACGAGGAACTGGAGAAGAAGGTCTTCGAGCTGACGCAGAAGATCGGTATCGGCGCGCAGTTCGGCGGCAAGTACTTCTGCCACGACGTGCGCGTGGTGCGCCTGCCGCGCCACGGCGCCTCGCTGCCCGTCGCGATCGCCGTCTCCTGCTCCGCCGACCGGCAGGCCGTCGCGAAGATCACGGCCGAGGGCGTCTTCCTGGAGCAGCTGGAGACCGACCCGGCGCGCTTCCTTCCGGACACCACGGACGAGCAGCTCGCCGAGGACGGAAACGTCGTCAAGATCGACCTCAACCGGCCGATGGACGAGATGCTCGCCGAGCTGTCCAAGTACCCCGTGAAGACCCGGCTCTCGCTGACCGGCCCGCTGGTCGTCGCCCGCGACATCGCGCACGCCAAGATCAAGGAACGCCTGGACGCGGGCGAGGAGATGCCGCAGTACCTGAAGGACCACCCGGTCTACTACGCGGGCCCCGCCAAGACGCCGGAGGGTTACGCGTCCGGCTCCTTCGGCCCCACGACGGCCGGCCGGATGGACTCCTACGTCGAGCAGTTCCAGGCCGCCGGCGGCTCCAAGATCATGCTGGCCAAGGGCAACCGCTCGCAGCAGGTCACCGACGCGTGCGGCACGCACGGCGGCTTCTACCTCGGCTCGATCGGCGGCCCGGCGGCCCGGCTGGCGCAGGACTGCATCAAGAAGGTCGAGGTCGTCGAGTACGAGGAACTCGGCATGGAGGCGGTCTGGAAGATCGAGGTCGAGGACTTCCCGGCGTTCATCGTCGTGGACGACAAGGGCGACGACTTCTTCCAGGACCCGGCGCCCGCCCCGACGTTCACGTCGATCCCGGTGCGCGGCCCGGGCCTGGCGTAGCCCTCGAAGGAGCCCCGGCCGGTGCCGGGGCTCCTTTTCGACGCAGGGTCAGCGGCCCCTCTCGGACCTGACCGGAGCCGGGACGTGGCACGGGCAGTCGCACACCAGGTGGCGCACCCCGGGTACGCCGCTGTCTTGCGGGACGTGATCGCGGCAGCGGTCGTGGCGGCCCACGATGCAGCGCGGCGACCGGAACGCGGACTCGGATGCCGCCTCGGCGGTCACGTCTCCTCCCCCGGCCGGCCGAGCACGCTTGCCAGCGCGTGGGCGAGCAGGGACACGCTCACCGCGTCGGCGATCTCCGGCGTCACCCACCAGGCGTCGCCCGCCCGGTCGTGATGCGGGCCGTCGTGCCCCGACGCCAGGACGCAGACCGACCCGGCGCACACCGGCCGGACCACGGCCGCGATCGCGTACACGGAGCGCCGCGCCCCGCAGCGGCCCGTCACGCCCCGGCTCACCGGGCACCGCCGACGGCGTGGATGTTCCGGTGGTCGATGTCCACCCCGACCGTGGCCAGCCACAACGCCCGCCGCCGCCTGCGCTGCGCGGCCGGGCAGGAGTGGGCCGCGAGGTAGGGGCGGGTGAGGGGCGAGCGGGCGCCGTCGAGGAGGGTGGCCTGCTCGCGGGCGTAGGGCGACCGCTGGACCGGGACACGGGTGGGGCGGGGCGCCGGACGGCGGCTCTCCACCGTCGGCGTCTCGCGGTGCCTGCCGGTCGCGGGAAGCGTCAGCGTCAGAAGGCGGAGAAGGACAGGGATCAGGACCCGGTGCAGCGCGTGCGCGATAGGGTTCCGCACGTCATCAACTCCTAGGGAAGTTGGTGGCCATGCCCCGGGAGGTCTAGCCACCTCGCCGGGGTCTTCGTGTCCCGCAACCCTAAGAGCGTGATGCATAGTGATGCATCAAGATACAGCTAGAGCAACCCGAACGTGTCTTTGTATGACTATCTAGTGTTGGGTCATGAGCCTTGATCCGGAGTCGGGACGCCCGCTGTACATGCAGCTGGCAGACGTGATCGCAGCGAAGATTGCCACCGGCGAATACGCGCCGGACCGCATGATCCCCACCCCTGCTCGCCTCGCCGAGGAGTACGGCATCGCCGTACTGACCGCACGTCGCGCCATGCGCGAACTCCGAGAGCGCGGCCTGATCTTCACCGTTCCCGGCAAGGGCTCGTTCGTCACCCCCGACGCCGGGAAGAACGGCACCGCGCCCGAGGCATAGCCTCGCACGCGGTGCCGGAACACCCCGGTCAGGCGAAGCGCTGGCCGGCCGAGCCGTCACAGGTGCGGAGCCGGACGGGCTCGTTCGCCGCGCCGTGGGTCAGGCAGACCCCGGTCGCGGACGCCGGGCGGATCGTGGACCCGTCGCGGACGAACTTCTGGTTGGGGCCGCCGTGGCAGTCCCAGACGATCAGGGCCGTGCCCGACCGGTAGTTGCCGCCGGGCGCGTCCAGGCACCGGTCCTGGGACAGCTCCGTGTGGAAGGTGCCACGAGCGGAGTCGTACCACCAGCCCTGGTTGCGGCCGTCGTGGCAGTCCCAGCCGAGCACGGCGGTACCGTTCGCGCTCGTGGCGCCTTCGACGTCCAGGCAGTCGCCGGTCGCCTCGTTGCGCAGCGGCTTGTAGGCGTCGTCCCAGGCGTACGGGACCAGTACGGGCTTGCCCGTGGAGTTGACGTCCGCGCAGCTCGCCTCGCGGGCGGAGGAGTTGTAGAGCTGGGTCAGGCACGAGGCGAAGGCCGCGTGGCCGCGGATGTTGGGGTGGAAGGACTGCCGGACGGAGTTGGAGTCCGGCGGGAAGTGGCCGAGGTCGATGTAGAGCCCGCGCGCCCAGGGGTCCTGGTGGCAGACCTCGTGGCCGTGGAAGAGGCGGGAGTTGTCCAGGTACACGGCCCCCGCGGTGCGCGCGGCCTCGCGCATGCCGCGTTCGAAGGCGGGGACGGCGCTGTTGCGGCCCCATACGGTGTCGGAGTCGTAGCCCATCCCGCCGCAGATCAGCTTGCCGGGGAAGTCCGGGTTGTCGCGGAAGTCGGGGCCGATGGGGCTGGGGTAGCCCATGACGACCATCTTGTAGTCGCCGTCCCGGTAGCCGGCGTCGCGCATCACGGTGCGCAGGTCTCGCACGGTCTGCTCGACCTTGGGGACGAGGCCGTCGACGCGGGCCTGCCAGCCGGGGGCGTACTTGGGCTCGCAGGGTCCCTGGATCAGGATGTAGCGGGTGACGCAGTCGGTCATGACGGGACCGAACTGGAGGTCGTCGTTGGCGCCGGCGACGAGCAGGACCATCTTGATGCGGGTGTTGCGGGCCTTGATGGCCAGGTTGTCGCTCTGCACGAGCTCGTCGGCGTACTGCTTGCTGCCGCCGATGCGGATGTTGGCGGTGGACGCGCCGGAGCAGGACACGTTGTACGTGACGTCCGCGGGGATACCGGTGCGGTGGACGGCCGCGTCGGGCGAGCGGTGGCACCAGTTGCCGGGCCCGTCGGTGGGCTCCTCGTAGGTGCCGGTGCCCTCGCCGGAGATCTCGCTGTCGCCCAGCGAGATCAGGCCGGTCTTGCGCTGGTCGAGCGGTCGTTCCTCAGGGCTCCCGTAGAGTGCGGTCGCCTCCGCGGCCCGGATCGCCTCCAGCTCCGCTGTGAGCGGTACGGAGGACACCGACCGCGTGTCGTCGGCCTCTGCCGCTCCGGCGGGGGCTGTGGCCGTCAAGGTTCCCAGTGCCGTGGCGGCGGCCACGGCACCGACCGTGACGGCCCGGCGGAATCTGTACCTGGTGCGCTTCATCGCGCCTCCTGCGAGTGGGGTTACCCACGGTTTTTACTGACTGGTACGCGTCATGGGAATACGCCGAACAAGACAAGTGCTCAACTTTTCCAGGAGGTTGAAGAACATGAGCGACGACGACGGCTACCGGACCGAGTACGACTCCATGGGTGAGGTGCGGGTCCCCGCCCACGCCAAGTGGCGGGCGCAGACCCAGCGGGCGATGGAGAACTTCCCCGTCTCCGGGCAGCGTCTGGAGCGTGCGCACATCGAGGCGCTCGCCCGCATCAAGGCCGCGGCCGCCCGGGTCAACGCCGAACTCGGCGTACTGGACGCGGACATCGCCCGCGCGATCGCCGACGCCGCCGCCGAGGTCGCGGAGGGGCGCTGGGACGAGCACTTCCCGGTGGACGTCTTCCAGACCGGCTCCGGGACCTCCTCCAACATGAACACCAACGAGGTCATCGCGACGCTCGCCACCGAACGGCTCGGCCGCGACGTACACCCCAACGACCATGTCAACGCGTCCCAGTCGTCCAACGACGTCTTCCCCTCCTCCATCCACATCGCGGCGACCGAGGCCGTCACCCGCGACCTGATCCCCGCGCTGGACCACCTGGCCGCCTCACTGGAGCGCAAGGCCACCGAGTTCGCGGTGGTCGTCAAGGCGGGCCGTACGCACCTGATGGACGCCACGCCCGTCACCCTGGGCCAGGAGTTCGGCGGCTACGCGGCGCAGATCCGTTACGGGATCGAGCGGTTGACGGCCTCGCTGCCGCGCCTCGCCGAACTACCTCTGGGCGGTACGGCCGTGGGCACGGGCATCAACACGCCACCCGGCTTCGCCGCCGCCGTCATCGCCGAGGTGGCCCGCGCCACCGGGCTGCCGCTGACGGAGGCCCGTGACCACTTCGAGGCCCAGGGCGCCCGGGACGGCCTGGTGGAGACCTCCGGCCAGCTCCGTACGGTGGCGGTCTCACTCACCAAGATCTGCAACGATCTGCGCTGGATGGCCTCCGGCCCGCGCACCGGCCTCGCCGAGATCGCCCTGCCCGACCTCCAGCCCGGCTCGTCGATCATGCCCGGCAAGGTGAACCCGGTGGTTCCCGAGGCGGTGCTGATGGTCGCCGCGCAGGTCACCGGCAACGACGCCACCGTCGCGGCGGCCGGCGCGGCCGGGAACTTCGAACTCAACGTCATGCTGCCGGTGATGGCCAAGAACCTGCTGGAATCGGTCAAACTGCTGGCGGGCGCCGCCCGGCTGCTGGCGGACCGCACCGTCGACGGCATCACCGCCGACGTCGAACGGGCCCGCGAGTACGCCGAGTCCTCCCCCTCGATCGTCACCCCGCTCAACAAGTACATCGGCTACGAGGAGGCCGCGAAGGTCGCCAAGAGGTCGCTCGCCGAGCGCCGGACGATCCGCGAGGTGGTGCTCGAGTCCGGCTATGTGGAACGCGGGGAGCTGACCCTGGAGCAGTTGGACGAGGCGCTCGACGTGCTGCGCATGACCCATCCGTGAGACCGGCCGCGTGTCACGGCCGCGACACGTTGGGTGACACGGGTCGCTGCGCGGTCCGTTGCGTACTCCTAAGATCTGCTCATGACAGGCACGGGAGGCCCGGCACACGACACGGGCGGGACGGACCAGCGCACGACGGACGCGCAGCACGGCTCACGCTGGGAGCCCGGGGACCACATCCTCTGGCGCTACCGCGGCCATGCGCCGGGGGCGGCAGGGCGCGCGTTCCACATCTGCCGGCCCGTGACGGTCGTCCAGGACACGGACGAGCTGCTCGCCGTATGGATGGCCCCCGGCACCGAGTGCGTGAAGCCGCTGCTCGCCGACGGCACCCCGGTGCATGAGGAGCCGCTGGCCACCCGCTACACCGCGCCGCGCACCACCGCCCGGACCCGCTGGAGCGGCAACGGTGTCCTGAAGCTGGCGCAACCCGGCCTGCCCTGGTCCGTGTGGCTCTTCTGGGAGCACGGCTGGCAGTTCCGCAGCTGGTACGTCAACCTCGAGGAGCCGCGCACCCGATGGTCGGGCGGCGTCGACTCGGAGGACCACTACCTCGACATCTCCGTCTACCCGGACCGCAGTTGGCTGTGGCGGGACGAGGACGAGTTCGACCAGGCCCAGCGGGTCGGCCTGATGGACGCGTGTACCGCTCGGGGCGTGCGGGAGGCGGGGCGGGCGGCGGTCGAGGTGATCCGCTCCTGGGGGGCGCCGTTCTGCGACGGCTGGGAGCTCTGGCGCCCGGACCCGGCCTGGCGGGTGCCTGCCCTGCCGGCCGACTGGGACCGCCGACCGGCACAGCAGGCGGCCTGATCCGAGCGCTGTGGCCGGTTCCCGACGGGAACGCGCTCCGGCGCATACGACCTCGTGAGACTCTTGATGCGCCCCCTGGGGTCAAACGTAGGATCGTCGTCCGCAAGGCTGCGCCGTACGAGGGAGCAGGAGCACAGGGGCAGGAGCACAGGGCCCGACCGCAAAGTCACCGAGCAGTCCCGCAGCGTCCGGTCGCGCAGCGTCTCGGACGGGACACGAGTCAGTCACAACAGGGGGTTGAGCTGTGCCGGAGGCCCGCCACCCTGTCGACGTCACCCCCAGAGCGGGTATACCGCCCCACGAGGCGATTGCATCGCACCCCCGGCCCGGATGGACGGAATCCCACGCGTGACGGAGCATCCCACCTCCCACGAAGGCCGACAGCCCCTGGCTGCCCGGTCCCAGGAACGCACCCGGCCGCGGGCGCAGGCGGCCGGGGCCTCCCCCGCGCCCGCAGGCCCGCCGCCGAAGCCGCAGCCACAGCCGCAGGCCCAGGCCCAGGTGCACCCGGCGCAGTTGCAGGCCCAGGACATCGCGGGGACCGCGAGACGCGAGGGCGACCGCCTGCGGTTCGTGGGGGCGGCCACGCGGCGGATCGCCCGGGGCATCGACCTCGACGAGATCGTCCTCGGCCTGTGCCGGGCCACCGTGCCGACGTTCTCCGACGCGATCCTGGTCTACCTGCGGGACCCGCTGCCGGTGGGCGACGAGCGGCCCGTCTCCCCCTTCGTGCTGCGCCTGCGCCGTACCGACCGCCTGCGTTTGAACGCCGACGACGGGGACCAGGCCGTCGCCGGTGCCCTGCCACTGCTGGACGCGGGGAGCGACACCGTCCCGGCCGCCGAGCTGTGCGAAGTGCACTCCGGAGGGGCGCTCTCCGAGGTGCTGCGCGGGGTGCGGCCGGTCTTCGGTGACTCCGCGGCGGCGCGCGCCGCCCTGCCCGAGCTGCTCGGCGACGGACGTTCCGTGCCGAGCGGCCACCGCGCGATACTCGCGCCGCTGCGGGGCCGTCGGCGGGTCATCGGCGCCGCGGTGTTCCTGCGCCGCCCCGACCGGCCCGCGTTCGAGCCCAACGACCTCCTGGTCGCGGCCCAGCTGGCCACGCACACGGCGCTCGGTATCGACAAGGCGGTGCTCTACGGCCGCGAGGCGTACATCGCCGACGAGCTGCAGCGCACCATGCTGCCCGACTCCCTGCCGCAGCCGACCGGCGTACGGCTCGCCTCCCGCTACCTCCCTGCGGCGGAGACGGCCCGCGTCGGCGGCGACTGGTACGACGCGATCCCGCTGCCCGGCAGCCGGGTCGCGCTCGTCGTCGGGGACGTCATGGGTCACTCCATGACCTCCGCCGCGATCATGGGCCAGCTGCGGACCACGGCCCAGACCCTGGCCGGCCTCGACCTGCCGCCGCAGGAGGTCCTGCACCACCTGGACGAGCAGGCCCAGCGGCTCGGCACGGACCGCATGGCCACCTGCCTCTACGCGGTCTACGACCCGGTCTCGCACCGGATCACCATCGCCAACGCCGGACACCCACCGCCCATCCTGCTGCACCTGGGCGGGCGGGCCGAGGTGCTGCGGGTACCGCCCGGCGCGCCCATCGGCGTCGGCGGCGTCGACTTCGAGGCCGTCGAGCTCGACGCCCCGGCCGGAGCGACGCTGCTGCTCTACACGGACGGGCTGGTCGAGTCGCGGCTGCGCGACGTGTGGACGGGCATCGAGCAGCTACGGGAACGGCTCGCCGACACCGCGCAGCTCACCGGCCCCGACCACTCGCCGCCGCTGGAGGCCCTCTGCGACGACGTGCTCGACATGCTGGGTCCCGGCGACCGCGACGACGACATCGCCCTCCTCGCGGCCCGCTTCGACGGCATCGCGCCGAGCGACGTCGCCTACTGGTTCCTGGAACCGGAGGACGCCGCACCGGGCCGCGCCCGCCGCCTCGCCCGGCGGGCACTGGCCCGCTGGGGGCTGGAGGAGCTGTCCGACTCGGTCGAACTGCTGGTCAGCGAGGTCGTCACCAACGCCGTGCGGTACGCGGAGCGGCCGGTGACGCTGCGGCTGCTGCGCACCGACGTACTGCGCTGCGAGGTGGGCGACGACTCGCCCCAACTGCCCAGACAGCGCCGGGCGCGCGACACGGACGAGGGCGGGCGGGGCCTGTTCCTGGTCAACCGACTCGCCAGGCGGTGGGGCGCGACACGGCTGTCCACCGGCAAGGTCGTCTGGTTCGAGATCCCCACCCGCGCGTAGACCGGGGCCCGCGCGTACGGGCCCGCCCACCGGGCCCGCGCGGGGGCACCGGGGACGTCAACGGCGGCGCCCGCACCCGGGTCCCGGGTGCGGGCGCCGCCGTGTGTGCTCCTGGGGCCGCTCAGGGTGTCAGCAGCGGGCGGCGCTCCTCGTCCCGGTTCGCCTCGCCGTCGCCGTCGCCCGTCTCGACCGGTGGAGTGAAGGTCCCCGTCGGCGGCGTGAAGGTCGGGGTGACGGGTGTCTCGTCCGTCGGGGTCGGGTCCACCGTCTCGGTGTCCGTCGGGGTCGGGGTCGGGTCCTCGGATTCCGTCTTTGTCGGGGTCGGGGTGGGGTCCTCGGACTCCGTCTCCGTCGGGGTCGGCGTCGGGTCGGGGACCGCGATCTCCGCCACGTCGAGGTCGAACTCGGCGTCGGAGCCGCCGTTCAGGGCGCCCGTCGTGTAGTCGGACCAGATCATGGCGGGGAAGCCACCGCCGTTGGCGCGGCCGGCCTCGGCCGTGCCCGTGAGGGAGACTTGGCGGCCGCCCTGGTCCGGGGGTGCCTCGCCGAACAGGGCGACCACCGTGGCGAGTTCGGGGGTGTAACCGGCGAACCAGGCGGACTTGTTGTTCTCCGAGGTGCCGGTCTTGCCGGCGGCCTCGTAGGCGCTCGACTTCGCGTTGACGCCGGAGCCGTTCTTCACCACGCCGGTCAGACCGGCGGTGACCGTGTCGGCCGCCTCACGGCTGATCACCTGGTCACCGATCGGGTCCTGGAGCTCGACCTTGCGGTCCTTGTGCTCGGCCTTGGCGACGATCGTCGGCGTGACCTTCTTGCCGTGGTTGTCGAGGGTGGCGTAGACGCCCGCCATGTCCCAGGTGGACGCGCCCATGGTGCCCAGCGCCACCGACGGCCGCACCGGGAAGTTCTCGTCCGGGACGCCCAGGTCGAGCGCCGTCTCCTTCACGTTCTCCAGGCCGACGTCGACAGCCATCTGCGCGAACGAGGAGTTGATGGACCTGTTGAGGGATGTCTGGACGGTGACGTCCCCGTAGCTCCTGTTGAGGTCGTTCTGCGGCGCGTAGTGGCCGTCGATGCCCTCGACCGGGCGCTTGCTGGTGCCGTCGTAGACCGTGTTGAGGCCGATCGGGACACCGTCCTGGGTCTCGGACCCGTTCTCCAGCGCGGAGGCGAACACGACCGGCTTGAAGGTGGAGGCGGGCTGGTAGTCGCGGCGGGTGGCGTTCGACAGCCAGTGCTCGGTGGCGCTCACCCCGCCGTACAGGGCCACGACCTTCCCGGTCTTGGGGTCGACGGACGTGGCACCGGCCTGCACGGTGGCGTCGACCTTGCTGCCCTCGCGGTCGAGCTTGCTCTCCAGCTGCTCGTGGACCGCCTTCTCCAGCTCCTTCTGGCGCTTGGAGTCGATGTTGAGGGTGATCGTCCAGCCGCCGGCGTCGAGGTCGGCCTTCTCGACGCCCTGGCGCGCCAGCTCCTTCGCGGCCGCGTCCACGATGTAGCCGGCCTGGCCGCTGAGACCCGCCGGGGCCTTGGGCGCCTTGGGGACGGGGAACTTCATGGCGTCGCGGGTGCCCTTGTCGAGCCAGCTCTCCTCGACCATGTTGTTCAGCACGTAGTTCCAGCGATTGGTCACCGCCTCCTTGGTCTCGTCGGAGGCGACGGCCCAGTCGTAGCTGCTGGGGGCCTGGACGAGAGCCGCGAGATAGGCGCCCTGGGAGACGTTCAGCTTCTCGGCGTCGACGCCGTAGTACGCCTGTGCGGCGGCCTGGATGCCGTACGCGCCGCGGCCGAAGTAGCTGGTGTTGAGGTAGCCGGCGAGGATCTCGCTCTTCTCCTTGTTCCGGTCCACCTTGAGCGAGATCACCAGCTCCTTGAGCTTGCGGGTGACGGTGCGGTCCTGGGTCAGGTAGTAGTTCTTCACGTACTGCTGGGTGATGGTCGAACCACCCTGCTTGCCCTGACCGGTGACGGTGTTCTTCAGACCGCGCAGCGTGCCCTTGACGTCGACGCCGGAGTCCTCGAAGAAGGTCTTGTTCTCGGCCGCGATGAAGGCGTACTGGACGTCCTTGGGGATCTTCTCCAGGCCGACGATCTCGCGGTTGACCTCACCGGTCCGGGCGAGGATCTTGCCGTCGCTGTACTTGTAGATGTTGCTCTGCAGCTTGGCCTCTGCGTTGGCCTCGGGGATCGGGACGATCATGTAGGCCACGAAGAACGCACCCATGGCCAGCAGGCACAGGCCGAAGAACGTGCCGAGGATCTTCCGGAACGTGAAGAAGCGGCGTATGCCCGTGGGCCCGCCGGCTCTCGTCGCCCGGCGCGCACCGCGCTGCCGGGCCTGTCGCGCGTCCGCTCGACCCATCGCTTCGTCGCTCCGCTCTCTCGGCTGTGGTGTCTGTCCGTCGGCATCGGTGCCGGAAACCGCCCGGAATCAGCTCAGCAAGCTAACACCGGGCGGACAGACAAAGAGGCACCGATCCCCCCTTTTACGGACGTGAGAATCAGCACCCTGCCTCAAGGGAACCGACTCACGAGGGGCCCCCAGGGTTGCGAAGTACGATAAAGTGTTATCACTTTGCTAGAGTCGCGGAAGCGCTCGCAGGACGACCGGAACGGGGATGCCCATGTCTGCCACCAGCACCATCGACCACGAGAAGGGCCGAACGGCCGACACACCGGAGATGCCACGGCCCCAGGTCCGGGAGTTCGCCGCACACAGCATCGGCGGCGGCCTCGCCCTGCTCCTCGGCCTCCTCGGACTGGCCGCCGGGGCGGTGCTGGTCATCACCGCGACGGCGTTCGACTCCGCCGGCACCAAGGCCGTACTGATCACCGGCGGCATCCTGGTCGGCATCGCCGCGTTCCTCGCCATGTGCGGCCTGAACATGGTCGCGCCCGGCGAGGCCCGCGTCGTCCAGCTCTTCGGCCGCTACCGGGGCACCATCCGCACGGACGGCCTCCGCTGGGTCAACCCGCTCACCTCGCGGGCCAAGATCTCGACCCGGGTGCGCAACCACGAGACGGCCGTACTGAAGGTCAACGACGCGTACGGCAACCCCATCGAGCTGGCCGCGGTGGTCGTGTGGAAGGTCGAGGACACCGCCCAGGCGATGTTCGAGGTGGACGACTTCCTCGAGTTCGTCTCCACACAGACGGAGGCCGCGGTCCGGCACATCGCCATCGAGTACCCCTACGACGCCCACGACGAGGAGGGCCTGTCGCTGCGGGGCAACGCGGAGGAGATCACCGAGAAGCTCGCCGTCGAACTCCACGCGCGGGTCGAGGCGGCCGGCGTCCACATCATCGAGTCCCGCTTCACCCACCTCGCGTACGCGCCCGAGATCGCCTCCGCGATGCTGCAGCGACAGCAGGCGGGCGCGGTCGTGGCCGCGCGGCGCCAGATCGTCGACGGCGCGGTGGGCATGGTCGAGGCGGCCCTCAGCCGGATCGCCGAGCAGGACATCGTCGAGCTGGACCCGGAGCGCAAGGCCGCGATGGTGTCCAACCTGATGGTGGTGCTGTGCGGCGACCGCGCGGCACAGCCGGTTCTCAACACGGGATCCCTCTACCAGTGACACCGCCACCCCCCTCCGAGCGCAAGCAGGTACTGCTGCGGCTGGACCCGGCGGTGTACGAGGCGCTGGCCAGATGGGCCGGGGACGAACTGCGCAGCGCGAACGCGCAGATCGAGTTCCTGCTGCGGCGGGCCCTGGCGGACGCGGGACGGCTGCCGGGGGGCGTGCGGCCGATCCCGGGGCGGGGGCGGCCGCGGGGGGCGGCGGAGCCGCCGGAGCCGCCGGGGGGCGCGCCACCGTAGGGGCCTGTTCCCCCTACCCGCCCCTTCCCGTAACCGGGGGCAGTGCCCCTGGGCCCCTGCGCCTCAATCTCCCCCCTACGGCCTGGCGGCCGTGGGTGGGAGTACCTCCCACGCCGCCAGGCGTAGGGGGAGTGCCCCCAGCGAGGCTGACTTCACGGAGCGAAATCCAGCCCGGCCGGCGTTTGAGGCCACCGCGCGAAGCGCGGCGCTGTGACAGGCATGCACAAGGCCCCGGTACCATCTCGCATTTGCGGGACGGTATCGGGGCCTTATTGCGTTCTACGGCAGGCGCCTTACAGCAATGCCCTGTTGAGGGATGAGAACGTATTTGCCGTCAGGCTTACGGATCGTGGCGTGTTCGGCTGTCTCGCTCTCAATCGTACCGTGCGCCGGATATGTGCGCCTGCCCGGTACACAACTTCCAGGCGCTTCCGCCGGCTCACCATCGCTGCCCCCCTGCACCCCTCAACTGCCTCGCTCCGTGGGCAGTTGGGGGGTTTTGTGCTGTGTGGCCCGACCTGGGCGTCTACCCCCCCCACCTGCGCCGGTTACGCAGGGTTACGCCTCCGTGAGAGAATTGGGTACACAGACCCGGAGTGGGGCCGGACCCGGACGGCCCCGTGACGGCGACGACCTCGCCGGGGTGGACGGAGAACGACGTCCCGTCGAGCGCGGCGGTCGCACCGAAGGACTTGCGCAGATCCTCGGTGACGAACAGGGAGCCGGAGGGGATCACGCGAGCACCTCGGCGGCGAGCCGGTCGAGCCGGGCGGCGGTCAGTTCCAGCCAGCGCAGGTCGGCTTCGAGATGGAACAGGGCGTGGTCGCAGATGAGCTGGTCGGCGAGGTCACCGCGGCGCTTGCGGTCGGTGAGGACCCGCATCAGCCGCAGATGCTCCGCGCGCTGCGTGTCGAGCATGTCGGCGGCACGGCGGCCGGTGAGCAGCGCGAGGACGACCTTGGTGTAGAGCGTCGACTGCAGGTACGGCTCCGGCTTCTCGGGGTGCGCGAGCCACTGCGAGACATCGGTGATCCCGGCCTCCGTGATGGCGTACCGCTTCCGCTCCGGCCCGGCGCCGGCCTCGACCCCTTCGACCTCGACGAGACCGTTCTTGAGGAGGCGGGACATGGTCGAGTAGACCTGCCCGTAGTGGAGCGGCCGGTCCTGTCCGAATCTCTCGTCGAAGGCGCGCTTGAGGTCGTAGCCGTGGCGGGGGCCTGATTCGAGGAGGCCGAGGAGGGTGTGACCGATGGACATGGCCCGCACTGTACATGCGGTGTATACATGCCACGTATAGCGGTTTCCGCGGTTTCCGTCGAGACCGCTGCTCGCGGAGCCTCTCCCCTGCCCGCCCCTACCCGTAACCGGGCTGCGCCCGGACCCGTACCGCGCTTCCGCACGGTGTCCTCAATCGCCGGACGGGCCGACCGTGTCAGCCCCGCGGCGTTCGAGGCGCGAGAGTCCGGGGGCGGAGCCCCGGTTCGGGAAGGGGCGGGGCAGGGGACAGCCCGCAGCAGGCGCCATACGGCCACAGCACGCGCCCCGGCGCGAAACGCGTCCGCGCCCCACCCCCGCACCCTGCCCTCACGCCTCCGCCACGCGAACCGGCAGCCTCCGCATCTCCTCGCGCAGCGCATCCGCGAGCTGCTCGAACTCACCACCCCGCGCCGACCCCGACCGCATCGCGAGGGCGATGCGGCGCGACGGGGCCGGGTCGGCGAACCAGCCGGTGTGGAGGCTGCCCGCACGGCCCGTCTCCACGTCGACCGCGGTACGCGGGAGGAGCGTGACGCCGAGGCCACCCGCGACCAGCTGGACCAGCGTCGCCAGACCGGCGGCCGTCGTCGTCACGGGGCCGCCTTCCGTACGGCCCGCCTCCCGGCAGATGTCGAGCGCCTGGTCCCGCAGGCAGTGCCCCTCGTCGAGCAGCAGTAGATGCAGTTCGCGCAGCGCCTCGCGCGGGATGTCGTGACGGCCGCCGAGCCAGTGGTCCTCGGGTGTGACGAGGACGAAGTCCTCGTCGAAGAGCGGCAACTCGGTGACGCCCGGCACACCCAGCGGCACCGCGAGCAGCAGCAGGTCGAGCCGCCCCGCGGACAGCCCCTCCAGCAAGGATGAGGTCTGCTCCTCGTGGACCTGGAGGTCCAGCTCCGGATACCGCTCGTGCACCAGCCTCAGCACCGTCGGCAGCAGGTACGGCGCGACCGTCGGGATCACCCCGAGCCGGAGTACGCCCGTGAACGGGGCCCGTACCGCCTCCGCCTCCTCCATCAGCAGACCGACCGCGTCGAGGACGGCCTTGGCCCGTACCGCCAGCCGTTCACCCGCCGGCGAGAGGAGCACCCTGCGGGTCGTACGCTCGAGGAGCTGGACACCCAGCGCCTCCTCGAGCGCCGAGACCGCACCGGAGAGCGCGGGCTGACTCATACCGATCGCGGCGGCCGCGTCCCGGAAGTGCAGATGCTCGGCCACAGCGGCGAAGGCGCGCAACTGTGCGAGGCTCGGCTGTTTGACCCTGTTTATCGCGGCCACTGATAGGTACCTCCGATCGCGATGACCGAGTCTAGCTATTTCCGCGATCAATGCGCCGTGTGCCACCATCAAGATCCGTCCAACCCCACCGGATGACCCCAAAAAGGAAATCCTGTTTTGCAAGGAGAGCGCGTGCTCACTGTCGGTGACCAGTTCCCCACGTTCGAGCTGACTGCCTGCGTCTCGCTGGAGAGCGGCAAGGAGTTCGAGCAGATCACCCACAAGTCCTACGAGGGCAAGTGGAAGGTCGTGTTCGCGTGGCCCAAGGACTTCACCTTCGTCTGCCCGACCGAGATCGCCGCGTTCGGCAAGCTGAACGACGAGTTCGCCGACCGCGACGCCCAGGTCCTCGGCTTCTCCGGCGACTCCGAGTTCGTCCACCACGCCTGGCGCAAGGACCACGCCGACCTGCGTGACCTGCCCTTCCCGATGATGGCCGACTCGAAGCACGAGCTGATGCGGGACCTCGGCATCGAGGGCGAGGACGGCTTCGCGCAGCGCGCCGTCTTCATCGTCGACCCGAACAACGAGATCCAGTTCACCATGGTGACCGCCGGCTCCGTCGGCCGTAACCCCAAGGAGGTCCTGCGGGTGCTGGACGCCCTGCAGACCGACGAGCTGTGCCCGTGCAACTGGACCAAGGGCGAGAACACCCTGGACCCCGTCGCGCTGCTGTCGGGCGAGTGATCCGAGATGGCTCTCGACGAACTCAAGGCAGCCGTACCGGACTACGCCAAGGACCTGAAGCTGAACCTGGGCTCGGTCATCGGCAACAGCGACCTTCCGCAGCAGCAGCTGTGGGGCACCGTACTGGCCTGCGCGATCGCCTCGCGTTCGCCGCGGGTGCTGCGTGAGCTGGAGCCTGAGGCGAAGGCCAACCTCAAGCCGGAGGCGTACACCGCCGCCAAGTCCGCCGCCGCGGTCATGGCGATGAACAACGTCTTCTACCGGACCCGGCACCTGCTGTCGGACCCGGAGTACGGGACGCTGCGCGCCGGTCTGCGGATGAACGTCATCGGCAACCCGGGCGTGGAGAAGGTCGACTTCGAGCTGTGGTCGCTCGCCGTCTCCGCCATCAACGGCTGCGGCCAGTGCCTCGACTCGCACGAGCAGGTGCTGCGCAAGGCCGGTGTGGACCGCGAGACGATCCAGGAAGCCGTGAAGATCGCCGCGGTGATCCAGGCCGTGGGCACCACGCTGGACGCCGAGGCCGTCATGGCGGAGTAGTACCCCGCACAGGGCGACCGGAAGGGGCCCGCCGATCCCGGAACGGATCGGCGGGCCCCTTCCGGTCGCGGTGCGAGGAGTACGTCGGCCCGTAGGCTCGTCGGCCCCGCATACCCCGTCAGCTCTCCTGCGCTTCCCCACCTTCTCCGGCTTCTCCGCCTTCTTCGCCTTCTCCGGCTTCTCCGCTCTTCAGCTTCGCCATCAGTGCCGTCATGTCCTCGACCATGATCGGCTCGAGCTCGGACACATCGGTCAGCGGCCCTCCGGTCTCGGCGTCCCAGTCGCTGCTGACGCTCAAGGTGAGCACCGCCTGGCCGTCCAGCACATGCAGCGTGGACGTGCCGCCGACCTCCTCGTCGACGATGAAGGCCCGCTCCCCCAGGCCGTCGACCCGCCGCAGAGGGACGGGCTCGTCGTCACCGGTAGCGCTGCGGGCGACGACCCAGCCCTCGAACTCGGGCCCGGGATCGGTCTTCATGTGCAGCGTGTAGCTCAAGGAGGCGTGAGGAAAAGAGGTCAGCTCGCTGCCGTCTTCGTCCGTCTCCACCACGTGACCGGGCGGCCTCAGGTCGGTGTAGCACCAGGATTCGTGGAGGCTCTCGTGCTCGCTCCCCCATCCTCCTGAGTCCCCGCCCACGCGCTCGCCCAGCACCGCCGTCAGGCCCTTCAACTCGGCGTCGGCGCAGAGGTCCTTGCTCGTCCGGTAGCCACCGAGGCCCGGGTCACCGAATCCGTACGCGTACAGTCCCGCCGCCCACACCGCCGATGCGACGAGCGCGCCGCCGAGGGCCCACAGCCAGCCGGGGCGCGACGGGCGCGGGGCGGCGGTGCCGTCGCCGTCCGCCACCACGTCGTCGGACGACGGCCGCTGCTCGGGCAGCTCGGCGGCGCCGAAATGCCCCTCGGGCACCATCTCCGGTTCTGAGATCACTGCTGCTCCTCCCTCGCCTCGGGCTGCTCGGGCGCGTCCGGCGACGCGGGCGCTGCAGCTGCGTCGAGTGATGTCGAGCCGTGCGGCGGTGGCGAGTGACCCAGCGCCTGCTCCCTTCCGTACACGTTGAGATAGCCGACCACCGTGTTGGTCACGGCCACCAGCGGCACCGCGACCACCGCACCGCCGATGCCGGCGACCAGGCCACCGGAGGCGACGGCGAGGACCACGGCGAGCGGGTGCACCCGCACCGCACGGCCCAGGATGAACGGCTGCAGCACATGGCCCTCGATCTGCTGTACGGCCAGGACCACGATCACCACCATCAGCGCGGTGAACACGCCCTGGGCGACCAGGGCGACGACGACCGCGAGCGCGCCGGAGACCACGGCGCCGACGAGCGGGATGAAGGCGAAGAGGAAGATGAACACGGCCAGCGGCACGGCCAGCGGCACGTCGAGGAAGTAGAGCCCGAGGCCGATGAAGATCGCGTCGATGAGCGCGACTATCACCGTGCCCCGCACGTACGCCGTCAGGGTCCGCCAGGCGCGCGGGCCGGCGCCCGCGACGCCCGGCCGGGCCTGAGCCGGGACGAGCTTGAGCACCCACTGCCACACCCGCTTGCCGTCGTACAGCAGGAACAGCGTGGAGAACATCGCCAGCAGTATCCCGGTGAGCACCTCGACCATCACGGTCACGCCCTGCAGACCGGCGGAGGTGATCTCCTCCGTGTTGGTGCCGATCGTGTCGCTGAGGTTCTCCGCGATGTCGTTGATCTGACTCTCTGTCACATGGAACGGGCTGTCGAGCAGCCAGCGTTTGAACTCGTCGATCCCGTCCCTGACCCGGTCGGAGAGGTTGTCGAGGTTGTCCAGGACCTGCCAGACGACGAACCAGCCGACCAGCCCCATGATGACGAAGCCGAGGGCCGCCGTCACGGCGGTGGCGAGTCCCCGCGGCAGGCCGCGCCTGCGCAGCCGGGCCACGGTCGGCTGGAGCATCGCGGTGACCAGCAGGGCCGCCGCGAACGCCAGAACCACCAGCTGCACGGCGCTGATGACCCTCATCAGCACCCAGAGGGTGCCCGCCAGGACGAGCAGCCGCCAGCCGGCCTCCGCCGCGACCCGCATGCCCCAAGGGACCACGGCTGCCGGGTCGGGCTTTGCCGCCACGGCGGGGGCGTACGAAGGCGGCGGCGGAACACTCTCCCGGGGCGCTACGGCGCCGGGCGGCTCACCCTTGGTGTCCGACGCGTCTTCCAGGTCCGACGCGGCCTCCGAGCGGCGCTCTTCCAGGCGCTCGCCCATCCGGGTCAGCTCGGCGCCGACGCGGCCGAACCATCCTGGAACCTTCGACATGTTGCTTCCTCTTCCCCCACGACTCTCCCCCTGCGCCGGGGGCGCGGGGCGGCGCGGCACCCACCCGGGATCATCGGATCCCGACCGTACACGCACGGAGCCCCTCACCGTAGGACGGTGAGGGGCTCCGGAAAGTTGAGTGCCGGCGGACCGGCACCCGACTAGTACCAGTGGTTCGCCTGCCAGAACGACCAGGCGCCGCACGGGCTGCCGTAGCGGCTGTCCATGTAGTTCAGGCCCCACTTGATCTGAGTGGCCGGGTTGGTCTGCCAGTCGGCGCCGGCCGACGACATCTTGGAGCCGGGCAGGGCCTGGACCAGGCCGTACGCGCCCGAAGAGGGGTTCTGCGCACGGTAGTTCCAGGTGGACTCGCGCTGCACGATGTTGCTGAAGCACTGGAACTGGTCGGCGGGGATCATCTGCCGCGCCATCGCCTGCACCTCGGCGACCGTGTAGGACGCCTGGGCCGAGAAGCTGGACACGTCACGGACGGCGTTGCGGTTGGCCCGCGCCTCCGCCTCCTCGCGCGCCTTCTCCGCGCGCTCCTCGGCGGCCGCCTTCTTGGCCTCCGCGGTCTTCGCGGCCTGAAGACGCGCCGACTCCTCGGCGGCCTTCTGCGCGGCCGCGTCCGCGGCGGCTGCCTGGGCGTCGGCCTGCAGCGCCAGGGACGACACCTGGATCTGGGCCTGCTCGCCCATGGGAATGTCCGCGAGGAGCGTCGTGTCGGCAGCGGTCGCCTCGAGGCTGTCACCCGAGGGCTGAGTGCTGCCCGACGCGACGCCGACGACGGCGCCGACGGTGGTGACCGCAGTCGCCGAGGCGACTGCGAATCCCCGGACCGAGATCCGGCTCACACGGTTTCCTTCCAGCATGCCCGCTTAGGTGACCTCGCGAGCGCAATCGTGCCCCTGGCGCTGGCCTCCCACTGCTTGGGTCACGGGAGGCGCGGACCCGGCGGGCAACTCCACGAGGGAGCTGCCGCGTTGTACTCGCGGGCGGCATACGACGGACAAGTCTTGAGTTGTGTGGTGCTGTGCACCGGTTGTGGTGCGGATGTGTCGCATGCGGGGCCTGACGGAAGCAAGACTCTGCCGGAAGCCGACGCCGCAAGGCAATTCTTCGTTGCGTGTGAAAGCTCACACCGCGTTCACACCAGGAGTTTCGGGGGAAACGGCGGACAGCACGACGCCGCCCGGCTAGGCTCGTGCGCTTTGCCGGGCGGCGCCAACCGGCTTGCCCCATTTGCCGGATAGGCTCACTGGTCCTGTCGCATCAAATGTGCCCGTCCTCCAGCATTTCGGTCACCAGTGCGGCGATCTGGGAACGCTCGGAGCGCGTGAGGGTGACATGCGCGAAGAGCGGATGCCCCTTCAGCTTCTCGACGACGGCGACCACTCCGTCGTACCGGCCGACGCGCAGATTGTCCCGCTGTGCGACGTCATGGGTGAGGACGACCCGGGAATTCGCCCCGACCCGGGACAGCACCGTGAGCAGCACGTTCCGTTCCAGCGACTGGGCCTCGTCGACGATGACGAACGCGTCGTGCAGGGAGCGGCCCCGGATGTGGGTGAGCGGCAGGACCTCCAGCATGCCGCGGTTCAGGACCTCCTCGATGACCTCACGGCCCGCCACCGCGGACAGCGTGTCGAAGACCGCCTGCGCCCACGGGCTCATCTTCTCGGCCTCGGTGCCCGGCAGATAGCCGAGATCCTGCCCGCCCACCGCGTACAGCGGCCGGAAGACCATCACCTTCTGATGCTGCCTGCGCTCGAGGACCGCCTCCAGGCCCGCGCACAGCGCCAGCGCCGACTTTCCGGTACCCGCCCGGCCGCCCAGCGAGACGATGCCGACCTCCTGGTCCAGGAGCAGATCGAGCGCGATGCGCTGCTCGGCGCTGCGGCCGTGGATGCCGAACACCTCACGGTCGCCACGCACCAGACGGACGTTGCCCTCCGCGGTGACACGGCCCAGTGCCTTGCCGCGCTCCGACTGAAGCACCAGACCGGTGTGCACGGGAAGCTCGGCCGCCTCCGGCACGTACAGCGCCTCCTCCCCGTACAGCAGGTCGACCTGCTCGGCAGACAAGGGCAGTTCGGACATACCGGTCCAGCCGGTGTCGGTGATGGCGAGCTCCGCGCGATACTCCTCTGCGAGCAGGCCGACCGAGGACGCCTTGATACGCAGCGGCAGGTCCTTGGACACGACCGTCACGTCGTACCCCTCGGCCTGCAGATTGCGCGCGACCGCCAGAATCCGTGAGTCGTTGTCCCCCAGCCTGAAGCCGGCCGGCAGCACGCCGGGATCCGAGTGGTTGAGCTCGACGCGGAGCGTGCCACCGAGGTCGCCGATCGGCAGCGGCGCGTCGAGACGGCCGAACCGGACGCGGAAGTCGTCCAGCAGGCGCAGCGCCTGGCGGGCGAAGTAGCCGAGCTCCGGATGGTGCCTCTTGGCCTCCAGCTCGGTGACCACGACGACGGGGAGCACGACCTCGTGCTCGTCGAAGCGGCTCATGGCGTTCGGATCCGCCAGCAGGACGCTGGTGTCGAGAACATAGGTGCGCCTGTCGTTCATACGGCGCTTTGTGCTGTTCACCACGGAAGGACGTACCCCCTCGGACGAGGTCGGGGTGCGACGGCGTCGCGGGCCATGGGTCCACCCGCCGAAGCGGGCGACGGGCCGGGCTCAGGCCACGATGCGCGGGCCGAGCGCCGGCCCTCCGCGTGGTCCGCACCGCTGGTGCAGTCCTTCGTGTGCAAAGGGCCTCCCGGGTGAGCGGTGTCGGCCGCTCACTGAGATACGACGTTCGTGGATCGGACGTCGACCTGCTTGGGGTATGCCCTCGAACAAGTACCGCCATGCCAGGGGTGGCCGGTCGCCTCGATGAACAGGAGGTGACGGGGGGGGTGGGGGCGACGGAGCGGGGGCCGTTCGTGTGAGGGCGCGAAGCGCGGCACCGGGCCGGGGCGGAGCCCGAAGCACCCCGGATGCGGCAGGCTCCGGGCAGAGCACGGAACGCCCGGCGGAGCGCGGACGGAGCCCCGGGCGAAGCCGGCACACGCCCGCGTGTCGCGGACAGGCCGGGCCCGCGACCGGGGGCCGTCCCACTCGTTCCGCCCGTCCGTGGGGCCGGGGCTCGGGGTCCGGGGGCGCGCGGAGCGCGTACGGGGCCGGGGGTGCGGGCTCGGGGGCGCGCGGAGCGCGTACGGGGGCCGGGGCTCGCACCGGTTCGGGAAGGGGCGGGGTGGGGCGGGAAGGGGCGGGAACACCGCCACGGGCGGCGCGCCGCGGTCAGGCGCCGTAGCGCCGATGCCTCGCCGCGTAATCCCGCAGCGCCCGCAGGAAGTCCACCTTCCGGAACGCCGGCCAGAAGACCTCGCAGAAGTAGTACTCGGAGTGCGCGCTCTGCCAGAGCATGAACCCCGACAGCCGCTGCTCCCCGCTCGTACGGATCACCAGGTCCGGGTCGGGCTGCCCCCGCGTGTACAGGTGCTCCGAGATGTGCTCGACGTCGATGGTCTCCGCGAGCTCCTCGAAGCTCGTGCCCTTCTCCGCGTGCTCCAGCAGCAGCGACCGCACCGCGTCGGCGATCTCCTGACGGCCGCCGTAGCCGACGGCGACGTTGACGAGTATTCCGGGCACGTCCGCCGTGGCCTGCTCGGCTTCCTTCAGTACGGTCTGCGTGTGGGCGGGCAGCAGGTCGAGCGTGCCCACGTGGTGCACCCGCCAGCGCCCGTCGGACGCCAGATTGCGCACGGTGTTCTCGATGATGCCGAGGAGCGGGGTGAGCTCCTCCGCCGGGCGGTCGAAGTTGTCAGTGGAGAGGAGCCAGAGAGTGACGACCTCGACATCCGTCTCCGCGCACCAGCCCAGCAGCTCGGAGATCTTGTCGGCACCGGCCTGGTGTCCCTGTGCGGCCGTGCCACCCGATGCCTTGGCCCAGCGGCGGTTGCCGTCGAGGATCACACCGATGTGCTTGGGCACCTGGGCATGGTCGAGGCGGCCCTCCACCCGGCGTGCGTAGAGCCCGTACACCAGGTCGCGCAGGTTCACAGTTCTTACACCCCTCCGTGCGGCGGTCCCCCGAAGCCGCAACATTACTGCGGCCCGGTCACGGCGGCCCAACCCGGTGTGTCACAAGTCCGTGATAAGGAGAGAGGCGTGACTGATACCCCTTACTATCTGGCTGCCGCCGACCGCTACGAGGCCATGGAGTACCGCCGCTCCGGCCGCTCCGGCCTCAAGCTGCCGGCCCTCTCGCTCGGCCTCTGGCACAACTTCGGCGACGACCGGAGCCTCGTCTCGCAGCGGGCGATCCTGCGCCGCGCCTTCGATCTGGGTGTGACCCACTTCGACCTTGCGAACAACTACGGACCGCCGCCCGGATCCGCCGAGTTGAACTTCGGCAAGATCTTCGCGCAGGACTTCGCCGCGTACCGGGACGAGCTGATCGTCTCCACGAAGGCCGGCTATCTGATGCACCCCGGCCCGTACGGCGAGTGGGGCTCGCGGAAGTACCTGCTTTCCTCGCTGGACGCGTCGCTGAAGCGGATGGGGCTCGACTACGTCGACATCTTCTACTCGCACCGCTTCGACCCCCACACCCCGCTCGAGGAGACGATGGGAGCGCTCGCCTCCGCCGTCCAGCAGGGCAAGGCGCTGTACGTCGGCGTGTCCTCCTACAACGCGGAGCAGACCGAGCAGGCTGCCCGGCTCCTGAAGGAGATGGGCGTCCCCGCCCTCATCCACCAGCCCTCCTACTCGATGATCAACCGCTGGATCGAGAACGACGGCCTTCTCGACACGCTGGAGAACGCCGGCATGGGCTGCATCTCCTTCGTACCGCTCGCACAGGGCCTGCTCACGGACAAGTACCTGAAGGGCATCCCGGAGGGCTCGCGCGCCACCCAGGGCAAGTCGCTCGACCCGAACCTGCTCTCCGACGAGGTCCTGCGCCGGCTGCACGGGCTGAACGACATCGCCACGCGCCGCGGCCAGTCGCTGGCCCAGCTGGCGATCTCCTGGGTGCTGCGCGACCCGCGGATGACGTCCGCCCTGATCGGCGCGTCGAGCGTGCAGCAGCTGGAGGAGAACGTCGCAGCCCTGGCCGGCGCGCCGCTCACCGACGCGGAGCTGGCCGAGATCGACACCTTCGCCGTGGACACGCAGGGCACCAACATCTGGGCCGGCCGCAACTGACCTCTTCCCCCGGGGCGAGGTGGCCCGGTGCCCCAGTCCCGGGGCGAGGTGGCCGGGGCCGTTCATGGGGCGAGGCCGGGGGCCCGTGTCCCGGGTGAGGCGGCCGGGGCCCTTTCACCGGGCGAGGCCGGCGGGACATGAAAACGGGCCGGTCCGTGGGGGGGGATACGGACCGGCCCGAGGGGGGGTTTCCACCATAACCCTTCGTAAGTGGTGTCGAGTGCCACGCCATGCCGGAAGTCCGCACCGAATTCGCCAAGTGGTCGGCTGAGCGGTGCGCACGACAGCGAGGAGGCGGTGCGGAGATGGCGCAGAGGCGGTGCGACACCGGCCCGATATCCCGGAGCCATACCTCCGACGGGGGACCCCGGCGACGAGGCGCCGCGTTGACGAACGCAGTGACCCTCCGTCAAGTGCCCGATCGATGTGGCCCATTGGGCCATGGCGGACGGTTTCTGACCTATATCGCTTCTACGGTCTCCCCATGACGACCACCCACGTGACCTGGCCCCAGGCGAACGCCCGGCGACTGGCCCGCCAGGGTCTGTCGGACCCGGAGAACTCGGAGAACCCGGAGGACCCGGCAGCCGACCGCCCCGCCCGAATCGCCGGCGCGATGCTCGGCGCACACGCACAGGTGCTCTCCGCCGCGGAACTGTCGATCGCCCTGCGGCTGCCTTCCGGTGCGACCCGGGCGGACGTACGCCGCGCGCTGTGGACGGACCGGACGCTGACGAAGACGTACGGCCCCCGCGGCACCGTCCACCTGCTGCCCACGGCGGACCTTCCGATGTGGACGGGCGCGCTGTCCGCGATCCCGGCCGGACCGAACCCGTGGCCGGACGGCGTACGGATGACTCCCGGCCAGACGGACGAGGTCGTCGCGGCGGTCCGCGACGCGCTGGCGGGCGAGCCGCTCACGGTCGACGAACTGACGGACGCGATCGTCGACCGTACGGGTCCGTGGGCCGGCGACCGTGTCATGGAGGCGTTCCAGGACAAGTGGCCGCGCTGGCGGCAGGCCGCCCACACGGCCGCCCACCGCGGGGCCCTCGCCTTCGGACCGAACCGCGGCCGCAAGGTCACGTACACCGGACCCGGCGTCACACCGATGGACGGACAGGCCGCCATGGAGGCGCTGGTACAGCACTACCTGCACGCATACGGCCCGGCCACGCCAGCTCACTTCGCCCGGTGGCTGGCTGCGCCGAAGCGGTGGGCGGGCGACGTGTTCGACGGCCTGGCGGCCGAGGGGCGCATCGAGCAGGTCACCCTCGAAGACGAGCGGGCGTGGGTCGTCACCGGCGACACCGCCTTCCCCGACACCGCCCCGCCGCTCGGCGTACGCCTTCTCCCCTACTTCGACGCGTACGTCATCGCCTGCCAGCCCCGCGAGCGGCTCTTCCCGGGCGCGGCCTTCGGCCGGGCACTGGGAGGCGGCCAGGCGGGAAACTACCCGGTGATGCTGGTGAACGGGACCGTGGCCGGCGTCTGGCACCAGCGCCGCTCCGGCAACCGCATCGTGGTGACGGTCGAACCGATCGGCACCGCCCTTCGAACGGCCCGGACCCGGACAGCGCTGGACGCCCAGGCGGAACGGGTCGCCGAAGTGCTCGAGGGCCGTGCCGAGCTCACCGTGGACCGGGTGACGGTGGGCCCGCACGCCTGACGGGCCAGGGGCCCGCCGTCACCGCACGCCGAGTGCCCCGAGCAGCAGGCCCAGCCAGGCACCCGCCAGCATGAACGGCCCGAAGGGGATCGTGCTCCTGCGCCCGGCGCGGCGCAGGGCGATCAGCCCGAGCCCGTACACCGCTCCGAGCAGGAAGCCGGCGAAGGCCCCCGCGAACAGCACGGCCCAGCCGTACCAGCCGAGGACGACGCCCAGCGACAGCGCGAGCTTCACGTCCCCGAAGCCCATGCCGCCGGGGTTGATCAGGAACAGCACGAAGTACGCGGCTCCGAGCGCCGGCCCGCCGAGCAGTGCGGTCGTCCACGATCCCGCCGCGCCCGCCGCGAGGGTGGTGACGCCGAGCAGGATCACCGCCCCGGCCGCCAGAGGCAGCGTCAGCCGGTCCGGCAGCCGACGCACCTGCACGTCCACGAACGCGAGCAGTACCGCGAAGGGTGCCAGCACCATCCAGACCGCCAGCTCCGGCCGCGTACCGGCCGCCGCGGCGAGGGCCGCGCAGACGAGCGCGGTGACGACCGGCGCGACGAACCGCCCCGGCAGCGGTGCGGGGCAGCAGGCCCCACCCACCCACCCGCCGTACGGATGCCCGGCCGGGCAGGCCACGCGCCACGCCTCCCCCGGCTGCACGGACAGCCGGTACACCACGCGGGGGCACAACCACCCGGTCCCGGCGCCCCACAGGGCGGCGACGACCACCAACACTGCGTCCACCCCCCTGACCCTAGGCCGACCAGGCGTAGCGTGAACGCCATGAGACGGCAGCAATGGCGCGACGGCACCGGGACGTTGACGGTCGACGGCCGCCCCGTCGCCCCCGTGGAGATCGCCGCCACCTACCGGACCCGCCGCCGGGGCCTCCTCGGCCGGGACGGCATCAAAGGTGCGATGCTCCTCGCCCCGTGCAACAGCGTCCACACGATCGGCATGCGCTTCCCGATCGACGTGGCCTACCTGGACGGGCAGTTGCGCGTCCTCACCGTCAGGACCATGCGCCCGGGGCGCCTCGGGATCCCACGCCTGCGGGCACGGCTGGTGCTGGAGGCGGAGGCGGGGAGGATGGCGGCGTGGGGCGTTCGCCGGGGCGCCGAACTGACGGTCCCCTCCGGCACCGACGCCTCTCCGTCCCGGGGCCCGCGCACCCCGAAGTGAGCCGTACGGGTCCATGCGAAGATCGTCCCGATTGCCTTCTGTTGTTCCGCCGAAAGGAAACCCGTGCTCGTCCGACGATCCACGTCCGTCCTCCGCCCCCTGGCCTTCGCCGTGATACTCGCCGGTGCCGCGGTCGGCTGCGGAGACGGGGCCGGCAACGGTTCCGACACGGACCGCGGGGCCGGCGGCACTCAGGCATCGGCCGCGGCCCGCATCGAGGCGGTCAACAAGACCATGCGGGAGACCTCGTTCAGCTCCACGGGCACGACGACCGCCTTCGAAGGCGCAACGCAGAAGACCTCATGGGACCCGGAGCAGGGCTTCCGCATGGAGGTCAGCGGCGCGCCGCAGCCAGACGGCGGCGAGATGTACTGCAAGGACGGCACGAGCTACACCAGCGCGCCCTTGTTCGCCGCCATGCTGGCGCAGAAGGGCCAGCAGATCACCGTTCCGGAGCGGCTCTTCGACGTCTACGTGTCCAGTGAGACCGGCGGGGACTGCGCCGCCTTCTTCGCCCTCTCCCCCACGGGCGAATACGCACCGGCCAAGGACACGACGGTCGACGGCAGGAAGGCCGTGGCCATCGAGGTGGCGTCGGGACCGGCGAACGACACCTACTTCATCAGCGCCGAGGCCCCCGACCACCTGCTCAAGCAGGAAGCGTCTCGGGACGGCAGGACGAGCACGACGACGTACACCGACTTCGGCATGGAGATGACCATCTCCATGCCTGCGGAGGACAAGACGATGACGATGGCCGAGTTCCGCACGGCGATCGGCGCGGGCTGACACTGCGGCTACCGCGCCGAGCGCCCTGGGTCTCGCTGACAGAGACCCAGGGCGAGCGAGCGCTCGCCGAGGGCCGCTCAGGTCCTCGACAGTGCCGTTTCCCGTGGTCGCTCAGGCCCCGGACCCAGCCGGCGTCGCCGCCTCCGAACCATCGACGTGGCCTGCCCGGACGCCGACTTTCGCGTCCTCACCGTCCGGGCCGTACGCCCGGGACGCGTGGGGCTGCCACGCCCGCGACGCGACAGAGATTCCGCGAGCACCAGGGCTCCTCCGAACATGTCCTTGGCGTGGACGCCTGCCCTGTTCAGGGCGGGCCCGATGGTCTCGACCGACGCACGGACAACTGCCTTCTGGCCTGCCGAACCGCTCTTGAGGTCAGGCGCACCGGCTGCGGCGCCGGCCCCGCCGAGTCACGTGTGGTTGTTGTCGGCGGTGTCCGCTCTGCTCCCCGGGCGGGCGGGCGGCCAGGCGGGCGCCGGTTCAGGTGGTGCGTGGTCGGAGTCGGGGGCGGCTTTGTTCAGGTTGTGGGCGGTTACGGACATCCATGCTGCCCACATCGGGCGTCAGGGTATCCGTAACCGCTGACAGCTTCGACAGCGCTCGGCCCGGACTGCTCGCGCGAGTACATCCGATCCATCGCAAACGATCTCCAGGAGTGCGCAAGGCGGACCACCTGCTGTAGCAGTCGTAACGGGCTTGTCACTCCCGGGGGAACGACACCTCCACGCGTCGGTTCTTGCGGCGGCCCTCCTCCGTGGCGTTGCTGGCGATCGGGTAGTCCTCGCCGTAGCCGCGGATCTCGTACGTGATGCCCGCGCCGCTCAGCTGCTGCGAGAGCACGCTGTGCACCGCGTCCGCGCGCTCCTTGGACAGCTTGTCGCCGTGCGCCTCGGTGCCGAGGTCGTCGGTGAAACCGAAGACGCGGATCTTCTTGGCGCTCTGCGTCTTGATCTCGGCGGCGATGGCAGCGATACGGGACGCGGCCTCGCCCGAGAGTTTCGCGCTGTTCTTGCCGAACAGCACCTCGGCCTGAAGCGCGAACTTGATGTCCGAGTTGGTCTCCTCGCGGCGCTCCTCGCCGCTGATGTCCTCGACGACGGACTTGATGTCGATGACCTTCGGCTCGGCGAGCGTCGCACCCTCCGGGAGCTTGAGGTCCGAGTCCCTGGCGTCGATCTTGACCGGTGCCTCGGCGGGCGGCGCCGCGTACGGGCCGTCGTCGGCGAACGCGTCACCGGTGCCGAGGAGGCCGAGGGAGAGCACGCCTGCGAGAACGGCGGCAGTGGCGGTCCGTCGGGTCGCGGAGGGCGTCATGACAGCTCGATCGAGGTGCTGGGGAAGCCGGGGAACTGAAGGGCGACCTGGGTGGTGCCGGCCGGCGGCGCGGGGAACTGGGCGAAGAAGGGGAGGGAGTCGCCCGCCTTGATGAAGCTGCTGTAGGCGTAGGTGGTGAGCGGCCGGTTGTCGGTGTCGCGCAGCACGTAATACCGCTTCTTGCCCTTGGAGTCCACGAGGGTCATCCCGGCGAACGAGCGGCCGGTGGCGGCCACGGACTGCTCCGTGCCGCTCCACTGGACGGGAGCGGTGAATCCTTCGGATCCGGTGTTCTTGATCTCCCCGTCCACCGTGAGGAATCCGCCTTCGTCCCTTCTTGCCGAGAGCACGGACATCTCCACCCCACCGTCTCCCTTGACCATGGCAATGGGCTCGTTCGGTGAACTGGGTGCGCTCTCCTCGGCAGAGCCGACCGCCTTGTCATCGGCCGTGGATCCGGCAGGTGTTGAGGAGGGACTGCTCGAGTCCTTCTTCTCGCCGCCACCCCCGCACGCCGACACAACGAGGATCAGGGTGGACGACAGCACGGCTGCCACACCTGCCCGGCGCATCATGTGCCGCATGGTCATCATTCCTGTTCCTTAGCGCTCATCGGGCACGGTCCTCGGCCAGTCGGACGGTGAAGAGGTCTGCCATGTGCGGCAGTAGTTCCATGTTGTCAGGGTCGATGACCCAGTACTCGGAGTCACAAAGCAGCTTGCCGGGCGAGGGCTTCTCGTTGTCGTCCTCGGCTCCCTCGTCCGGCTCCGGCGCTTCGCTCTCCTCGGGTGTGAACGTGCAGCGTGGTTCGATCACGGCGGTGGCAGTCGCCGTGGCATGCTTGCTCCCCGTTCCCTCGATGACGCTGTCGCCCATCGATTCCCGGGACCTCACGTTGACGGTGAAGCCCCAGCGGCCGTCGCTCAGCGGCAGGCAGTCGTGATAGCCGGCCACCGCGTCGTTCCTTGCCGCGAAATCCACGGCCCGCCCGCAGCCGTCCGGAGTGTCGACCGGCGTCCGGCCGTCGAAGACCGCTTCCAGGTCGTCGAGAACGTCCACGAGGTTCAGTTCGTCCCTCGACTGCTTGGCCGCTGCCAGAGCTGCTGCGTCCGCCGCCGTCTGCGTGCCGTTGCGGGTCACATCGGCCTGCCCGAAGGCGAGGTACACGAGGACGAGGAAGAGCAGACCGACCACGGCAGCCATGTAGAGCGGTGTTACCTGACCGCTGTCTCCGGCAGGCGAGTGGCTCAGCCTCCGCCGCCCCCGCCGTTGAGGACGGAGTTGATTTTCTGAGTGAACGTATTCGCGATCTCGCTGCCCATGTTCGTATTGAGCAGCAGCACCACGATCGCCACCACCAGGATCGTGATCCCCACGTACTCGATCGACCCCTGCCCTCGATCCCCACGCAGGTGTCTGCGGAGTCCCGTCGCAGCAGCCGTGACCCCGCGCAGGCCGAAGTCCTTCATGGCTTACCCCTCGTTCCCCTTTGACGGACCGTACGTTCATGCCGGTCCGGCCTCCCTCGCCGCCGATCACTCCATGGAGTCTCCCGGCTACACCGGTGCCCCGGAGGAAATCTCCCACATTCGCTTGCGTGAGCGAAGACACTTGGGCCAATCATCCCCAAGTCAACACCCCGTCACCCCCCGAAGACGGCGCCGAAGTCGACGTCCGCCGCGTAGTAGAACCCGGCCACGATCAGGATCATCGTCCCGGGGAGCATGAAACTCGTGACGATCAGCGTCGCCTTCGGGACCGCTTTCGCGGCCTTGCGGCGGGCGTTCTGGGCGTCGGTGCGGCGCATGTCGTTGGCGATCTGGATCAGGGTGTCGACGATGGGTGCGCCCAGTTCCTCGCCCTGCTGGAGTGCGGAGACGAACATCGAGACCTGGTCCGACTCGTTGCGGAGCCGCAGATGTTCGAACGCCTCGCGGCGGCCCATGCCCATGTCCATCTGGCGCAGGGTGATGCGCAGTTCGTCGGACCACGGGCCGTCGTACTTCTCGGCGACGCGTTCCAGGGCCTGGCGGAAGCCGAGGCCGGCGGAGACGACGACGGCGAGCACGTCGAGGAAGTCCGGCAGGGTGCGTTCGATGTCGTCGCGGCGGCGGGCGATGGCGGCGCGGATCAGGACTTCCGTCCAGAACAGGCCGTAGAGGAGGAAGAGAACCGCGAAGACGGCGTGGCCGTTCATCAGCATCCCGAAGGCGACGAGCGTGCCGAGGAAGCCGTACACGGCGCGCCGGGCCGCGTAGCGGTCCACCGTCAGGCCGCCGGGGTTGCCGGCCATGTCGAGTCTGCGGCGGACGCGGTCGACCTGGCGGGGCCCCATGAGCCGCAGCACGGACGGGGCCCATCGCATGCCGAGGCGGTCGATGGCCATGCCCGGGTAGCTGGTGCGGGTGGCGCCGATCTCGAGGGCCACGGCGAGGTCGCCGGGGAGCTTGGCCTCCGCCCGGTACATGCGGATGCCGTGGAAGACGCCGAGGACGGCCAGACCGAGTACGGCGGCCAGGGCGAGTCCGAGCATGTGTGCCTCCCTCCAGGTTCAGGTCGGGCGTCAGATGCGGACGCGGGTGAGTCGGTTGATGAGGACGAAGCCGAGTGCGTACAGCCCGGCGGCGGCGAGCACGGCGAGCCGGCCGCCGAGCGCGCCGGTCATGTCGTCGAGTGCGCCGTCCCTCATGCCGTTGATGACGAGGAGGAAGCCCAGGCCGAGCACGGGCACGGCCACCGCCGTCACCTTGATCTGGGACAGCAGGGTGGTGACCTCGCGCCGGGTCTCCTTGCGCTCCTCCAGGGTCTCGGTGAGGTTGCGCAGTGAGGTGACGATGGTGCCGCCCGCCCGGTTGGAGAGGATGAGGGTGGAGACGAGCACGGTCAGTTCGCGCGAGGGGAGGCGTGCGACGAGGTCGCCGAGGGCGTCGTCGAGGGAGCGGCCGAGGGCGAGCTGGTCGGCGACGCGGCGCAGTTCCTCGCGGGCGGGGTCGTCGAGCTCCTCCACCGCCATGCCGATGGCGGTGCGCAGGGCGAGCCCGGCCTGGGTGGCGTTGGCGAGTACGCGGGTGAGTTCGGGCAGCTGGTTGATGAACGCCTCGGTGCGTTTGGCGCGTTGCCAGTTGAGGAAGCCTTGCGCCCCCCAGAGGCCGATCAGTACGGCGAGCAGGCCGAAGAAGGGCGCGAAGACCGACCCGACGACGAAGTACAGGGCGAGCAGCGCTGCGGTGGCGTAGACGGCGTACTCGCCGGTGGTCAGGTCGAGGCCGGTGGCGGCGAGGGACCGTTCGATGCGCCGGCCGGGGCGGGTACGGCGCAGCCTGCGGTCGAGCCGTGCGAAGCGGCGCCGGCGGCCGCCTCCGATCGCGGGCGGGCCGGTCTGTGACATGCGGTCCACGAGCGCCTGGTGCTGTGCCTGCCCGGCCGACCAGGTGCGCACGCCGAGGACGGCGAGTACGCAGCCGAGCAGTGTGACGCCGAGCGTGAGGAGCGGAAGGTTCATCGCGGCTGGTTGCCTTCCGGTGACCGGCCCGCCCAGGGTGCGCCCGGCGGCACCGGGCCCCCGTGCGGGGCTTGGCCCCCGCCTCGGCCCGCCCTGGGCGCGCCCGGGGGCACAGGACCCGGCCCCGGCCCAGTGCCGCCCTGCGGTGCCGCCGGCCCCCACTCCGGCCCCGGCCCAGTGCCGCCCTCCGATGAGACCGGCCCCGGCTCGGCGCCCGGTCCCACGCGCGGGTCCGGTACCGGGCTCAGGCCCGGCGGTACCCGGGTCGTCAGTTCGAGCGGCGTGTCCCCGACCCCGAAGGCCGGCGGGATCGCCTCGCCCGCCATGTAGAGGCGTTCCGCGACCCGCCGCGGCAGCGGGAAGTACCGGAAGCGGCCGTGCACGCGCCCGTCGCCCGCCGGCGGCTCGGCGTCGAAGCGGCAGACGGTCACGAAGCGGTAGTCCTCACGGCCGTACGAATCGACGACGGCGATCTCGGTGATCTTGCGTGCCCCGTCGGCGTGCCGGGTGAGCTGGACGATGATGTCGACGGCGCTGTTGATCTGGTCGTGGATGGCCACGAACGGCAGCTCGACCTCGCTCATGGAACTCAGCGTCTGGAGCCGCATCAGCGCGTCCTCCGCGCTGTTGGCGTGGACAGTGGCGAGGGAGCCGTCGTGGCCGGTCGACATGGCCTGGAGCATGTCGAGGGTCTCGCCGCCGCGGACCTCGCCGACGATGATGCGGTCGGGACGCATGCGCAGGGAGTTGCGTACGAGGTCGCGGATGGTGATGCGGCCCTTGCCCTCGACGTTGGCCGGGCGGGACTCGAGGGTGACCACATGGGTCTGCTGGAGCCGCAGCTCGGCCGAGTCCTCGATGGTGACGATGCGTTCGCCGTCCGGGATGAGTCCGGAGAGGGCGTTGAGAAGGGTGGTCTTCCCGGTGCCGGTGGCGCCGGACACGATCACGTTGAACTTGGCGCGTACGAGTCCCGCGAGCAGCATCAGGATGTGCTCGTCGAGCGAGCCGAGGCCGATCATCTCCTGGAGCGTGTAGGCACGGGGGAAGCGGCGGATCGTGAGGACGGGGCCGGTCAGGGAGAGCGGCGGGATGATGACGTTGACGCGCTCGCCGGTGGGCAGCCGGGCGTCGACCATCGGGTTCGCCTCGTCGACCCGGCGGTTGACGGTGGAGACGATGCGCTCGATGGTCTGCATCAGCTGATCGGTGGAGGAGAACCGCAGCGGCAGCTGCTCGAGCCGGCCGCCGCGCTCGACGAAGACCTGTTCGGGGCCGTTCACCATGATCTCGCTGATGGACGCGTCCTCGAGGAGCGGTTCGAGGATGCCGAGGCCGAGCGCCTCGTCGACGACGCGGCGGACGAGGTGCGAGCGCTCGCCGCCGGACAGGACCGGGCCCTCGCGGCTGATGATGTGCCCGAGTACGCGCTCCAGCCGTTCACGCCGTTCGGCGGCGGCGAGGGTCGACATCTCGGCGAGGTCGATCTCCTCGAGGAGCTTGGCGCGGTAGACGCCGACGAGTCGGCTCTCCTCGCTCTGGCCGTTCGCCGGACCGGTCGCGTCGTCCATGCGCTGGATACGGGCGCGCAGGCTCATCGTGTCGACTCCTCGTCGAGGGGCATCGTGGCGCTCTTGGTGACGGTGCCGAAGCTGACGCCGGGCACGACCTGCGGGATGACGACGGTGACGTCGGCGGTGACGGCGTCGCCGCCCTCACGGGTCACCACGCGGGCGTCCAGCCAGGAGCTGAGTGCCTGTTGTCCGGCGCTCTTCCCGGTGGTCGTACCGTCCGGCTGGGACGCCACGCGCGCCGCCGCGCGGGCGGCCGTTCCGGCCTGCTGGGCCGCGTACACGGCGAGGCCGACCTGGACGGCGACCATCATGACGAAGAGGAGCAGGAACAGCCAGCCGCCGTACTCGATCGCGCTCTGCCCGCGGTCACCGCGCACCGCACGCCACCGCGAACCACACCCCGACGACGCCGGACCACCGCACACCGCACCGCCTCGCACAGCGTCCCGCCGCACACCACGCCCCGACGGAGCGCCGCCGCCCCGCACCGCTCCGCCGCGCGCGGACGCCTCCCCGCCGCCCCGCACCGCACCCCACCGCACCACGCCTCGCACGGACGCCTCCCCGCCACCACTCCACCGCACCGGCGCCCCGCCGCCCCGCACCCCGGGCCGCCTCATGGCGCGGCCCTCCGCTCGGTCGCCGCGCCCGCCCGGCCCGTGACCGTGAGGGGGAGGTTGACGCCGGGGAGGAGCAGAGGCACGTCGAGGGCGACCTCGGCCGTATAGAGGTCCCCGTTCTCTCCGCAGGTCACATCCACCGACCAGCCTCCCGTGACGTCCTCCCGGGCAGCCCGCGCGCACGCCGCCGCGCCGCCGCCGTCGGCCCTTGCTCCCGCGGCCACCGCCTTGTCGGCCGCGTTCCCGGCCAGGACGAAGGTGTAGCCGACGAGTGCGGACTGCCACAGCACCGCCAGGGTCACCAGGATGATCGGCACCATCCCGGTGAACTCGATGACCGACTGGCCCCGGTCCCCGTACGCCCGGCGGGTCATTTCGCGCGCCCGTGCCGTCGCCCGCCGCCGAAGAGGCCGCTGTGCCCGGTGTCCGCCTGGGCGTCCTTCACGAGCCCCAGTTCGCCCGCGAGGGCCCACATGGCCTGTTTGACGGCGGACTTGGCGTCCAGGTCCTGCATCCGGCCGGCGTCGACGGCGCCCTGGAGTTCGCGGAAGTTCGCGGGGATCGCCGACCGGGCCACCCGGGTCGCGGTGATCTTCGAGACGAGCGGGGGCTGGATCTCGCTGCCGCGCGTATGGCGGTTGACGACCGTGACGGTCTCCTCGGCCTTGCGGATCTGGAGCCGGTCCCAGAGTCTCACCATCCGCTTGGTGGCCCGCACGGTCACCACGTCCGGGGTGGTGAGCAGCAGCGTCGTGTCGGCCGTTTCGATCGCGGCGGCGTTGGCGGTGGTCACATGCGTGCCGCAGTCGACGACGACGGTCTCGTACCGCTGCTTCAGCGCGCCGAGGGTCTGCCGTACGAGCCGGTCGCTGACGTCCTCCGCCCGTTCGCCCTCGGCCGGGGCGAGGAGCAGGGCGACGCCCGTCTCGTGGTTGAAGACCGCGTCGGCCAGCACGCGTGCGCCGATGTCCTGGATGGCGGCGAGGTCCACGATGCAGCGCCGGAACCGGACGTCCAGGTAGGAGGCGACGTCGCCGCCCTGGAGGTCGAGGTCGACGAGGGCGGTGGAGCGGCCGGAGGCCGCCGACGCCAGGGCGAGCTGGATCGCGGTGACCGTCGTGCCGACGCCGCCCTTGGCGCCGCTGACGGTGACGACGGTGCCGCCCGGACCCCCGAAGCCGGATTCCGGTCCGCGGCCGAGGTGGCGGCGTACACCTGCGGCCCAACCGGCCGCGCCCTGGACGCGCTGCGCCAGTTCGTCGTACGTCAGGGGCAGCGAGACGAGGCCGCGGGCGCCGGAGTCCATCGCCGCCGAGTACAGGCCGGGGCTGGTGTCGGCGGTGACGAGTACGACGCCGACGGCCGGGAAGCGCAGGGCGACGTCCCTGATCAGTTCGAGCGCGGGCAGCGGGCCGATGCGTTCGTGGACGAGGACGACCTCGGGCAGTTCGTCGAGCGACTCGGCGGCGAGCGCTGCCAGCGTGTCGACGAGCGAGGTCGAGTCCGCGACCGGGGCGGCCGGTTCCGCGTCGGGGAGCCGGCCGAGCAGGCTGCTGATGGACCGGGCGGCGTCGGGGTCTCCGACGGCGGGGAGGATACGCGTCGTCATCCGGCCCTCACTTGTTCTTGTCTTCTGAGAGGTCGTAGCTGCCGTCGCCGGGCCGCAGGGTGGTGGTGCTCCCGTCGGGCAGCAGGGCGAGGCGTACGTGTTCGGCGAAGGACTCGGCGTAGGCGACGCGCTGGGCGTCGGCGGTGTCCAGGGCGAAGGTGATGGGGACGGCCTCCCGGGAGCCGTTCGCCCGGTCGCCGCTCCTGCGTTCGAGGGCGGTGAGTTCGCCGACGTCGATGACCTTGGCGCCCACGACGATGAGCCGGGACTGGTCGGTGCCGGCGTCGTTCTGCGCGGCGAAGGTGGCGAAGATGTTGACCAGGTTGCCGGGGCGGATCTTTCCGGCCACTCCGGTCGCCGCGTCGATCATGATGGCGATCTCCTGCTGGCCGCTCTCCAACTGCGGCTTCTGCACGATCATGTCGCTCTGGAGGAGCGATCCGCTGCGGAGCCGGGTGACGGCGATCTTGCCGCGCAGTACGCCGAGGTCGGTGACCGCGCTGTCGGACAGCCAGCGTTCGGGTATGGAGACCTTCTCGAACTGGGCGGCGTCGAGCGGCGTGTACGGGGCGATGTCGGCCTTGACGCGGTACGCGGTGGTCTCCGGTCCGACCTTGGAGTTCACGTCGGCGATCACGGTGAGCACGCCGGCGAACGCGGCGATACCGCAGACGACCGAGAGCAGAATCAGGAGTACGCCGCGGCGCTGCCGTGAATTCATGGGTGGGGCGACCTCGTTCGATGGCGTGGGCTGGGACGAGTGGGGCGGACGGATGAGCTGAGAGGCGAACAGAGCGGGGCGGGTGCGGGCGGACAGGGTCGGGGCGGACAGGGTCGGGGCGGGCAGGTGCGGGCGGACCGGTCGGGGCGGGGCGGGCAGGTGCGGGCGGACCGGTCGGGGCGGGGCGGGCAGAAGACAAGGACGGGAGACGGGACGGGGCAGGGTCGGACAGGCAAGAGCCGGACGGGCAAGAGTCGGACGGCCGAGGGTCGGACGGCTGAGGGCAGGCGAGCGGGAGGAGACGGGTGCGGCTGAGGGCGGGCCTGGCGTCAGGGGCCGGCGGTCAGGGCTCTGGGCGTGCCCGTGCGGCCGGAGGGGGCGGTGAGAGGCCCGGAGCAGAAGCCGCAGCGGTCACCGATCAGTTCAATGCCGCACCATGTGCACACCTCTCGCCGGACGGAAGAGACCAGTTGGTACAGGACGGAGACGTCCGGCAGGAAGGCGGCGAACTCGACCAGCCGGGCGGTGCCCCACCAGCGGGCGGAGTCGGCGGGCAGCGGCGCCTCATGGATGTGCTGGACGTGCCAGGCGGGTGCGAGGGTGCCGGTCACCCACTCGGACTGCAGCCGGCCCCGGGCGAGGACGAGCTGGGTGGCGTACTCGGGGCCGGCGAGTTCGCCGTTGCCGGCGCGGATCAGCTGCGGCCTGGGGTGGGCGAGGACGCCGAACTGGGTGCCCGGCATCCAGGACTTGGCGTGGGTCTTCAGGCTCACGGGTATCCGGTCGAGCCGGGCGACGGACCCGAGCACGGCCCCGGCGTGGACGTAATGGGAGAGCAGCCGCGCGGCGGAGGCCACGATCCCGGCGCTGAAGTCGCAGATCGACAGCTGCCGAAGCTGGCGGGCCAGTACGGCGACCCCGAGCGGCGGCAGATCGAGTTTGAGGAGAGCGATGCGGTCGCTCTCGAGCACGGCGCGGATCGTGTGCAGCCGGCGTTCGTGGGCGGCGGGGAGCGAGGCCGGGTAGAGGGCGACGACGTAGCCGTGCTGTTCGAGCAGCACGCCCATGTCGGTGACCGCGGCGTCGAGCGGCTGGTCGTCCGGGGCGTGGAGCAGGGCTGCGGTGGGTGTCTGGTGATCGGTGGGCGGTAGCACCAGGTCGGTGCTGGTGACTGCTATTGCGGTCGGCACGCTGTTCCCCGTTCGGCTCCGGACACCGGGGTTTCCGGCGGCCGCAGGTCCCTATGCTCCGTGCTCCTGCTGCTCCGTGTCCGCTACTCCGTGTTTCTGCATGAGCACTCTAGCGACGAGGGCGCAGGCAGAGAACACCGAAAGGGACACCAATCGCTGCCCGAGGCCTTGACAACCCGATTGGTCTGGACCAGCTTTACGCCGAACGGTGGCCACCGTACGAGATCCCGCCCCCAACCCCCCACCGGAGGCCGCAAGTGGACCGCACGACGACACGCTCACGGAGATGGCTGGGCGCCGGCCTGGCGCTGGCCGTCGGTACCGGGCTCACGCTCATGGGCACGGCAGGAACCGCGCAGGCGGCGGACGTCAATGTCGCCAAGAACGCCGGTTTCGAGTCGGGTCTCGCCAACTGGACCTGTTCCGGCGGCAGTGGCGCCGCGGTCTCCTCCCCGGTGCACGGCGGGGCGTCCGCCCTGAAGGCCACGCCGGCCGGCCAGGACAACGCCAAGTGCTCCCAGACCGTGGCGGTGAAGCCGAACTCGACGTACTCGCTCAGCGCATGGGTTCAGGGTGCTTACGTCTACCTGGGCGCGAGCGGGACCGGGACGACCGACGTGTCCACCTGGACGCCCGGCGGCAGCGGCTGGACGAAGCTCGCCACCTCGTTCACCACCGGCGCGAGCACCACTTCCGTGACCGTCTACACGCACGGCTGGTACGGACAGGCCGCCTACCACGCGGACGACATCAGCGTCTTCGGTCCGGACGGCGGCGGGGGCACCGACCCGGACCCGGTGGTCCCCGCGGCGCCCGGCGCACCCTCGGTCGGCGCCGTGACCTCCACCTCCGTCGCCCTGAGCTGGGGCGCGGTCTCCGGCGCGACCGGCTACAACGTGTACCGCGACGGCGCCAAGGTCCAGTCGGCCTCCGGCACCTCGGCGACGGTGACGGGCCTGACCGCGGACACCGCCTACCAGTTCCAGGTCACCGCCACGAACGCGGCGGGCGAGTCGGCCAGGTCGGCTGCCGTCACGGGCCGTACGAGTGAGGGCGGGGGCGACCCGGACCCGAACCCGTCGGTGCCCCGGCACGCGCTGACCGGCTACTGGCAGAACTTCGACAACGGCGCCACCGTGCAGAAGCTGCGGGACGTGCAGTCGCACTACGACATCATCGCCGTGTCGTTCGCCGACTCGACGGCCACCCCGGGCCGGATCGTCTTCAACCTCGACCCGGCCGTCGGGTACGCCTCCGTCGCCGACTTCAAGGCCGACATCGCCGCGAAGAAGGCCGCCGGCAAGTCCGTGATCATCTCGGTGGGCGGCGAGAAGGGCAATGTCACCATCAACAGCGACGCGTCCGCCACGGCGTTCGCGGACAGCACCTACGCCCTGATGCGGGAGTACGGCTTCAGCGGTGTCGACATCGACCTGGAGCACGGCATCAACTCGACGTACCTGACGAAGGCACTGCGTCAGCTGTCGCAGAAGGCGGGCTCCTCGCTGGTGCTGACGATGGCGCCGCAGACCATCGACATGCAGAACACGGGCACGGAGTACTTCAAGACGGCGCTGGCCGTGAAGGACATCCTCACCGTGGTCAACATGCAGTACTACAACAGCGGTTCGATGCTGGGATGTGACGGCAAGGTGTACTCGCAGGGCTCGGTCGACTTCCTGACCGCGCTCGCCTGCATCCAGCTCGAAGGCGGCCTCGACCCCTCCCAGGTCGGCCTCGGTGTCCCCGCCTCCACCCGCGGCGCGGGCAGCGGCTATGTCAGCCCGACCATCGTGAACAGCGCCCTGGACTGCCTGACCCGCGGCACGAACTGCGGCTCCTTCAAGCCCTCGAAGACCTACCCGGGCCTGCGGGGCGCCATGACCTGGTCCACCAACTGGGACGCGACGGCCGGCAACGCCTGGTCGAACGCGGTCGGACCGCACGTCCACAACCTGCCGTAGCCCCCCGCAGCTCCCCCGACCCCCTGGGCCGGGCCCGCGCCGCCGCTCTCCCGCCGGTGCAGGCCCGGCCCGGGGGCCGTAACGGTCGGGCTACCAGGGCAGTTCGCGCACCTGCTGCACACACAGCACGACGAAGAGCAGCCCCGCCGCCGCGAGCATCACATTGCTCAGGGCGCCGTTGCGCCATTCGGCGGGGGTGCGCGAGGAGTTGAGCAGCCAGATCAGGGTGAGCGCCAGGAACGGCATGAAGAACGCTCCCAGCACGCCGTAGGCGATGACGAGGCCGAACGGCCGGTCCAGGAAGAGCAGCAGCATGGGCGGGAACGTCAGCCAGAGCAGATACGCGCGGAAGGGCAGCGAGCGCTCCTTCTTGCCGGCTGCCACCTCTTCGACCGTGCCCTCGTCGGCCGGCACGCCCTTGCGGTCGAGCCGGAGCCGCTCGACGAAGTCGGCGAACATGAGGCTCACGCCGTGCCACACGCCGATCAGCGACGAGAACGAGGTGGCGAGGAAGCCGATCAGGAACAGCTTGGCGGTCGTGGCGCCGTACTTGTCCTCGAGGACGGCGCCGAGGTCGATCAGGCCCCGGTCGCCCCGGGTGAGGGCGAGGTTCGACGCGTGCAGCAGTTCGGCTCCGACGATCAGCATCGCGACGACGAAGACGCCGGTGGTGAGGTAGGCGACCCGGTTGTCGAGGCGCATGACCTTCATCCAGCCGGTGTCGGTCCAGCCCTTGGCGTTCACCCAGTACCCGTAGGCCGCCATGGTGATGGTGCCGCCGACGCCGCCCACGAGGCCCAGCGTGTACAGCAGCGATCCGTCGGGCAGCACGGGTACGAGGCCCGCGAAGGACGCGCCGATGTCGGGTGTGACGCGGATCGCGACGTACACGACGACCACGAACATCACGCCGACGAGCACGGTCATGACCTTCTCGAAGACGGCGTACCGGTTGAACCAGACGAAGACCAGGCCGATCAGTCCGGTGACGACGGCCCAGAACTTGAGGTCCGGCCCGTCGGGCCAGAGCGCCACGATCGGCAGGGCGCTGGAGGACATCGCGGTCGCGCCGTAGACGAAGCCCCAGACGACGACGTAGATCGCGAAGTAGACGCCCGTCCACTTGCCGAGCGAGCGCCAGCCCTCGAAGAGGGTGCGCCCGGTGGCCAGGTGCCAGCGTCCGCACGCCTCGGCGAGCGAGATCTTGACGATGCAGCCGATGACCGCCGCCCACATCAGGGTGTACCCGAACTTGCTGCCCGCGATGAGGGTCGCGACCAGGTCTCCGGCGCCTACCCCGGTCGCCGCCACGACGATCCCCGGCCCGATGTACTTCCAACTGGACTTGCGCGGTACGGAGAGCGCCCCGTCCGCGCTGTGCTCGGTGGTGCCTGTCATGGCCTGCCGCCTTCCCACTCGTCCCGTGTGTGACCGGTGTCACCAAAGCGGTGCGCGGGTGATCGCGCAAGGGGTGCGTCCGTCGCCCGTCACACCGGACCGGGGCATTCGTCGCGCGATTGACCGAACTTGTACTTGACGAGTGCATGCCATCGATCGACGATGAGCGCGAACACGCCCCATCCGCACGTCGCTACTGGCACACCCCCACAACTCCCCACCCAGGAGACAGCATGCGACTTCGCATACGGGCGAACCGCGGGAAGGCCGCCACCCTCGCGGCCGTCCTCGCGCTCGCCGTGGCGGCGCCCATCAGCGCCAACGCGTCGCCTCCCGCGGACCGGCCGGCCCCGGCCACCGCCGAGGAGAACCAGCAGACCAGGCAGTATCTGATCCACGGACCCGACACGGTCGCCGACCGGACCGCCATCGCCCGCACCGGTGTGTCGATCGACGAGGCCGACGACCACACAGTCGTCGTCAGCGCCGACACCGCGCAGGCCAAGCGGCTGCGCGCCCTCGGACACACGCTGGAGGCGCTGCCCGCGCCGCCTCACCGGCACGGCGCGGCGGCGGACGTGAAGCCGTTCGACTTCCCGTCCGCCGACTCCCGCTACCACAACTACGCGGAGATGACCGCGGAGATCGACCAGCGGGTGGCGCAGTACCCGAGCATCATGAGCAAGCGGGTCATCGGCAGGAGCTACCAGGGCCGCGACATCGTCGCCATCAAGATCAGCGACAACGTGGCGGCCGACGAGAACGAACCCGAGGTCCTCTTCACCCATCACCAGCACGCCCGCGAGCACCTCACCGTAGAGATGGCGCTCTACCTGCTGCGCGAGTTCGGCGAGGACTACGGCAGCGACCGGCGGATCACCGACGCCGTCGACGGCCGCGAGATCTGGATCATCCCGGACCTCAACCCGGACGGCGGCGAGTACGACATCGCCACCGGCCGCTACCGCAGCTGGCGCAAGAACCGGCAGCCCAACTCCGGCTCCTCGTACGTCGGCACCGACATGAACCGCAACTGGGACTACAAGTGGGGCTGCTGCGGCGGCTCCTCAGGCTCCCCGAGCTCCGACACGTACCGCGGCCGCGTCGCCGAGTCCGCGCCCGAGGTGAAGGTCGTCGCCGACTTCGTCCGCAGCCGCGTCGTCGGCGGGAAGCAGCAGATCGCCACGGGCATCGACTTCCACACCTACAGCGAGCTGGTGCTCTGGCCGTACGGCTGGACCTACTCGGACACCGCGCCCGGTATGACCCAGGACGACCGGGACGCCTTCGCCGCCGTCGGGCGGAAGATGGCCGCGAGCAACGGATACACGGCCGAGCAGGCGAGCGACCTGTACATCACCGACGGCTCGATCGACGACTGGCTGTGGGGGGACCAGCGGATCTTCGGCTACACCTTCGAGATGTACCCGTCGGGCTGGGGCGGCGGCGGTTTCTACCCGCCCGACGAGGTGATCGAGCGCGAGACCGCCCGCAACCGCGACGCGGTGCTGCAACTGCTGGAGAACTCCGACTGCATGTACCGGTCCATCGGCAAGGAACAGCAGTACTGCTCCTGACCCGGCCCCGGCCCGCCCGCTCTCGAAAGGGTCGTGCGGCGGTCCCCTCGCGAGGGAACCGCCGCACGGTCTTCTCCGGGAGCGGGCGACTGCCGGCGCAGCGGGATCAGTCCAGGACCGCCAGGGCGTCGATCTCGATGAGCAGGCCGGCCGGGAGGCCGACGTAGACGGTCGTACGGGCGGCGGGCTCCACCGTCAGACCGGCGAAGTACTCGTCGTAGATCTCGTTCATCTCGGCGAAGTGGTCGGTGTCCGTGAGGTAGACGCGGATCATCACCACGTCGTCCCAGCTCGCGCCGCCCTCCTCGAGGATCGCCTGGACGTTGGCGAAGGTCTGGAGGGTCTGCTCGCGCAGGGTCGGTCCGGCCGGGGTGGGCGCCCGGCCCGCCACGGCGGGCAGGAACCCGACCTGTCCGGCGACCTGGAGGATGCTGCCCTTGCGGACACCGTGGGAGAACCTGGCGGGCGGCGCGGAGTGGGTGCTCGGGGTGAGGGCGGTCTTCTCGGTCATGCGCGTGCTTCCTGTCGGGGGGTCTGTCCTGAGTACTCCCGGGTGATGGCGTCGGCGGTGCGGCGCACCAGCGGGAGGAGGGCGAGAAGCTCGTCGGCCGTGACGACGACGTTCGGTGCGGACACCGACATGGCGGCGACGACGCGGCCGTCCGCACCGCGGATCGGGGCCCCGACGCAGTTGATGGACTCCTCGTGGCCACCCAGGTCGGTGGCCCAGCCCTGTTCGCGCACGGACGCCAGTTCCTTGAGGAACGCGGCGGCGTTCGGGATCGAACGGGGCGTGTACATGGGGAAGTCGAGCCTCTCGGCGAGTGCGCGCCGCTCGGCCTCCGGCAGATCGGCGAGCAGCAGCTTCGCCACGGCCGCGACGGTGATCGCGACGGGCTTGCCGATACGGGAGTACATCCGCACCGGGTAGCGGCTCTCGACCTTGTCGATGTAGAGCACCTCGTTCTCCTCGTACACGGCGAGATGGACGGTGTGCCCGATCTGCTCGTTGAGGGAGACGAGATGGGGGTGGGCGATCTCGCGCACGTCGAGGTTCTCGACGGCCTCCTGCGCCAGCGCGAACAGCCGGGCGCCGAGGCGGTAGCGCTGGTCCTGCTGGCGGTGGACGAGGCCGTGCTCGTGCAGGGTGCGCAGCAGCCGCAGCGCGGTGGACTTGTGGACACCGAGACGGTCGGCGACCTTCCCGAGGTCGGCCGGCCCCTCCGCGAGCAGCGGAAGGATGCTCAGCGCGCGGTCGACGGTCTGGCTCATGGCGTACGTACCTCCTGGTCGTCCCCGTCCGCCGTCCACCCGGGGCCGAGGTGCAGTCTCCCCCAGGCGTCGTCGTCCAGTGCGACGAGCCGGTCGGCGTGCGCGGCACGCGGCGGCGGTGCCAGGTCCCCGGGGACGGTGAGCGCGGCGGCGGCCCACAGATGCCCGTGCCGCAGCCGCTTTCGCCCGTCCAGACCGCGCAGCGTCGCGGCGAGGAACCCGGCGGCGAAGGCGTCACCGGCGCCGACGGGGGCGGTGACGGCGACACGGGGGGCGGGGGCGTGGACGACGGTGTCGGGGGTGCCGGTGCCGGAGCTGGTCGCGGGTGCGTGTCCGCCGCGCGGGGAGGGGGGAGCGCCGCGGGTGAACGCCACCGCGCCCGCCGCGCCCTGCTTCACGACCAGTACCGCCGGGTCCGGCAGCGCCGCCCGGACCGCGTCCGGGCCCCGCAGGCCCCATGCCTCCTCCGCCTCGTCCTCCCCGACGAACACGACGTCCGCGCCGCGCGCCAGGTCCAGCAGGACCCGGGCCCTTTCGGAATCACGCCACAGCGCGGGGCGGTGGTTCACGTCGAACGAGACCAGGGGGCGGTTCTCCCGCCGGGCCGTGAGGTCGTGCAGCAGGGCGAGGCAGTCCGGCGACAGCGCGGCCGTGATGCCGGAGAGGTGCAGCACCCGGCCCGACCACAGGGCGTCGTACGGCACGGTCGCAAGGGACATCGCCGACGCCGCGGAACCGGCGCGGTAGTAGACGACCTCGTGCGCGTCCGTCGCCCGGTCGGTCGCCGTACGGAAGTAGACCCCCGTCGGACGGTGCGGGTCACGTGCCACGGCCGACGTGTCGACCCCGTACGCGCCGATGGCCTCCACCAGGTGCCGGCCGAAGCCGTCCGCGCCGACCCGGCCCACCCAGCGGGTGCGATGGCCCGCGGCCGCGAGCGCACAGGCCACATTGGACTCCGCGCCGCCGATGCCGCGCAGGTACGACGGCACATCGGCGAGGCGGCCCGCGCGGGTGGGCAGGAACGCGACCATGGACTCGCCGAGGCAGACGACGTCCACCGGTCCGTGCACGCTCGCGGTCATGATCGCGTGGCCCCTCGCTGATCGGTCGCCGGGCCCATTGACCCTGCTCGGCTCGGATGTTAGACAGCAGCGAGCGAAATACGCAATGGATGTTGCGCGTACTGCAACGCCATAGAGGAGGGCTTCCATGGCAGCCGACAACGCCGTCTCACGGCTCGCCGACGAACCGGTGGACCACCGCTTCAAGGCGCTCCCGCCCGACGCAACCGGCCTCACCGTCGGCGAACTCGCGGCCTCCCGGCGCAATCTCTTCACCGGCGGATTCACCACCCCCGTCCTGGCGCTGTCGGCCGAGTCCGTCGAGCACAACCTGGCCCTGCTCGAGACCTACTCGCAGCGCCACGGCCTCGCGTTCGCCCCGCACGGCAAGACGTCGATGTCGCCGCAGCTCTTCGTGCGCCAGCTGGAGCACGGCGCCTGGGGCATCACCGCGGCCGTCCCCCACCAGGTCCGCGTCTACCGCGCGTACGGGATCCGGCGGATCTTCCTCGCCAACGAGGTCGTCGACGCGGCCGCCCTGCGCTGGATCGCCGGAGAACTCGACGCAGACCCGCGGTTCCGGCTCATCTGCTACGTCGACTCCGTCCGCGGTGTCGAGCTGATGGAAGAGGCCCTGCGCGGCGTGTCCCGCCCGCTGGACGTCGTCGTCGAGCTGGGCGCGGGTGACGGTGCCCGCACAGGGGCCCGCACGGAGGCCGACTGCGCCGCCGTCGCCGACGCGGTCGCCGCGTCGACGACGCTGCGCCTGGTCGGCGTCGCGGGCTACGAGGGCGAGGTACCGCAGGCCGACGGCGACCGGGTGCGCGACTGGCTGCGCCGGCTCGTCGCACTGGCAGCGGACTTCGACAAGGCCGGGCGCTTCGGCGCGGCGGACGAGATCGTGGTCAGCGCGGGCGGCAGCGCGTGGTTCGACGCCGTCGCGGAGGTCTTCGAGGACATCCCGGAACTCTCCGCCCCGGTCCTGAAGCTGCTCCGCTCCGGCGCGTACGTGTCGCACGACGACGGCCACTACCAACACCTCTCGCCCTTCAACCGGGTCCCGCAGGAGGGCACGCTCCAGCCGGCCTTCCGGCTGTGGGCCCAGGTCGTCTCACGTCCCACCGCCGAGCAGGCGTTCGTCAACGCGGGCAAGCGGGACGCCGCGTACGATCTCGATCTCCCCGAGGCGCAGGTCGTCCGCTCCGCCCGCACGGGCGTCACACGCCCGGCCGCCGGCATCACGGTGACCGCCCTCTCCGACCAGCACGGCTGGCTCCGCACGGCGCCGGACACGGAGTTGGAGGTGGGCGACTGGGTGGGGATGGGGCTGTCGCATCCGTGCACGTCGTTCGACAAGTGGCAGCTGATCCCGGTGGTGGAGTCGGACGGCACGGTGGCCGACTTCGTCCGCACGTTCTTCTGACCTGCCGGGCTCCGAGCCCGGACCCCCGTGACTCACACGCCGGCGAGGCTGCTGTGCAGCCCGGCCCGGGGGTACCTCCCACGGCCGCCAGGCCGTAGGAGGAGACCGAGGACACCGCGCCCGGCGCGGTACGGGTCCGGGCGAGCCCCGGCCCGGGGAGGGGCGGGGCGGGATGGGGCGGGGCGGGATGGGAAACAGCCCGCCGCAGGCACCGCCCGCGACACAACGCACCCGCACCGGCTCCGAAAGGCCCTCATGGACCTCGTCATCCGAGACGCCCGCGTCGTCGACGGCACCGGCGGCGCCTCCTACCGTGCCGACGTCGGCGTCCGGGACGGCCGTGTCGCCGAGATACGCCGCCCCGGCCGGCCGGCCCTGTCGGGCGCCCGGACGCTCGACGCCCACGGACTCGCCCTCTCCCCGGGCTTCATCGACATGCACGCCCACTCCGATCTCGCCCTGCTCCGCGACCCGGAGCACACCGCGAAGGCCGCGCAGGGCGTGACGCTCGAAGTGCTCGGGCAGGACGGACTGTCGTACGCGCCCGTCGACGACACGACGCTCGCCGCCGTGCGCGAGGCGATCACGGGGTGGAACGGCGACGGGTCGGACATCGACTTCGACTGGCGCACGGTCGGCGAGTACCTGGACCGTCTCGACCGGAATTTCGGCGGCCGGGGCATCGCGGTCAACGCCGCGTATCTGATCCCGCAGGGCACCGTCCGTATGCACGTGATGGGCTGGCAGGACCGGCCGCCCACCGACACCGAGCTGGCCCGGATGAAGCGACTGGTGGCCGAGGGCATGGCACAGGGCGCGGTCGGCATGTCGTCGGGGCTGACGTACACCCCGGGCATGTACGCGAAGGACTCCGAGCTCGCCGGGCTGTGCCGTGTCGTCGCGGAGTATGGCGGTTACTACTGCCCTCACCACCGTTCGTACGGCGCCGGGGCGCTCCAGGCGTACGAGGAGATGGTCGAGCTCACCCGCAAAGCCGGCTGCGCCCTGCATCTCGCGCACGCCACCATGAACTTCGGTGTGAACAAGGGCCGGGCGCCCGATCTGCTCGCACTGCTGGACGCCGCGCTGGACGGCGGCGCGGACATCAGTCTGGACACCTATCCGTACACCCCCGGCTGCACCACGCTCGCGGCGATGCTCCCGAGCTGGGCGGGTGAGGGCGGGCCGGACGCGGTGCTGGCGCGGCTGCGGGACGAGGGGACGGCGGAGCGGATCCGGCACCACCTCGAGGTGGTGGGCTCCGACGGCTGCCACGGGGTCCCGATCGAGTGGGACAGCGTCGAGATCTCCGGCGTCGTCAACCCCGCCGTCGCCGGCCATGTGGGCCGGACGATCCGGCAGTCGGCCGACGAACGCGGCGAGGCGCCCTGGGTGACGGCACGGCGGCTGCTGATCGAGGACCGGCTCGCTTCGACGATCCTGCAGCACGTCGGCCATGAGGAGAACGTGCGGCAGATCATGCGCCACCGGGTCCACACCGGCGGCAGCGACGGCATCCTCCAGGGCGACAAGCCGCATCCCCGGGCGTACGGCACGTTCCCCCACTATCTGGGCAGGTACGCGCGCGAGCTGGGCATCCTGTCGCTGGAGGAGACCGTGGCGCATCTGACCTCGCGGCCCGCTGCCCGGCTGCGGCTGCCCGACCGCGGGCTGGTCCGCGAGGGGTACCGAGCCGATCTGGTGCTCTTCGACCCGGAGACGGTGGCGGCGGGCTCGACCTTCGAGGAGCCCCGCACGCCGCCGGTCGGCATTCCGTACGTGCTGATCGACGGCCGGTTCGTCGTCGAGGACGGGACCCGCACGGACGTGCTCGCGGGCCGGGCCGTACGCCGCACCCCCTGAACGGGCCTAACGGACCCCCCGCGGGCGGAACTGGATACTGATGCGCGGGCCGACGGGGCGCGCCGTCTTGAGGACGGCATGCTCCCAGGTCCGCTGGCACGTGCCGCCCATCACGATCAGGTCGCCGTGGCCGAGTGCCTTGCGCACGGGTGCGGCGGTGCCCCGCCGCGGCCGGAGCGCCAGCTCGCGCGGGGCGCCGACGGACAGGATGGCGACCATGGTGTCCTCCCGCGAGCCGCGGCCGATGGTGTCGCCGTGCCAGGCGACGCTGTCCCGGCCGTCCCGGTAGTAGCAGAGCCCGGCGGTGCGGAACGGTTCGCCCAGCTCTTGCGCGTAGTGCCGTGAGAGGGCGTCGCGTCCCTGGTGGAGGACGGGATGCGGGAGGGGGTCGTCCTCGCCGTAGTGGGCGAGCAGTCGTGGCACGTCGACCACCCGCTCGTACATCTGCCGGCGCTCGGCCCGCCACGGCACCCGGCCGACGAGCTCGTCGAAGAGCGCGTCGGCGCCGGTGAGCCAGCCGGGCAGCGTGTCGATCCAGGCCCCGTCGCCGAGCACCGTGCGGTGGACGGCGTCGAGCGGACCGAGCCGGATCTCGTCGGTCTGGTCGAAGAGGGATCGCTGGAGATGTGCTGCCATGTCTTCACGGTACCGCCGGAACCGAACAAACGATCGATGAAGCCTGACTGTGACCGCAGAGACGGATCGGACCGCCCTTCACGGACGACCAACGGGGCCCTGCGCGTCCTACGACGCGAGCGCCGGACCACAGGTGCCTGAGAGGCTGCCGGGACAAGTTTGCATTTGATCCGTTACCGCCCCATCGCTTCCGGCGTTGAACGGTACGTGCTGGCCGCAATCCTGCGGCCGCTCTCCTGTTCTGCAAGGAGAAGTTGATGTCGCGTATCGCGAAGGCAGCCGCCGTAGTCGCCGGCGCGGGTGCCATCCTGGCCGGCGGCACCGGCCTGGCTGCCGCCGACGCCGGAGCGCACGGTGCCGCTGTGGGCTCCCCCGGCGTCCTGTCCGGCAACATGGCCCAGGTGCCCGTGCACGTGCCGGTCAACGTCTGCGGCAACACCGTGAACGTGATCGCCCTGCTCAACCCGACGTTCGGCAACACGTGCGTCAACGCCGACGGAGGCGCCTACGGCCTCTGACCCCACGCCGGACATGACTGCGGCCTCCTCCGCCCCGTGCGGAGGAGGCCGCGGCCGTGTCCTGGCACGCGGACACCGGCACACGCGCGTCGGGGCGCAGCGCGGTGCGGGCCTGGCGGTGCAGGCCTACGTCAGGGCGCAGGCATGGCGATGCAGGGGGCCTACGTCAGGCGTAGTGGTACCAGCGGGTGTGGTCGAACAGTGCCGACGGCTTCACGTCCCACGGCGGCATCGGATCGTCGGCGGCGAACACCCGCCCGTACTGCGGATCGGACTCCGGGAGCCGCTTGCGCGGCAGATAGCCGGACGCGGGGTGCGTCTGCTGCCAGCGCGTCCACAGCAGGTCCACGTACGCGTGGTGGAGCCAGAAGACCGGGTCGTCCGGCGAGGTGGCGCCCGTCATCAGGCCCCCGACCCAGCGGTGGACCTTGTTGTGGAGGCGCCAGCGTTCCGGGCCCCCGGCGCTCCAGCCCTCCATCCGGTTGCGGAGACCGGTGGCCGCCGTGGAGTCCCACGGCGGCGCGTCGTAAGCAGGGTCGTCCAGCGCCTCCGCCACTTCGCTCTTCGTCGGCAGCGACACCGGGTCGCGCGGCCGGCCCAGGTCGCGGGTGAGGTAGTCGCCCTCGGAGACACGGGCGTTGATGCGCCACTGGCCGCCCGCGTAGGCGAAGGGCCCGGTCATGACCTGCCGGTCGCTGCGGCGGCCGGTGCCGCCCATCAGATCGTCGGCCCAGAGGGAGGACGTGGGCGAGTTGTCCGTCGTCCAGTCCCAGTACGGGACGGACACACCGTCGTCGATCTTCTGCAGCGCCCGTTCGAACTCCAGCAGGAACCGGCGGTGCCAGGGGAAGAACGACGGCGTCATATGGGCCGCCCGCGGCCTGTCCTCCGCGTCGGTGACGTAGTACTCGCCGTGCATCCTGACGAACTCGTCGTAGCGGCCGGAGCGCTTGAGGCCGAGCAGAGCTCCGACCAGCCGCCGCTTCTCCGAAGAGGTCAGGTTCCGCTGGTTCTTGCGGGTGTACACGGGTACGGCCCTCCCGGATCAGACGCTGTGCATGGGGGTCAGCGACAGTTGGGCGTCGCCCAGTTCGTCGACGGCGGCACGGGCCACGTCACGCAGGGTCGGGAACGACTCGTAGTGGTTCACCAGGCTCAGATACGTGCCGTCGGCGCGTCGCATGACATGGAGCGGGCGGCCGTCGATGCGGACCTCCACGCTGGGCACGAGTCGCGCGCCGCCGGCCGGCCGGACCGTCGCGACCCGGTCCCCGGCGGTGCCGTCGGCAACGCCCTCGCCGATGCCGCCCGCGGTGCCCGTGGTGTCTGCGGTGTCCGCGGTGGTCCCGCCTTCCCGGTCGCCGCCGTCGGCGGGGACCATCACGGTCGCACTGCCCTGGATGTGCCGCCCCCGGTACATCTCGGCGAAACGCTCCAACGGCCGCGTCGCCGCCGGCCCGTTCGGGCCGGCGGCGTCCCGCACGCCCTGAGCCCGTCGGGTGAGGACCGGTACGAGCGCACCGGCGGTGCCCGCGACCACGGTCACCGTGAAGAGGGCACGCAACACCTGGCGACGGACGAACCCGCCCTCCGCCGCCTTTCCGCCTTTCACAGCCGGCGTGCTCATATCGTGGCCCCCTCCCGTCGGTGCCTCGCGCGACCTGCCGTTGCTGCTCCTGTGCTGACAACGAGGCCGCCGCCGAAGGGTTGCTCCTCCGCTCGGGTATCAGCGCAGCAGCAGACCGGGGCCGCACGCAGCACCGGTGCGTCAAGCCCGGCCCTGGGCAGTGCCAGGCCGGGCAGACCGAAGGCGCCCTCCGAAGGCGCGGTCAACGGTGCCCCGAGCGATGCCCCGGGGGTCTTCAGTTCCATGTCCGACTCCTCGGTCAGGGCGTGCGCGACGTCGAGGTTGCCCTCGCCGAGCGGGTTCTCCACCGGGAGTCCGAGCAGCGTGTGCGGCAGTTCGCTGCTGATCGGCACCGCCGGCAGGATGCCCTCCGGCAGGAGGGTCCCCGTGACGTGGCGCGGCCCCTCGGGCACACCGGGCATCAGCAGCGGCACACCGGTGCGCAGCTCCGGCGCCTCGACCGGCACTGCCGTCTCCAGGCTCTCCAGGGGCACGTGGACCAGCACGGTGTCGGCGACGGCGGGCGCGGCCGCCACCGCCGAAGCCATGCATGCGAGTGCCGCCGCCGGCGCTTGCCGGGTGGTCGACTTCATCGTGGGTACGTCCCCTCTTGTACTGAACGGGCCTTCCGTCGCTTGTTGGACAAAGATCCGAAGGCGCCGATCCGCGCAGATTTCCCCCGTCCGCAGCAATGGCGGGACGGCAGCTGACGCGCGATGGGCCACCATGTGACTTTGGACCCTTGGAGGTTGCCGTGGTCACGGGAAATCCCGGCCGGTCCGCTGCACGGCCCGCAGCGCACCCGTCCGACCCAGATCCGTCCGACCCGTCGTTCTGGCGGCTGCCGCGTCCCGCCCGGCTCGCGGCCTTCGCCGAACTGCGCAGACGCGACGCCCCTGTGCTGTGCGGGCAGCGGCCGGGGTTCTACGCGCTGGTCCGGCACGCCGATGTGACGCAGGCCAGCCGGCGGCCGCGTGACTTCGCCAGCGCGCCGGGCGTCACGACGCCGGAACCGGCCGGCTGGGCGAAGGCGGTCTTCGGGAACTCCATGGTCAACATGGACGGTGCGGAACACGCCGGCCTGCGCCGGATCGTGGCGCGTTCGTTCACGCCGAGGCTGCTCGCCGCGGCAGAGGAGAACGTGCGCGAAGTCGCCCGGCGTATCGTGGACGAGATGCTGGAGCGTCGGCCGGAGGACTTCGTCCCCTCGGTCGCCTCGCGTATGCCGTTCGAGGTGATCTGCGACCTGATGGGCGTCCCGGACGACGACCGGGCCGAGATCGGCGCCCGTATCGACGCGGCTTCCGAGAACGTGGGCGTGGAGCGCGGGCTGCGGCACCGGCTGCGGATGCCGGGACGCGGGCTGCGCGCCCTGGCCCACATGCAGCTGGTGATGGCGCGACTGGCCCGGGAGCGACGCCGCAGCCCCAGGGGCGACCTGGTCTCGGCCCTGGTGTGCGCGGACGTGGACGGGCAGGCGCTGAACTCCCGGCAGCTGGGGGCGTTCTTCTCGCTGCTGCTGGTCGCGGGCGTCGAGACGACGCGCAACGCGATCGCCCACGGGCTGACGCTGCTGAGCGAGCATCCGGACCAGCGGGCGCTGCTGGAGGCGGACTTCGACACGTACGCGGACGGGGCGGTGGAGGAGATCGTCCGCCACTCGACGCCGATCATCCAGTTCCGCCGCACCGTGGCCACCGAGTGCGAGCTCGGCGGCCACGTCTTCCGTCCCGGCGAGAAGGTGGTGCTGTTCTACGCGTCGGCCAACCGCGACGAGGCCGTCTTCGAGGACCCGGACGTCTTCGACATCACCCGTGACCCCAACCCGCATCTGGGGTACGGCGGCGGCGGGCCGCACCACTGCCTGGGCGCCCACCTGGCGCGGCAGGAGATGAAGGCCCTGTTCCGTGAACTGCTCAGCAGGTCCGGGGATCTTCGTGCGGTGGGCCCGCCGGACCTGGTGGACTCCAGCTTCGACAACCGGGTCCGGTCACTGCGCTTCGCCTTCAAGGCCCCCTGAGGACTCAGCGGCGCAGCTGCGACACCGGCAGCAGGACGTGGGCGGAGGTGGTGAGCGTCGTCTCGTCACCGAGGAAGGACTGGAACGCCTCGTCGGTGACGGGCTCGCCCGGCTTGCCCTCGGGCCACGGGCGGCTGGCGATCATGAAGTGCGCATGGCCGCGCTTCTCCACGGCGGCCAGCCACTCGGGCGGCGCGGGGCACTGGGCGTTGAGGTAGGGCATGTTGACGACGGCCTGGCCGGCCTCGACCAGCAGCTGGATGGGGTGCGCGCCGTCGCGGGTGTGGTCGTGCATCTCGTCGCCGACGGTGAGTCCGAGCTCATCGATCATCGCGAGGGCGGCCTCCTCCCCCGCCTCAGGGCCTTCGCTGCCGTCGCCGAGGGAGTAGGTGAGCAGGTAGGGGGTGTCGTGCCCCTGTGCGGGGTCGCCGGTCCAGGCAAGCAGGGAGAGGGTGCCCAGCCGGCTCCGGTTCGCGGCGGCTTGGGGGGTGTTCGCTGTGGTCATGGCTCGGCACCCTAGTGGCGCTCCGGCCTGCCCCCGTGCCTCGTTCACCTGGACGGGGGAACCGGGCCGCAAACTGCCGCCGCGGGTGCGCGGCGGCCCGGCAGCGGGGGGTTCAGAGCCGCCAGCTGCGTTCCTCCGTGCCGACCGTGCAGTGCAGCCGTACGGCACGGGCACCGAACGGCACCTCGAAGACCAGCCAGCCGGTGCTGTGTTCGCCGACCGGGAGCGTTCCTTCCGCCGCCAGGGAAAGGCCGGTGGTGATCTCCCCCGAGCGGACTGCCGGGTGACGCCCGCCTCCGTCGTCGACGACCCATGCCTCGGTCAGCGGGGAGGTGTGGGCGGTGCCCCCGATGTTGGCGAGGGTGACCTCGGCGCCGACCCACCGGTGGCCGGCCGCCGGCCGCGGCGTGGCTTCGACGGCCACGGCGGGGTCGACGAAGCCGTGCAGGGTGATCCGCAGATGCTCGCCGAGCCGGGGGCCGCCGATGTCGGCGCCGTCCCCGTAGCCGGCCGGCGCGGCGGGGGCGCGGGCCGTGCCGCGCGGACCGGACACCGGCTCCGGGCCGGGCGTGGTGCCCTGGCACGCGGTGAGGCTCATGAGCAGGGCCGGCAGCAGTACGGTCGCCATGTGTCGCATTGATCCTCTTTTCCGCACCCGTTGATGCGTATTTTCGGGTCGGCGGCGGTCGGCGGGCCGCGGCACGCCCCATGCCGTACGGGTGAATCTCACCGCCGCGGGTGACCGGCTCGAAAGGCCGTTCCTTCCGTCCCCCACCGCCGCTCCCCGGCAGTGACTTCCGGTCCCCGGCGCGCGTTGGCGATCGTATGGCAGGAATCTCCGCGCCCGCCCGGTGGCAGCGCGTCCAGACGAGCACGGACCCGGCGGCCGCACCCCCCGGGTGCAGCCCCATCTACGACCAGTTGGCGCGCGAGTGGGCGGCCGCGGGCCGGACCATGCCGGGCCGGCCGGACGGGGAGTGGACCCGGCTGAGCCTCTTCCCGTCCCCGCCTCCCCCACCGGGCGCCGGGGGCGCGGCCGGACGGCCCGCGTCTCCCCGGCGGGGCTGGCTCTACGACCGGCACTCGGTCTGAGGTCCCCGGCGCGTCACCGGCGCAGCCGCCGCCGCACCCCGTCGACGAGCCGCGCGGCGGCGAACCCCGTCCCGTACACGAACCGCATGGCGGGGCCGAACGACGGGGCGGTCAGCAGCCCCGCGAAGAACAGGCCCGGACAGCTGGACTCGAGGCACGCGGTCAGCGCCGGCGCCCGGCTGGTGCCGGTCCTCCTGAGCGCCTGTCTGACGCCGGGCTCGAGCAGGCGCAGCCGGTCCAGGTCGGGAGTGAAGCCGGTCGCCGCGACGACATGGCCGGTGTCGAGGGTGCGGGTGCCGCCGTCGGGTGTGTCCAGCTCCAGCCGGACCCGGCCGTCCGGGCGCACGGAGGCGCCGTGCAGGCTGTGGCCGAGCAGTTCGGGGACCCGCTGCTCGTAGCGCTCCCGCAGCCACCACGCGCCGGCCGGTCCGAGGGCGCCGTCGGTGAGGCGTTCACGCAGGCCCGCCGGGAGCCGGCCGACCGCGCCGGGCAACCGCGACCACGCCCAGGTGGTCCAGCCGCTGCCCAGCCCGCTGAGCGGGGTGCGCAGTGCGCTGAGCCCCCCGCGCTGCTGGGGCACAGGCACGGTGTTCCACCTGAGCCGGTCCGCACGGGCCACCAGTCGCGGTCTCGCCCCGTGCTCGGCGAGCAGCGTCGCCGTCTCCAGGGCGGCCTGGCCGGCGCCGATCACGGTGACGTCCAGGTCGCCGAATCCGCCCGGGTCCCGGTCGCCGCTACTGTGCGAGCAGAGCTCGGGGGGCAGTCCCGCGAGCGGCCCGGGGATGCGCCGGAAGGGCATGACACCCACGGCGAGCGCCACGGCACGGGCCTCGATGCCGTCGCCCTCCGCGGTCTCTACGCGGAAGCAGCCGGCGGCCGGGCTCACGCGGGTGACGGTCTGTTCGTGGACGGGCGGAGCCGCGTGCTCGGCGAACCACATCCCGTACTCGGCGAAGGTGCCGATCGGGAGGGGCCGGCCGTGCGCCGCCTCGAACCCGCGGACGGCCGCGTAGTCGCCGAGGGTGTACTTGGCCGCGGGGTCGGACAGGTCGGAGGCCCACGGCTCCGACTTCAGGTACATGCCCTCGGGCATGTGGTCCCGCCAGGACGCCATGGTTCTGCCGTACACCCGCAGGCTCATCCCGGCCGCTGCGGCATGGGCCGCGACGGACAGCCCGTACGGGCCGGCGCCGATCACTGCCAAGTCGTACATGACGCGGTTCTCGCTCCCTCTGTGTCGGCCTCCGGTGCGGCCGGTGGAGGCGCGGGCCGCCGCCGTGGCAGCGGTCGCACCCGGTCGGTGCCCTTGACCAGTCCGCGCCGCAGCCAGGCGGCGGTCATGGCCAGGAACGGCAGGACGTCGTCGCCCGCGAACCAGGCGGTCTCGACGCCGCGCCGGGCGGCGCGGGACCGCCTCTGCGGCGGCCTCCGGGGGCCGGCGAGCGCCGACAGCAGCGCGTAGTTCTCCGCGACGAAGACCCGTCCCGGCCGACCGGGAGCCGACGGCACCGGCCGGCCGGTGAGGTCCAGGTAGAGGGACCGCACGACGTCGAGCCCGCACTCGTCGGTGAACAGCCGGAACTGCGCGCCCGGCCGCGGGTTGACGTCGAGGAGGCGGTACGCGCCGCCTGCCGGGTCCCGCCGGAAGTCCAGGTCGAGGACGCCCCGGTAGCCGGACTGCGCGACCAGCCTCAGGGCAGCGCCCCGCACCTCGTCGTTGTGCTGCCAGCGGCCCTTCGCGGTCAGCCCGGCCTCCGGTGGCCAGGCGAGCTCCTTGCGGCCGGTGCCGCCGAGCAGACAGAGCGAGGCACGGGAGAAGTAGCCGTGGAAGAACCAGTCGGAGTGCGGCCCGTCGGGCAGATGCCGCTGGAGCAGCAACCGGCTGCCGGCCTCTCCGCTGCGCCGGAACAGCCGCTCCGCCTCTGCCGGTGAGGTCACCAGGCTGGTACTGCGCAGCCCCGTCCGCGGGTCCAGCAGCCACGGCCTGCTCCACTTGGCGATCAGCGGCAGCCCGAGCCGCCGTACCGCCGCGGCCGCCTCTGCGGCGCTGCCGGGCACGATCGTCTCGGGGTGCGCGATACCGGCTCTGGCGCACAGCCGCACCAGTTCTTCCTTGTCGGCGAGGGCGGCCGTGGCGTCGGCGGCCTGCTCGGGGAAGACGAAGCGGGAGGCGAGGCGCGGTGCTTGGGCGGCGATGCTGAGGGCGCTGAGGTCGTCCATCGCGATCAGTACGGCGCGTCTGCCGATCCGCTCCGAGACGCCGAGCAGCAACTCGACGAAGGCGTCGGGGCAGAGGTCGCCGGGTGGCCGGACGTGGGCCCGGTGCAGGTAGCGGGACCGGGTCACCGGACTGCGGGCCGATTCGACGACGGCGTGGACCTCCACCCCCGCCCGCCCCAGCGATCTGACGGCGCCCAACGTGCCGTGGTGAAACGGGTTCCGGTCCAGCCGGAGCACCACGGCGGGTACGTCCGGACCGGTGGTCGGCATTCGAGTCATTTCTTTCACCTGGATGGTCCTGACTGGAGCGCATCAATTCGCTAATGGCCCACTGACGCCTCCTCAGGCCGACCATTCGTAGGACTTTCTGCCTACGGTCGAGCCATCCCTGAACGGGCCGTACAGAGGAGGAATTCATGCCACCACGGCATCGTTTCATCCGCGCGGGCATCGGGTCGGTTACTGCCGGTCTCCTTGTCGCCGGCGCGATGTCCGGAACGGCGGGTGCGGCACCCGCCGACAACGACAGTCCCGACGCTCCGGGCGACTCGTCAGTCGCCGTCGGTGCGTATCTCCACTACGGCCCGCCCGGAGTCGAGCGCATGGCCGAGCTCTCCCGCTGGCTGGGGGGCCGGGAGCTGAGGGTCGCTCACACGTATCTCCCCGGTGACCGGTGGGCCAACATCGAGGGCCAGGTCGACTTCCTGCGCCCGTGGGCCGACTGGCGGCGCGGGGCGGCCGACCGGCTGTTCGTGCTCAACGTCCCGATGCTGGAGCGCAGCGAGGCGCGGTTGCCCGACGCGGCGGTCCGGGCGCTGCTGCGCGCCGGCGCCGAGGGCGGTTTCGACAAGCACTTCAGGACTCTGGCGCAGCGCCTGGTCGATCTCGGCGCCACCGACACGGTGATCGTCCTCGGCTGGGAGATGAACGGCACGACGTACACGCACCGTTGCGCGCCGGACCCCGAGGCGTGGAAAGAGTACTGGAACCGTATCGTCACGGCCATGCGTTCCGTCCCGGGGCAGGAGTTCCGATTCGACTTCGCTCCGAATCGCGGTCTGGACGCCATTCCCTGGACCGAGTGCTATCCCGGCGACGACGTGGTGGACATCATCGGGATGGACTCGTACGACCAGCCTCCGGGCGGGACGTTCGACGAACAGGTGAATGCTCCGTACGGATTGCGGGCGCAGGTCGAGTTCGCCGCGGCTCACGACAAGGCGATCTCGTATCCGGAATGGGGGCTTTTCCGGAACGGTGACAATCCCGAGTACATGCGCCGCATGCTCGAGTGGATCGACCGTCACCAGCCGCTCTACCAGACGATCACAGACTACTGCCCGCACGGGGTGTGGCAGTGCGAGGACAACCCGGAGTCCTCGAAAGTGTTCCGCTCGAAAATGTTCGCGAAGCCGGACCCGGCACAACCCGACCCGACGGCGCCGGACCCGACCGACCTCGGCCCCACGGCGCCGGACCCGATCGAGCCGAGCCCTTCGGAGCCGGCGCCGGCGCAGCCCGAGCCGCCGGCCGGCACCGACCCGCCGGTGCCTCCCCCGTCCCCGCTGCCCGGCGACGTGCTGATGAACGACGTCGAGTGGTGCGTCCCCATGAATCTCGGCGACTGGGTCACCCAGTGGGTCGGCGACCAGCAGACCTGCGTCCGGTTCCCCTGGCCGGCGGGCCTGCCGGGGTTCTGAGCGCGGACAGCGGGCCAAAGCGGCGGGGCGCACGGTCGCCCGGGAGCCCGTCAGGGCCTCGCGGCGGCCGCCCGCCGCCCGTTCAGCCGGTCCCGCCACTCACGTGCGGCCGGCAGCCGCTCCCGTACGGTCTCCGCGGCCCGGTCGCGCAGCCGGGCGCGCGCCTCGTGGAGCCGCAGCAGCGGTTCCAGCGCGGGATGGGACATCAGCAGCCGCTGGTTGGTGACGGTTTCCGGGCGCCAGTGGTTCTTGTACGGCTCCGCCCCGCGCAGCAGGCTCAGCACACCGCGGCCTGCGTCGGCGGCCCGCCGCGCGTCCTGCCGCATCAGCATGGCCACCACATCGACCTTCCGCTCCCTCAACCCGGGGTCGGCCCCGTACAGGTAGCCGCCCGCCAGGTGAGGGGAGCACAGGGTCAGAGCGGCCGCGACGACCTCCCCGTCCATCCGGTACACGGTCAACGCGGCCTCGCCGCGGCGGGCCATCGCCTTGGTGGCGCGCACGAGATGAGCGGCGAACCGGGGTCTGAGGTGCTCCGGGTTGACCCCGCGCCCGCGCCACTGCAGCTCGTGCAGCCGCAGCAGATGGGCCACGGCATCGGCCACTTCGGGCTCCGGCACGGTGTGCGCCTCGATCCTCAAAGCGTCGATCTTGCGCAGCTTGGCCCGCACGCGCTGCGCCCGTGCCCGGGCCATCCGCTTGGCGAGCTCCTCGACCGGCGCGGCCGGCAGCTCCATGCAGACCGAGTCGGTGAGGCGGGCGCGGGCTCCCTTCCAGGTCTCGTAGAGCCGCTCCGCCGCCGCTCCCGGCCGTACCTCGCGCAGGTCGACGACCGCATGGCGCGCGGCCCTGGCGAGGCCGCGTTCCAACGCGGAGACCGCCGTGCGCGGATGGCCGCCGTCGACCAGGACGTCACCGTAGTCGGAGATGCCGCAGCCGACGGGGACGAGCAGCGGCATGGGGCCGTGCGCCAGCATCAGCGGCGCGGCGGCGATCAGCCGGCCGTCGAGGCGTACGAGTACGACGCGCAGCCGGCCCCGCGTCCCGTAGGACCGCCACCACGAGTGGAGCCAGGCATGGCTCTGGAACGGGGTGGCGGTGGCGCAGTCGCCGTGCAGCCGGTTCCACTCCGGGCCCAGGGCGGCGAAGAGCTCCGGGTCGCGGCAGAGCGTGACGCGGACGCCTCTCCTCTCCGTGGACGTCACACCAACTCCCGTTCGCCCGCCGGCTCGGGGTGCCGCGCGGGTGCGGGTACGCCGCCCGGGGTGACGTCGTTCGTGCGGCGCGGCCGTACGAGCAGCACCAGCCCGCCGAGCAGCCCGCCGGCGCAGCCGCCGACGGCGGCGCTCAGCGCGGCGGGCAGGGACACCGGCTCGTCCGGGGTGATGGCCTGGGAGAAGAGGGTCAGTGAGACACCCGTGTCCTTGGACACCTGGTTGCTGCTCACGAAGACGGCGTCGGCGACCGCGTTGGCGATGTCGGCGGCCTCCGCGGGCCGGCTCGACGTGCCGGTGATCGCGATCATGGGCGAGTCGGGCGAGGTCTCCGTCTCGACCCGGGTGCGCAGTTCACGTGCCGGTACGCCGGCCGCGACCCGCGCGTACGAGAGGGTCGAGTCGCTGGTCGCGATCCGGCCGTACGCCTGGGCGAAGCCGAGCGCCGCGGCCGGGTCGGAGTCCTTGGCGGGCACGGCGACGACGTAGCTGGTGGCCGCGTACTCGGGCGCCTTGAGCAGCCCGTAGGAGACGCCGCAGACCGTGCCGAGCAGGGCGCAGAGCGGCAGCGGCCACCAGACGGGCAGGCGGCTGGTCCTGGTGAGGAGGAGGCGGAACCGGCCGGGGGCGGCGGGCTTCTGTGCGGGCGACTCGGTCATGGAAGTGTTCTCCGGGTGGGGTGGGCGGGGACGGACGGCGGCCGGGTGGTGTCGAGGGCGTGCGCGTAGACGTCCATGAGGAGGCGGCCGCTGCGCGCGATGTCGTAGTGCCCGACGGCGCGGGGCGGCGGCAGCCGGTGCGTGCCCGAGGCCGCCGCGGAGCGCAGGGCGGCGGCGAGTTCGGGCGCGCCACCGTCGTGCAGCCGGGTGGCGCCCGGCGCGTCGTCGGGGGGCAGGTCGTCGACGGCGGGGCAGGTGCTGTGCAGTACGGGCAGCCCGGCCGCGAGCGCCTCCACGACGGCGAGCCCGAACGCCTCGTCGCGGGAGGCCGACACGAAGACGTCCAGCGCGGACAGCAGCGCCGCGACGCCGTCCCGGTCGCACTCGCCGAGCAGCCGGACGCGGTCGGCCGCCCCGAGCCGCTTCGCCAGGGCGCACAGCGCTGCCCGCTCCGGGCCGTCGCCGGCGAGCAGCAGCCGGGCACCGGGCAGCGCGGCGACCGCCTCGACGAGGACGCCGAAGCGTTTGCCGGGGACGAACCGGCCCACGCCGCCCACGACGAACGCACCGTCGGGGACGCCCAGCCGGGCGCGGGTGGCCCGGCGGGCGGCCGGGTCGAACCGGAACCGGGCCGCCTCGATGCCGTTCGGCACGACGTGGATGCGGGGGCCGGGGACGCCCCAGGCCCGCAGCCGCCCGGCCACGGTGTCCGAGACGGCGACGGTCGCGGCGCCGAGCCGTTCCGTGGCCAGGTACAGCGCGCGGGTCCACGGGGTGAGCGGCCGCCCCTCGATCTCGTCGGCGCCCAGCGAGTGCTCCGTGGCGACGGCCACCGGCACCCCGGCCAGTCGCGCGGCGGTCCGCCCGTAGACGCAGGCACGGTAGAGGTGCGTGTGGACCAGGTCGTAGCGGCCGCGCCGGATGAAGCGGACCAGGCGCGGCAGAGCGGTGACGTCCGTGTTGCCGCGCATGCCGAGGTGGGTGACGGGCACCCCGTCGGCGCGCAGCCCCTCGGCGACCGGACCGGGCGCGGTCAGCGTCAGCACGTCGCACCGGGCGGGCAGGTGCCTCAGCAGCAGGCGCAGTTGCTGCTCCGCGCCGCCGACGCCGAGACCGGTGATGACGTGCAGCACCTTCATCGGGCATCGCCTCCGACGCCGACGGCGGACACGGGCGCCAGAGCCGGATGGCGCCGCGCCCGGTGCCGCAGCCGCTTCACCCACAGCCGCGCGCCCCGGTCGGCGTGGCTGATGTGGGTGCGGGGCAGGGCGTACGAGCCGGCCCGCGCACCGGGGGCGATGGCGCAGGCGTACGCGTATCCGGCGCGACGCACGGCGTCGGCGGCGCGCCGGTCGAAGGTGCCGTACGGGTAGCAGAACCCGACGGGGGCACTGCCCGTCAGCTCGCCCAGCAGTTCGCGGCTGCGGACCGTCTCCTCGTGCAGTACGTCGTCGGGGCGGCCGACCAGGTCGCGGTGGAGCAGGCCGTGCGAGGCGATCTCCGTGCCGGCGTGCGCCGCGGCCCGGATCTGCCGGGCGGTGAGCAGTGGACGCCGTGGCCCCTTCGGGTCCCACTCGTTGCTGCCGCCGAGCTGGCCGGGAAGCACGAACAGGGTGGCCGAGCAGCCGTGCCGGCGCAGGACCGGGAGGGCGGCTTCGGTGAAGTCGGCGTAGCCGTCGTCGAAGGTCAGGCCCACCAGCCCGGCGGCCCGGCCCTCGGCCTGGGCCCGCAGCAGGCGGGCCACGCCGACGCCCCGCAGCCCCCGCGCGCGCAGCCAGCCGAGGTGCAGGTCGAGCCGGTCGGGCCCGACGGTGATGCCGTACGGATCGTCGGAGGGGTCGCCCACGGCGTGGTACATCCAGATCCACGGCAGGGTGAACTCCCCGGCGACCGGTGGCATTGCGGTATCAGTGGACATGACGCAACCTCCGTCGGGCGAGAGCCAGCAGATGGACGGCTTCGGGGGCACGCAGGGCGCGGGCGGTGAGCAGGAAGACGGCGGGTACGAGCAGGCAGCCCGCCGCCAGGCTCTGCGCCGGCCCCCCGGTCGTCGGCCCGGCGAGCAGCCCGGCGGCCGTCGCGGCGGCGGCGGCCACCACGAGCCGCCCGATGCGGATGACGACGGAACGCACCTGGATGGCGACGATCCGGGACCCGAGGCCGCGCAGCAGGAGCAGCGCGGTGGTGCTGATACCGGCGGCGTTCGCGGCCGCGATGCCGTGCACTCCCCACGGGCCGACGGCGGCCGCGCCGGCCGCGGTGGTGACCGCGAGCCCCGCGGCCATGGCGGCCGCGGGGAACCAGGTGGGCCGGCCGGAGGAGAAGAACGGCCGGCCCAGCGCGCTGACGAGGCAGTGGCCGAGGAGCCCGGCCGCGTACACACGCATGACCGCGGCAGTGGTCACGGTGTCCTGCGCGTCGAACGCGCCACGCTGGAACAGCACTTCGATGATCTGCGGCGCGTAGCCGATGACGATCGCGGTGCCGAGCAGCACCGTCGCCCCGGCCAGTGCGAGGTCCTGCTCGACCCGGCGGCGGGCGCGCTCCCGGTCACCCTCCGCCATGGCCGTGGCGACGACGGGGAACGTCACCGTGCAGACCATCAGCGACAGCACCATCGGCATCTGCGCGACCTTCTGCGCGTAGTTGAGATGGGAGATCGCTCCGGCGGGGAGCGGGGCGGCGAGGAAGCGTTCGACCAGGACCTGGGACTGACGGCCGACCGCGAAGAGCACGACCGGGGCGAGGACCGCCGCGCCGAGCAGTGGCGGCTTCGAAAGCGGTCGGCGTACGAGCGGAAGCAGCGTCATGCGGCGTGCGACCGCCGGGAGTTGGACGGCGACCATGAGCAGCCCGCCGACGGCGACACCGGCGGCGGCGGCGCGCACGCCCCACGCGGAGTGCAGGGCGAGGGTCGTGCCGATGATGCCGGTGTTGTAGGCGGCGTAGACGCTCGCCGGGCGGACGAAGCTGCCGTGGGCGCGCAGGCCCGCGCTGAAGTAGCCGGTGACGCCGAAGGTGAGGACGGTCAGCGCGGTCAGCCGGGTGCAGTCCACGGCGAGCTGCGGATCGCCGAACCCGGGCGCGAGGACCCGCACGACGAGCGGCGCGCCGATCAGCAGCGCCCCGGCCACGCAGGTGAGCACGGCGAAGAGCCGTGGGAAGGTGGCGGACATCAGCTCCCATACGGGATCGCCGGCGCCTTCCTCCCCGCCCGCCGCCCGCCGCGCGAGGGCGAGGCTGAAGGCGGGTACGAGCAGCAGGGCCATCGCGTCCTCGATGAGGAGCGTGGAGGCCATCTCCGGAACGGTCCAGGCGATGAGGAACGCGTCGCTCTCGACCCCCGCCCCGAAGAGATGCGCGATCGTCTGGTCCCGCACCAGCCCGAGCACCGCCCCGGCCACGGTCAACCCCGCAGTGACGGCGGCGGCCCTGACGAGAAACCGTCCGAGCCGGGGGGGTGTGTGCGCGACCTGCGCGGGGGCCGCGTGCCGCGCGGAGGACCCGACCGGGACGGCCGGACCGGGGCCGGGGGCCGGGGGGCGGCCCGCCGCAGAGTCGGCGTGCCGCCCGTCGACCACGGCGGCCGGACCGGGACCTGCGGTGTCCACCGCCGACCGGGACGTTCCGGCACGCACCGCGGGCGCCTCCCGACCACCGGCGTACGCCGAAGCGGCATGCCGCACGGCCTGGGCGGTCGCCGGGGCGGCGTGCCGCGCGCGGGGGGTGGCACGCCCGGCCGGGGCGGGGGCGTCCGGCGAGCGGGGGGACGTCACGGCCGCGTGCCGACCCCGGTGTTTGGGCATGGCGGCGTGGCGGCGCAGCGCGTGGAGGCCGGCCCGGAGCGCCGCGATCCACCCGGGGCCCCGGTCCACGTGCCGGGCACGGCCCCCTCCGGCGCCAGTCACGCGACCTTCCTGCCGAGCGCCCACCACGCCGTCAGGCCGATCACCACCCCGGTCAGCACGGTCGACGGGCCGCCGATGTCCGCGTAGAGGAAGTCGACGGTCTGCCAGAGCATCAGGCCGACGGCCACGAGCCCGCAGTCCACGGCGCGCTCCGCGCCGCCGGCGCCGCCCGCGCGGACGAGGCGGCGCACCCCCAGGACCAGGAGCGCGGCCAGGCTGCCGGCGAACGCGGTCAGGCCGATCAGGCCCTGTTCGCCCAGGACCAGCAGATACATGTTGTGCGGGGACAGCAGCGGCTGCTTCTCGAACGCCCGGCCCGCACCCGCCGTGTCGCTGCCGGACGAGAGCCCGATCGACGCGTGACCGTCGCGGTGCGCGGGGAAGCCCTTGAGGCCGACCCCCGCGGCCGGCTCCTCGCGCCACATCCCGGCCGCCGCGGCCCACATGGCGTACCGGTCGCCGACCGACCGGTCCGGCGCGTGGGTGACCCGGGTGATGCTGCCGACCCGCTCGGAGATCATCTCGGAGCCGATACCGAGACCGCCGACGAGCACGACACCGAGTGCCGCCACGGCGGCCAGGACCCGGACCGCCCGCCGCAGTCCGGTCAGGGCCGTCACCGCGACGGCGGCGAGCGACGTGGCGATCCACGAGCCGCGGCTGAACGAGAGGGCCAGCGGCACGACGAGCGCGGCCGCCGCGGCGGCCGCGCACGGCTTCAGCCAGACGGGCGCGTCGGGCGGGGTCCGCAGGGCGAGCGCGAGCGCGGCGAGCAGCCCGTACGAGACGACGGTCGCCATCCCCATGACGTCCGTCGGGCCGAACGTCCCGACGGCGCGGATGTCCTCGCCCATGTACGACGCGCCGGTGCCGGTGGCGTACTGGTAGGTGCCGATCGCGCCCTGAGCGAGGGCGAGCAGGACGAGCCAGCCCGCGACGACCCGGAAGTCGCGGGCGTCGCGCAGGAGCAGCACGACGGCGACCGGCACCAGGACGAAGACCTGGAGGTAGCGCACGAAGCCGGGCACCGCGCCCTGCGGGTCGGCGGCGGTGAGCGTGGCGACCGCGAAGCCGACGACGGGCAGGCCGAAGACGACCGCGGCGGCGGGCGTCAACGGCCGGGACCCGCGGCGCAGTACCTCCGCGGTGCACCAGACCACCAGGACCGCGGAGGCGATGTCCGCCCAGGCGACGGTGCCGGTGTCGCCGCTCGCCGCAGGCAGCGGCGCGGCCGGCAGCAGCACGGTCGCGACGAGGGGCAGCAGGCGCAGCAGGCGCAGCGTCGGCACACGCCGGCCCGGCGTGGCGGTCCAGGTGGCGGCGGTCATGCTCAGCTGCCCCCCAGCCTGAACAGTGAGGCGGCGGTGCGCGCCAGGATGCACACGTCCTGCCACAGCGACCAGGTCTCGATGTAGTGGTTGTCGAAGCGGGCGCGTTCCTCGATGGAGGTGTCCCCGCGCAGACCGTGGATCTGGGCCAGCCCGGTGATGCCGGCGGGCATCCGGTGCCGGTCCTGGTAGCCGGGGTGTTCGTGGCTGAACTTGGCGACGAAGTAGGGCCGTTCGGGTCTCGGACCGACGAGGCTCATGTCGCCGCGCAGCACGTTCCACAGCTGCGGAAGTTCGTCGAGCGACGTGCGGCGCAGCAGGCTGCCGGTGATGCTCATCCGCCGGTCCATGGCCACGCTCCAGCGGGTCGCGGACTCATGCTCGTCGGCGGGGCTGACAGTGCGGAACTTCAGCAGGACGAACGGCCGTCCGTCGAGGCCGACGCGTTCCTGCCGGAAGATGACACCGGGCCCGTCGCAGATCCGGACGGCGAGCGCGCAGGCCGCCAGAAGAGGCGCGGCGGCGACGAGGGCGAGGGCGGCGAGGCAGAGGTCCATGGCCCGCTTCCCGGCGAGGGCGATCGGGGTGCGTGCAGCATCGAGGTGGCGTACGGAGAAGCCCCACAGGTGGTCGCCGCCGCGACGCGCGGCGCGCGCGGCCGGTGTGGCGTCGACCAGCCAGACGCGGCAGCCGTGCCGCTCGAACAGTTCGAGCAGCGCTGCGCCCTCCGGGCCGGGCTCGGGCGGCTGGGTGAGGACGGCGTGGTTCACGGCGTTCTGGATGACCGCGCGGCTGACGTCGTGCGTCCCGGTGAGCACGGGCAGCGCAGCCGGTACCGTTTCGGCCCGACGGTCCGGGTCGACCTGTCCCACGGGCCGCATCCCGTACTCGGGGTGGTCGTACAGGGCCGCGGTGACCTGCTGGGCGAGCGGCCCGTGGCCCACGACCAGCGCCGAACGCGGTCGGCGCGCGGCCGCGAGGCGCCGGCCGCGGTGGACGGCCGCCCGCCCGGCGCAGGCGAGCAGCGCGTGCCCCGCGGCCGCGAGGGCCGGGGCTGCCGGGCCTGCCGCGTAACGGCCGTCGAGGGCGACGAGGGCCTCGGCGACGGCGTACCACTGGAGCAGCAGGAGCCCGTAGAGCGTCGGGAGTTCGGCGAGGGCGGAGGGCGACAGCCGGCGCCGGTAGAGGCCGCACCGGGTGTGCAGAACGGCCTGGAGCAGCACGAGCGGCACTACGGCGATCAGCGGCGGTGGGGCCTGTGACCACAGCACGGCGGGTGCGGCGAGGACGGTGCCGACCGCGGCGAGGGCGTCGGCCGCGAACAGTACGGTGGCACGCTCGCGCCGTGCGGCGGCGCGGTGCGCGCCCGCCGCGGGGCGACGGCCGGACACCCGGCGGGGCGGGTGGATCGAGGGAGCAGAGCGGCGGGTGACCGTCGCCTGGGCGGTGCGGGGCGCAGGAGCACTGTCCGTCGTCATCGTTCGGTGCGCTTCCTCGTCATGGGTCGGTACGTGCTGAGCAGTTCCTGGTAGAGGCCGAGAACGGCCGCCGCGGTGCCGCGCACGTCGGATGTGGCCCGGATGTGTTCCTCGGCCCGGCGGCCCAGGTCGCGGCGGAGCTCCGGCCGCGTGAGCAGCCGGACGAGCGCAGCGGCGAGCGCGTGCGGGTCCTCCGGCGGGACCAGCGCGTAAGGCTCCTGGCCGGGCGGCAGGCTCTCCCTGGCACCGCTGACGTCGCTGACCACGACGGGCAGCCCGCAGGCCATCGCCTCGAGCGGGGCGAGCGCCATGCCTTCCCAGCGCGACGGGAGCACGGCCGCGTCCGCGGCGTGCAGCCACGGCCGGGTGTCCGCGCGGTCGCCGGCGAAGAGCACGCCCGGCGGTGCGCCGCGCCGCAGCTCCGTCCCGTCCGGCCCGTCGCCGACCAGCACCAGCCGGGCGCCGGGGACCGCTGCCGTCACGGCGGGCCAGGCCCGCAGGAGCACGTCCTGGCCCTTCTGCCGGCAGAGCCTGCCGACGCAGACGGCGAGGGGCGTGTCCGCCGGTACGCGGAACGGCTCGGGCAGCGACGAGCGGGCCGCGGCCCGGCCGCCGCCGGTGGGGGCGGTGAAGTGGGCGAGGTCGATGCCGTTGCGGATCACCGACCAGTGGGCCCGGATGCCGGCCGCCTCCCCGGCGCGGCGCTCGCTCTCGCTGACGCACAGGGTGCGGGTGCTCCAGCGGGTGCCGTACCGCTCCCAGGTCAGGGCCAGTTCGGCGGTGCTGCCCTTTACGGCGTCGAACGACCAGGCGTGCGGCTGGAAGACCGTCGGCACCCGGCCGCGTACCGCGAGCCGTCCGGCGAGACCGGCCTTGGCGCTGTGCGCGTGCACGACGTGCGGTCCGCTGTCGCGGATCAGCCGGGCCGCGGTACGTACCTCCGCGGCGAGCCGCGGCCCTGGCGCCCGGTCGGCCGGCCAGGGGTGCACGACGGCACCGGCCTGTGCCGCAAGGCCCGGCAGCCGGCCCTGCGGGGGGCACGCGACGACGGGGCGGATGCCCGCCCGGACCTGTTGCGTGACAAGGTCGGTGACGACTCGTGCGACTCCGCCGTCCACCGGCTGAACCAGGTGGAACACCGTGAGTCGGCTCTTCTCAGTCCGGTTTCTTTGCAGCACGTGCGGCCTTCTTCGAGCGCGGTGGACTGTAGATGCGTAAATCGGCGATCAGCGGCGCGCGTCGGCCTGGAGAAAGAGGACCCCGAGGAAATGACCGCGTTTCCCGGCGCCGAACCGGAAGGTCAGGGAATCGGCTCCGCCCGCCAGTGCGGGGCCGATGTCGAACAGGTCGGAGTCGTAGCCGAGGGTGTTGACGTGGGCGGGCCGCCGTCCGCTCACTGTCGTGCCGAGGTCGGTGATGGTCGAATTCATCACGTCGTCCGCCGGATTGGCGGAGTCGGTGAGTGCGAGGGGTTTTCCGCCGCCGGCCCGTACACCGGCCGAGTCGCCGTGTGCGGCGCCGTCGCCGTGTGCGGCGCGGTCGCCGTTGTAGGCGACGAGCCCGGCGTACCCGGAGGCGCCCGGCCGGATCCGCAGGCCGGTGAGTGTCAGCGAGTGGTCCGGACGGCCGGGACCGAGGGTCTCGAAGCCGTCTCTGATGGAGAGTTCGCGCAGCGGTTCGTCGTCCTTCTCGTACGCGACGACCAGTGTCCAGCCGCCCCAGGCGCCTGCTTCGGAGTGGCCCCTCGCCACGTTGATCTGGGCGACGGTCCAGTATCCGGAGCCGCTGCGGCGCACCAGGGGTGTGAGGTCGGCGGATGCCTGGTAGGCGTCGCTGCCGTCCGTGTCGCGGTGCGCGATCCGGGTGTCCGCCACCACCTCCTTGTACTCGCCGCCCGGTTCCGCGACCAGGATGCGGCCGTTGTCCTTCGGGGGTTTCTGCTCCCCGACCCGGAGGTTGCCGCCCCAGTACAGGCGGGCGTAGCGCACGCGGGAGTCGGCGGGGAGGGCGAGCAGCGCTCGGCTCGAGTTGTAGGTGTTGGGGTCGTCGTCGAGGTCGACGTAGAACATGTCGTAGTCGCCGTTGACGCCTTGTGCGCCCCGCCGGACCGCGGAACAGGGAGTGGCGGTGGAGGTCTCCGGCGTACGGCAGGTGACGGCGGAGTTCGCGGCCCGGACGATTCCGCCGTGGTGCACCGCGTGATAGCGCTCGGTGAACGGGATCCGAGGTGCTTCCGGGGGCGTGGGGGCCGGGGCCGCCGCGGCCATGAGAGAAGCTGCCGAAAACGCCGTGCAGAGCAGTGCTGCCAGGACGCCTCGCGCAGCGAAGCCCGGCGACTTCGGCATGGGTGGCTCTCCATTTGCGATCAAGTCGACAAAACAGGAGTGCACTTTGTCAGAAAGCTAGCTGGAAATCACGCAGGACGCGCACATGGAGCCATCTGGAGGCCATCTCATTTGCCTTGCATACGACCCTTTCACGCTGGCGCGACAGTAAGAGCGAAGAGAACGGGAACAATCCATCGAGTGATTCAGCAAAACCCTTTCGCCGCTCGCTCGTTGAGAGCCCACCGGCGGCCCGGCTTGGCGTCGCCCGGCCTGACGGAGAAAGGCGGGGATCCGGGGTTTCCCCGACGACGACGGCTCGTTACTCCTGTCGACGGCGGAGAACACCGCCGGGGAAAGGGATTCGAAAAGATGAAGTACTCGAAGGCTGCTGCGATCGTTGCGGGCTCCGTGGCGGCGCTGGGGGCGACTTCTCCCGCCTTCGCCGCCGACTCGGCGAACATGCCGCCCATGAGCCTCACCGCCGGCATCGCCGAAGTGGCGTCTTCGCTCCCGCAGATGGATTCGGCCGAGGCGGGCTCCGCGGTGAACGAGGTGGCGGGCAGCGCGGTCGAGCTGAACAACCTGCGGGGCAACGCACCGGAGAAGGTGCTGAAGACGGCCGGTTCGCTGACGCCGATGCTGGGCGGCCTCTCGCTGGGCGGCTGACCGGCCGGACGGCAGCGGCGGCAGACCGGGGCAGCCCCGTCGGCGACCTGCGGCGGGGCCGCCCCGCATGCCGTCCCCCGGCCACGGCAACCGGTGCTTCCGGGACAGGGCCGTTGGAGTGAACCGGGAGAACCAAACCCCGAGGCGGGCGGTTGTCCAGGGAGCTCCAACGGCGGGCATCCATGCAACAGAAGGACAGAAAATGCTGAAGAAGGTTACGGCCACGGCAGCGCTGGCGCTCTCCGTGGCGGCCGCCGGCGCGGCCATGGCGCCGCAGGCTATGGCCCTCGGCAACGACGGCGGCACCAACTCGCTGAGCGGCAACGGCGCCACGCAGAGCTACGGCAACTCCGCCACGCACGGCGACATGAGCCCGCAGATGAGCCTGGTCCAGGGCTCGCTCAACAAGCCCTGCATCGGCCTGCCGATCAAGGGCAACGTCCAGAGCATCGTCGGCCTCGTCAACATCGGCGTCCAGGACATCCCGGTCCTGTCGGCCCCGCAGAACCAGCAGTGCGTCGAGAACTCCACCCAGGCCAAGGGCGACGAGCCGCTGTCGCACATCCTCAACGACATCCCGATCCTGTCGGGCAACGGCTCGGCGATCGACTAGTCGCGCCCGCACGTCAAGGACCCCGGCGGCCATCGGCCGCCGGGGTCCTCCGTTTCGCCCTCCGGGTCTCACCCTCCGGCCGGGTCACGCCGTCCAGAAGTCCCACCAGCGGGTCAGGATCAGCATGCCGATCACACCGGTGTGCAGCACGGGCGGCACCCAGGTGAACTCGTCGAGGAAGCCGCGCAGCCAGGCCGGGGCGGGCAGCAGACCCTGGCGGACGTTGTGCGAGGTCACGTACCAGAACATGAAGATCGTGGCGACCCAGGCCAGCGAGCACCACAGGCACAGCGCGTTGATCTCGTACAGCGACTGGTACTGCAGCCAGGTGCAGAAGCCCACGCCGAAGAGACAGCCGGCGTTCAGGCCGAGCCAGTACGCCCGTCCGAAGCGGGCGCCGGACAGCAGAGCCGTGCCGATGCCGATCACCACCGGGTACGTCGCCAGGCCGAGCATCGGGTTGGGGAAGCCGAAGGCCGCCGCCTGGGCGCTCTCCATGACGCTGCCGCACGACACCACGGGGTTGAGGCTGCAGCCAGGTTTGAATCCCGGATCCTCCGCCAGCTTGATCTTGTCGAGGGTGATCACCCACGCCGACAGCAGTCCCGCCGCACCCGTGACCACGAGCAGCCATGCGAGGGACCGGCTGCCGCCGACCCCCTCCCTGACGGCCTGTCGCCGGCCCTTCTCCTCGGCGGACACCGACCCGGTCGCCATAATTGTCATATTGAATTCACCGATCGATTGGCTTACAGGGTCGCCAATTGTGCACCAGCCGGCCACCCGTTACGGCATTCGGGTGAACGACCGGAACCAAACTGGGCCTGCGCAGTTGATCAGGCTGCTCCGCGTTCGAGCGTTCATAGCGAAAAGGGACAAGTAAGTGATCAAGAAGATTCTGACGACGGCCATGGTCACCGCATCGATGGCGGGCGCGGGTGCGATGATGGCCCCCCAGGCTCTGGCTCTCGGCAACGACGGCGGCACCAACTCCGCGAGCGGCAACTTCGCCTCGCAGGAGTACGGCAACTCCGCCACCTACGGCGACATGAGCCCGCAGATGAGCCTCATCCAGGGCTCGCTGAACAAGCCCTGCATCGGCCTCCCGGCCAAGGCCAACGTCCAGAGCGTCGTCGGCCTCCTGAACATCGGCGTCCAGGACATCCCGATCCTGTCGGCCCCGCAGAACCAGCAGTGCGTCGAGAACTCCACCCAGGCCAAGGGTGACGAGCCGCTGTCGCACATCCTCAGCGACATCCCGGTCCTGTCGGGCAACGGCTCCGCCATCGACTAGCCGTCGTCGCGCCCTCCCCGGCCCCGCCCCCGAGCGCATCCCGCGCCCGGGGGCGGCGTCGTGCGCGGGGCGTGTCGGCGCGTGCGCGGCGGCATGTCGGCGCGGAAATGCAAATCGGCAGTCAGACAATGGAATTCTTCCACGCAATCCGCACCACGGTTCGAAGAATGACTCGTGAGGCATACGAGTGACTTTTCGAACTGCCCGTCTCCGAACGGGTTCCCGGCGGGAATCATCTCGTCACTCGTTCCGCAGAGGGGCATGCCCGGAAATCGTCCGGCGGCGTAGCGCGAAGGTCGTGTCTGCGCATGGCGCCACTGCTGAAAGGATCGAAATGAAGCACATGAAGGCCGCAGCCGTTGCGGCAGGCATCGTCATGGCCCTGGGCAGCGCCGCGCCTGCCATGGCCGACGCGGGTGCCAACGGTGCCGCCGTCGGCTCCCCGGGCGTCCTGTCCGGGAACGTCATCCAGGTCCCGGTCCACGTCCCGGTCAACGTCTGTGGCAACTCCATCAACGTCATCGGTCTGCTCAACCCGGCGGCGGGCAACGCCTGCGTCAACGCCTGATCGGTCCGGAAGGGCCCCGGAGAGCGACTCGCTCGCTCCCGGGGCCCTTCCATGCGTGCGTGCGCCGCGCAGACGGCGACGCGCGGGATTCGCGGCACAGGACGCGCGGGGATCGCGGCACAGGACGCGCGGGGATCGCGGCTCAACGGGATCACGCGGCCCCGCTGTTCAGCCGTCGTCCGGCCTCGTCCCGATCACGACGGTCGCGTCCCGCTCCTCGCAGACGGCCACCCGGGCACCGAGGCCGTGGCCGGTGAACGCGGCCTCGGTCCGCGGCGCCTGCCGCCCGCTCGTCTCGATGAGCAGCGCACCGCCGGGCGCGAGCCAACGCCGGGCCTGCGCGGTCACCCGCCGCTGGATGTCGAGCCCGTCCGCACCGCCGTCCAGGGCCACCAGCGGCTCGTGGTCGCGGGCCTCGGGGGGCAGCAGCCCGATCTCGCCGCTCGGTACGTACGGGGCGTTGGCGATGAGCACGTCGACGCGGCCGGCCAGCCGGCCGGGCAGCGGCGCGTAGAGGTCCCCCTCGTAGACCCGCCCGCCGACCGGCTCGACGTTGCGGCGGGCGCAGCGCACGGCGGCCGGCTCGATGTCGGCGGCGTGCAGTTCACCGGCCCCGAGGGTGTGGAGCACCGCCGCGCCCAGCGCTCCTGAACCGCAGCACAGGTCGACGACGACGGGGCGGGGCGGGGCGAGCGCCAGGGCCCGGTCGACGAGGAACTCGCTGCGGCGGCGGGGTACGAAGACACCGGGATCGACGGCCATCCGCCGGCCGTGGAACTCGGCCCAGCCGAGTACATGCTCCAGGGGAAGGCCGATCACGCGCCGCTCGACCATGGCGGCGAGTTCGCCGCGGTCGCGGGCGGCGGAGACCAGCAGGACCGCCTCGTCCTCCGCGAAGACACAGCCTGCCGAACGCAGGGCGGAGACGACGGCGGAGTGGGGTGGGTACAGCTCGGAGACCGACATGAAAGCCTTTCGGGGCACCAACGAGGGCGCCCTCGCGGTCACCTAGGCCAGGTGGACCGCTCGGCTGTGGGATGAGGGCACCCAGCCTGCTGTCGCGGGAATGGGTCTCACCTCCTCGGTCGCGAAGGCACTGCCCCGGATCACCGGGAGCACTGCTCGGGCGAGCAACAGTACCGCACGTGACGAGGGCAACACCCGCCCGGGCCACGGCCGGTTTCGCAGGCGGCCGGTGCTCCTCGCTGCGGTTTCCAAGGGGTCGGGGCGCCGCCACCCCGGAAAGCACAAAGCGGACATTCACCCTGCGCCCCGCGCGGCCCGAAAAGCGGAGCGATCATCCCGACGCGCCCGTAAGCTCACGGGCATGCAGGTGATCCAGTCCACGAAGCTCGCAAACGTCTGTTACGAAATCCGGGGCCCGGTCCTCGAGGAGGCGATGCGGCTGGAGGCAGCAGGTCATCGCATCCTCAAGCTGAACACCGGCAACCCGGCGGCCTTCGGCTTCGAGTCCCCGCCGGAGATCCTCGAGGACATGCTCCGCAACCTCAGCACCGCCCATGGGTACGGGGACGCGAAGGGGCTGCTGTCGGCGCGGCGGGCGGTGATGCAGCACTACCAGACGAAGGGCATCGAGCTCGACGTCGAGGACGTCTATCTCGGCAACGGCGTCTCCGAGCTGATCCAGATGTCGATGCAGGCACTGCTCGACGACGGCGACGAGGTCCTCGTACCGGCCCCGGACTACCCCCTGTGGACGGCGTCCGTCTCTCTGTCGGGCGGCACGGCCGTGCACTACCGGTGCGACGAGCAGTCCGACTGGATGCCCGACCTGGCGGACATCGAGCGCAAGATCACCGACCGCACCAAGGCGATCGTGATCATCAACCCGAACAACCCGACCGGCGCCGTTTACGACGACGAGATGCTGCGCAGCCTCACCGAGATCGCCCGGCGGCACAATCTGGTGGTCTGCTCGGACGAGATCTACGACAAGATCCTGTACGACGGCGCCACGCACACCCCCACCGCCGCGATCGCCCCCGACCTGATGGTCCTCACCTTCAACGGGCTGTCCAAGAACTACCGGGTGGCCGGATACCGCTCCGGCTGGATGGCGGTCTGCGGCCCCAAGGCGCACGCGTCCTCCTACATCGAGGGCCTGACGATCCTGGCCAACATGCGCCTGTGCGCGAACATGCCCTCGCAGCACGCGGTGGCCACCGCGCTGGGCGGCCGGCAGTCGATCGAGGACCTGGTGCTGCCGGGCGGGCGGATCCTGGAGCAGCGCGATGTCGCGTACGACCTGCTGACGCAGATCCCCGGCGTGACCTGTGTGAAGCCGAAGGGGGCGCTGTATCTGTTCCCGCGGCTCGACCCCAAGGTCTACAAGATCAAGGACGACCGGCAGATGGTGCTGGACCTCCTGCGGGCCGAGAAGATCATGGTCGTGCACGGCACGGGCTTCAACTGGCCGGAGCCCGACCACTTCCGGATCGTGACGTTGCCGACGACGAAGGACCTGGCGGACGCCGTGACGCGGATCGGGACGTTCCTTGACGGATACGGGCAGCCGTAGGCGCCGCACACGAGCCACTCCCGACCGGGCTCAACTTTAGACTGAATCCAATGTAGGATGGTCTCCTGACCGTGAGCAGGAGGCCATCCCCATGTACGAGCCGATCCGCACCAAGTCGGTCCACTCGATGGCCGACGAGGCGCAGTACCCTCACCGCTCCCGCGAAGAAGAACTGGACATCCAGCTCGCGGGCCACCTCGCCGCGCTGCTGGCCGTGACCGACGAGCTCGGGCTCGACCAGGCGGCACAGGCCATCGCCGAGCAGGTCTCCAGGCTGCGCGGCGCCCCGCCCGCCCGACACGCGGGCCTCAGCGGCGCCGACCCGGCCACCCTGCACCGGCGTGCCCACGCCCTCGCCGGCCGCGCCCTCGTCGTCGCCGCCTCGCGTGCCGACACCGCCGCCGCGATCCTGTCCGCGGAGCGGATGGACGCCCACACCGCCGCGCTGGGGAACCAGCAACTGGTCGGCGCCCCCTGAACGGCCTCGGTCCGCGGCCGGGGAGGCCGCGGACCGGGTGCCACCTACGAGCGCAGCCGCCGGATCAGGCGCCCACCCGCTTCCGGCCGCCGAGCCCGCTCCGTGCGAACTCCAGATTGCGGGTCACGCGATCACGCTGGTCCTCGGGCAACTTGCCGCCTTCGAGCAGCCGTTCGCAGCACTGTTCCGACTCCTCGTACTCCCCGACCCAGTAGCCCGCGATGGCGAGTTCGTCGAGCGCTCGCCACGCGTACCAGTCGCGCTCGACGAACAGGATGTCGTCCGGGTACGGGATGCGCGCCGCCTGCTTCGCGAACAGGTGGGCGAGCGCCCGGCGTCGACCGTTCACACGGCCGTGGCGGGCGAGACTGGCGAGGGCCTCGGCGTGCGAGGGGCGGCCTTCGTGTACACGAAGGAACCGGTCCATCTCTTCGCCCGGCGGACGGTCCAGACCCACGGCGAGGCGGGCGGCGTTGGCCGCCGACGCCTCGCTGGGCCGTGCGCAGGTCGTCTCCACGTACGGCATGGTGTGCAGGTCGTCGCCGCCGTACGACACCGTGTGCGGCACATCGCGCGGGTCCGGGGCCGGTCTCGGACGGTTGACGTCCCGTCGGTCCCGACCGGGGCGGACGACGGGTCCCGGTGCCGAGCCGTCTGCCGGCTCAAGACGACGCGCCGGAACTCGGGGCACCGTGCGGCCCCCGGAGCCCGAGGGGGCTCCGGGGGCCGTGTTCACGTGGCGGATCGTTCGTGATTCCACAGGTCAGGGCGGATGTCGGGCGGCCCGCCACGAGCCGGGCGGGTCAGCCGAGACGCGACACCAGCGCGCGGTACTCGTCCCACAGCTCCTTGGGCGTGTGGTCGCCGAAGGTGTTGAGGTGCTCGGGGACCAGAGCGGCCTCCTCGCGCCAGACCTCGGCGTCGACCTTGAGCAGGAAGTCGAGGTCCTCGGCCGGCAGGTCCAGGTCCTCGGTGTCGAGCGCGTCCCGCGTCGGCACGATGCCGATCGGGGTCTCCACTCCCTCGGCCTTGCCCTCGAGGCGCTCCACGATCCACTTCAGGACGCGGCTGTTCTCGCCGAAGCCCGGCCAGACGAACTTGCCCGCGTCGTTCTTGCGGAACCAGTTGACGTAGTAGATCTTGGGCAGCTTGGCGGCGTCACCCTTGGCTGCCGCGGCGGCGCCGACCTTGATCCAGTGGCCCATGTAGTCGCCCATGTTGTAGCCGCAGAACGGCAGCATGGCGAACGGGTCGCGGCGCAGTTCGCCGACCTTGCCCTCGGCGGCGGCGGTCTTCTCGGAGGCGACGTTCGCGCCGAGGAAGACACCGTGGTTCCAGTCGAAGGACTCGGTCACCAGCGGGACGGCGGAGGCGCGGCGGCCGCCGAAGAGGATCGCCGAGATGGGCACGCCCTTCGGGTCCTCCCACTCGGGCGCGATGATCGGGCACTGCGAGGCGGGCACGGTGAAGCGGGCGTTGGGGTGGGCGGCCGGGGTCTCGGAATCCGGCGTCCAGTCGTTGCCCTTCCAGTCCGTGAGGTGCTTGGGCGACTCCTCGGTCATGCCCTCCCACCAGATGTCGCCGTCGTCGGTGAGCGCGACGTTGGTGAAGACGGCGTTGCCCCAGAGGGTCTTCATGGCATTGGCGTTGGTGTGCTCGCCGGTGCCGGGCGCGACGCCGAAGAAGCCGGCCTCGGGGTTGATCGCGTAGAGCCGGCCGTCCTCGCCGAAACGCATCCAGGCGATGTCGTCGCCGATGGTCTCGACCGTCCAGCCGGAGATCGTGGGCTCCAGCATGGCCAGGTTGGTCTTGCCGCAGGCCGACGGGAAGGCGGCGGCGACGTATTTCGACTCGCCCTGCGGCGGGGTGAGCTTGAGGATCAGCATGTGCTCGGCGAGCCAGCCCTCGTCACGGGCCATGACAGAGGCGATACGCAGCGCGTAGCACTTCTTGCCGAGCAGGGCGTTGCCGCCGTAGCCGGAGCCGTAGGACCAGATCTCACGGGTCTCGGGGAAGTGCGAGATGTACTTGGTGGAGTTGCACGGCCACGGGACGTCCTCCTGGCCTTCCTCCAGCGGCGCACCCAGCGTGTGGACGGCCTTGACGAAGAAGCCGTCGGTGCCGAGCTCGTCGAGGACGGACTGCCCCATGCGGGTCATGGTGCGCATGGAGACGGCGACGTACGCGGAGTCGGTGATCTCGACGCCGATGGCGGACAGCGAAGAGCCGAGCGGGCCCATGCAGAAGGGCACGACGTACATCGTGCGGCCCTTCATCGAGCCGCGGAAGATGCCCTTCTCGCCCGCGAAGACATCCTTCATCTCCGCCGGGGCCTTCCAGTGGTTCGTGGGGCCGGCGTCCTCTTCCTTCTCGGAGCAGATGAAGGTGCGGTCCTCCACGCGGGCGACGTCGGTGGGGTCGGAGGCGGCGTAGTACGAGTTGGGGCGCTTGATCGGGTCCAGTTTCTTGAACGTGCCCTTGGCCACCAGCTCCTCGGCCAGCCGCTCGTACTCGGCTTCCGAGCCGTCACACCAGACGATGGCGTCCGGCTGCGTGATGGCAGCGATCTCATCGACCCAGGAGATCAGCTCCTGGTGCTGGGTGGGGACGCTGGGAGCCGCGATGTCGCGCGCCACGATCGCTCCTAAATGAGGGGTTCTGTTGGTTTGTGCCCCGTGGGGGCTGCGACCCGGATGCTTCGTACCTACTTTTGGCTGGCGCTCATCCGGTGCCGACCGCACTCATCTGATCATCGATGGCGAATGCCCATATGTCCAGAGCCCCTCTCACGTGAGCATGGCCACTCCCCCAGCCCCCTGCGGTCGCGTAGATAGCATGCGGACATGGATGCAGCCACACCCGAAGTGACCGAGATCGACCCGCCCCCGGTGAAGCCGAGGATGCGCGGCTGGTTGCACGCGGGCATGTTCCCCGCCGTGGTGATCGCCGGAATCGTCCTCACGGCGCGCGCAGACTCTACCCGCGCCAAGGTCGCGTGCGGCATCTACGTCCTGACCGCGTGCCTGCTCTTCGGCGTGAGCGCGCTCTACCACCGCGGCGACTGGGGACCACGCGCCACGGCGGTGCTCCGCCGGCTGGACCACGCCAACATCTTCCTGATCATCGCCGGCACCTACACCCCGCTCACGCTGCTCCTGCTCCCCGACTCCACCGGGCGCGTACTGCTGTGGGCGGTCTGGGGGGCGGCGGTCGCGGGCATCGCCTTCCGGGTCCTCTGGGTCGGCGCCCCCCGCTGGCTCTACACGCCCTGCTACATCGCCATGGGCTGGGCCGCCGTGTTCTTCCTGCCCGACTTCATGCGCGAGGGCGGCATCGCGGTACTGGTCCTGGTGATAGTCGGCGGCCTGCTCTACAGCGCGGGCGGCGTGATCTACGGACTGCAGCGCCCGAATCCGTCACCCCGCTGGTTCGGCTTCCACGAGGTGTTCCACTCCCTGACGCTCGCGGCGTTCATCGTGCACTACGTCGGGATCTCCCTGGTGGCGTACCAGCACTCCTGAGGCGGCACCCGACCACGGGGACCCGAACCACATATTGACCCACACTTCCTTTTGAGAGTTACTGTCACTTGACACCAACTCTCCAAAGGAGGTGCGGTGGTGCTGCTGGCCTGCGGGATCGCCGCACTGATCACGGCGCTCCTCGCGGCGGCCCTGCTGCCGAAGGCGGCCGGCGCCCTCGCCCCCGTGGCCCGGCCGGGGGCCGATGCCCGACAATGACGACCATGGCCGGCACCGCACCTCTGCCCTTCGAACAGCACCAGCCCCCGCTGGGGCTGCGGGAGCGCAAGAAGCTCAAGACCCGTATCGCGATCCGCAAGGCCACGTACCGGCTGATCGCCGAACAGGGTTACGAGGCGACCACCGTCGAGCAGATCGCGGCGGCGGCCGAGGTCTCGCCCTCGACCGTCTTCCGCTACTTCCCCACCAAGGAAGACATCGTCCTCACCGACGAGTACGACCCGGTCATGGAGGCGGTGCTGCGGGCTCGGCCGGCCGACGAACCACCGCTCGAGTCCCTGCGGATCATCCTGGCCGGTGCCGTCGCCGGGATCCTGGAGAACGAGCCGGAGGAGATGCGGGTACGCACCCGGCTGATGCTGGAGGTCCCCGCCCTGCGCGCCCGGATGACCGAGACGATGGCCGAGACCTCCCAACTGCTCGCCCGCCCGATCGCCGACCGGGCCGGCCGGGAACCGGACGACCTGGAGGTACGGGTCTTCACCGCGGCCGTCATGGCCGCCCTGCGCGAGGCACTGATCCACTGGGGCGAGCGCGGCCAGCAGGACGACCTGGTCGCGCTGGTGAACCGCACGCTGGACGTGCTCGAGGGCGGCCTGCGGCTCTGACCGCCGGGCGGGGGCGGGAGTTGCGATCCGGGGCCGCCGTCACCGGCGGCGCCCCGCTACCCGATCATGACCACATGTCGAACACCTCACGGCGCGGTCTTCTGACCGTCTTCGCCGCCACCGCAGCCTCCGTACCGCTCGGCGCCCTGGCCACCACCCCGGCCCGCGCCGCCCCGGCCGCCCAGGGCGTCCTGGCCGCCGCACCGCTCGCCGCCCCGGCCGGGCTGGACACCGCCCGCTCGTCCGTGATTCAGGCCCCGCTGGACGCCTCGTACTTCACCCCGCTGACGCTGCACACCCCGCTCACCGCCACCGTGCTGCCGGGGACGCCGGCGCGTACCGAGATCACCTCGGACGGCGAACGCGTCGCACTGCTCACCCACGGCGCCCGGACGGTCGTACTGCCCGGCCCGGAAAGAACGTTCACCGAGAACAAGAAGCCCTACGCGGACGACTTCGCGCGCACCCTGCCCGATCTGTCGCTGCCCGCGGCGGAGCGCCGCTACTGGGGCAGCACACCGGGCGGCGGCAGCTGGTCCACGCTCGGGCCCGACGAGAGCGACTACTCGGTCGTGCCCGGCGCCGGCATCATCACCCTCAGCACCGACTACGCGAGCCGTCACGCCAGTGTGCGCGACGACGACATCACCGACGTCGACGTGCGCTCCGTGGCCCGCTTCGACAAGGTGCCGACCGGTCAGGCATGTTCGTACGCGCTGTCCTTCGGCTACCAGAACACCCACAACAACTACCGGGCCAGGCTCTCCTTCGTCACCTCGGGTGCGGTGCAGCTGCGGGTCGAGAAGGAGGTCGACGACGCGGTCACCCAACTGGTTCCGGCGCAGACCCTGGCGACGGACGTGCCCGCCGGGACCGACTGGACGATCCGGGTACGCCGCGAGGGGACCCGCATCCGGGCCAAGGCATGGCGGTCGGAGCTCGCGGAGCCGACCGCCTGGGCCGTCGACGTCGGCGACGCCACGTTCGGCGCCGGCCGGGTCGGCCTGCGGGCACTCGCCAACGACGGCTGCACCAATCTGCCCGTCAGGCTGACCGTCAGCCGCTTCCAGGTCGACGCCGCCACCTGGGAGGCGCCGCCCAGCGTCACGCACCGGCACTGGGTGCGGGTGCTGCCGGAGCCCTTCGACGGGAACTGGACGCCCGAACTGGAGGGGACGATACGCGGCTGGGCAGGCTCCACCGCCCCGGACGTCCTCGCCCACGCCGCCATGTTCCTGGCCGGCGCCCCCGCGGTGACGAGCGGATCGGGACCGGCGAAGGACAAGCAGGTGCTGGGCGAGGCCGGGTACGGCTACCTGAACCCGCAGGGCGACCGCTACGAAGGCGCCGACTTCCACGAGTACATGAACCTCGGCTGGACCTTCCCCGACGGCACCCGGACCGGACCGTCCAGCAAGCAGGGCGGCAACCTCGACTGCTCGGGCTACACGCGCATGGTCTACGGCTACCACATGGGCGTGCCGCTGGCCGCGGGCGAGGACACGTCCGGCACCCGGCTCCCGCGCAAGTCCCGGCACATGGCCGACCACGCGCCCGGGGTGCGCATCGACCGGACCGACGGCACCCGGCCGCCCGCCGCGGCGCAGCTGCAACCCGGAGACCTGGTGCTGTTCAACGCGGACTCGGGCGACGACGACGAAAGCGCCACGGTCGACCACGTCGGCATCCACCTGGGTGAGGACGCGGCCGGCCGGCGCCGCTTCCTGTCCAGCCGCAAGACCGTCAACGGGCCGACGATGTCCGACCTGGGCGGCGCGTCGCTGCTGGACGGCACGGGCACGTACGCCAGGACACTGCACACCGTGCACCGCATCTGACGCCGCGTCCGCACATCCGGCGCCAGGACGGGGTGCGGGGACGGCCCGCGAGCCGGGCCCCGGGGCAGACAGGGCTCCGGGGCACCCCGGGGCAGGCCCGGCTCCGGGCGCCACGGCACCCGGAGCCGGCCGCGCGAAGGGTGCGGGCCCTGTCCGCCGATCGGCGGACAGGGCCCGGGCACACTGGCTCACCGGCCGTCGCTCACCGCCTGCGTACGTCCCCCTTTCCGCACGCCACGCCGTCCCGGTTCGGATCGAGCCGCAGCGGGTCGTCGCCGCCGTTGACCTTCAGGCGGCCGTAGTCGTGCTCGGCCAGCCAGGCGCAACGGGCCGCGGTGGTCCGCTTCACCTTCTTGGGGAAGACGGTCGGGACGCAGACCCCCGCGTTGCCGTAGTGCCGGTCGCAACCCGAGATCTGCGGGTCGACGGACACCGAGTCCCGCTTCTTCAGCGGCTTCTTCGGCGCACTGCCCAGATCGTCCGCGAAGTCGTGGACATGCGCGGAGGGAGCGTCCGCAGAGGCCGCGGTCATGGCCTGCGGTCCGCCGAGGTGGACCCACTCGGCCACCGAGGGCACGCCGTTCGCGTCGACGGCGAACAGCATGTACCAGCCGGGCGGTGCCAGGTTCGGATTGCTGGTGACGTTGAGGTCGACGTTGTTGCCGTCGACGGTCATGGGCAGGTCGACGAAACGCTGGTTGGGGTCGGAGGAGTGGGTCACCGCCGCCGGGCGGATCAGCTCCGCCTTGACGATGGGCCGGTCGACCGTGATCCGCTGGGTGTCGCCGTAGGTCCACTCGCCGTCGATCACCGAAGTGATCTGCGGGCGCGGTCCCTTGAGCAGATACGGCGGTGTGTAGACCGACACGTTGTGGTTGTACGTGCCGTTGCCCGGGTTGTCGCCGACCGACATCACCCGCCCGTCGGGCAGCAGGAACGACGACGAGTGGTAGCCGCGCGGGACGGGGTCGGTCGCGAGCCCCGCCTCGTACGTGTTGGTCACCGGGTCGAAGAACGACGCCTCGTACACCGGGTCGGCCCGGTCGTGCAGGGCACCGCCGGTCTCGAAGACCCTGCCGTCGGGCAGCAGCACCGCGGAGACGTACATCTTGCCCTCGGCGCCGGTCTGCGGGCGGCGTCCCTGGCCCTGGTCGACCTCGCCCTGCGGCAGCAGCGGGCCGTGCACGTAGGCCGGATTCGGCTCCTTCAGGTCGATGATGTCGGTGTAGCGGTTGGCGACGGGGTTGGTCTCGTTGTTGCCGCCGCCGATGGTGAGCACCCGCTGGTCCTGCGCGGGCGGCAGCAGCACGCTCGCCGACTCGTCGCGCTCGTCCTTGGCCTGCAGGCCGGGCACGTCGGTGATGGTGTTGGCCTCGTAGTCGTAGATCGAGGCGCCGCTGCCGGATGTCCCGTTGCCGAAGACGTGGCTGCCGGAGTAGAAGAGCCGGCCGTCCTGCATCAGGATCATCGACGGGTACAGGCCCCAGTACGACCAGGTCTGGTTGACCTCGTTCATGGGCAGCCACTTGTTCTGCGCGGCGGAGAACTTCTCGGCCGTCACATTGCCGGTGGAGTCCTCCTTCAGACCGCCGAAGGAGATGACGTCACCGTTGCCGAGGATCGTCGCCGACGGGTACCAGTGGCCGCCGTTCATGTCGTTCGTGCGGGTGTAGGTCTCGGTCTCCGGGTCGAAGACGAACGAGTCCTTGAGCCCCTGGTAGCCGATCGTGCCGTCGGCGGACGGATAGCCCTTGTTGCCGGACATGATCAGGATCTTGCCGTCCTGGAGCTGCACATGGCCGGCGCAGAACATGTCGACGGGGGTGGGGATCGTACGGAAGGTGCCGGCCGCCGGGTCGTACACGGCCGATGTGAAGCTGCCGGCCTCGAAGAGCGCCGGGTCGTTGCCGGATCCCGCGATGACGAGGACCTTGCCGTTGTGCATGACCACCGAGTGCATGGAGCGCACCGGGTTCTGCACCGGCAGGACGTCCCAGCGGCCCTTCAGGCACTCCTCCGCCGTGCCCGTGCAGTCCGGTTCCGGGGCGGGGACCGTCACCTCCTCCATCACGTAGTCGTCGGTGGTGACGGAGCCGGTGCCGTACACCGAGACACCCCAGGCGATCCGCTCGGTGCCGGGCGGGACGGCGGGGGTGCGGACCTCGGCGCGCGTGTAGTCGGCGCTCATCTCGAGGGTCTTGAGGTCGGTCCAGTACTGCCAGCCGGCCGCCGTGTCGTACCGGAAGAGCGTGACGGAGGTGTCGGGGGTGGTGGACTTGTACCAGAGGGCCAGGTCGTACTGCCGTTCCGGCACCACGGTCGGCGCGCAGGCCGTGGTCTCGGTGATCAGGGCCTTGCGGTCGCCGTCGACACGGCGGGTCAGCGACACCTTCATCGCCTTCGTGCCCGAGTGCGCGTCGGCGACCGTCTCGAAGGTGTAGTCGTTGTCGCCCCAGCCGGACTTCGACCAGCAGGCCGGCATGTCAGCGGTGCCGGCCGTCTCGAAGCCCGGGTTGGAGATCAGGTTCGGCGGCCCGGCCTGGGCGGCATGCGGGGCGGAGACCAGCAGAGCCGTGGTCATGGCGGTGACGGCGAGCAGCGCGGTTCTGCGCCTGCGGCGGCGGGGGGTCCTGGTCGGTGGAGACATGGCGGTTCCCTTCGTACGGCTCTCTTCCAGAGGTCCCGGGGGTGACGGGGGGTGGTGCAGGTCCGGGGGTGAGGTCGGGTGGTGCAGGTCCCGGCGGGGCGCGTCGGATGGGTCAGGTCCCCCCGGGGGTGACGTCGGGTGGTTCACGTCCCGGCGGGCGCGTCGGATGGTCAGGTCCCGGCGGGCGCGTCGGTCCGCGCGACGCCGGCGGGGCTCCTCCTGCGGGGCAGGTAGACCAGCGCCTCCGTCGCGGCGAACCGCAGGACGAACGTGGTCAGCAGCGCCAGGGCCGTCGCCGGCAGCACCGCCATGCCGAGCCAGGACACCAACAGCGCGATCAGCGGGATGCGCAGCAGCAGATCCGCGTTGGCGAGCAGCGCGAAGCGGCCGGCCCGGTCCGCCCAGTGCCGGTGGCGTCTGCGATCGCGGAACAGCAACACCTCGATCAGCAGGAAGTTCCAGACCACCCCGAACTGGTTGGCCACGACCTCGGCCGGGAGGTAGTGCATGCCCCCACCGGTCAGCAGATCCAGCGCGAGCAGGTTCGGTACGAAACCCGTGAGGCCGATCAGCCCGAACGCGAACATCCTGGCCATCGGGGCCGCGGTGCGCAGCCCGGCGAGATGGCCGAGGAAGCGCGTCCCCTCCCTGGCCGTCGACTTGGACTCGCCGGCGAACCGGTCCTGAAAGACGAACGGCACCTCGACGACCCGCTCGGGGCGGCAGCGCACCGCCAGTTCGAGCAGGATCTTGCAGCCGAGCGGTTTCAGCGCGTCCGCCGTCACCACGCTGCGCCGGATCGCGAAGAAGCCGCTCATCGGATCGCTGATCCCGCGCAGCCGTCGCGGGAACAAGACTCTGGTCAGCCACGTCGCGCCGCGCGAGACGGCGATGCGGTAGCCGCCGGCGAGGCCCTCACGGCTGCCGCCGCGGATGTAGCGGCTGGCGACGACGAGATCCGCGCCCGTGTGCTCGCCCGCCGCCACCAACTCGGGAACGAGGGCGGGCGGATGCTGGAGATCGGCGTCCATGACGACGATCCAGCCGGACCCCGCCTTCCGTATGCCCTCCACGACCGCGCCGCCGAGCCCTCCGTCCGGGGTGTCCCGGTGCAGCACGTCGACGGGGAACGGGCAGTCCTGCGCGGCGTCGCGGATGACGTTTGGGGTGTCGTCGGTGGAGTCGTCGACGAACAGGACCTCGCAGGGCAGCCGCGCGGGCACCGACTCGGTCAGCCTGCGCAGCAGTTCACGGATGTTGCCCGACTCGTTGAACGTCGGGACGACGATGGTGACGGCGCCGGGCTCGGCGACCTGGGCACCGCTCAGCTCCGGATCGCCGAGTTCACCGGCGCCCGTACGGGGAGTGGTCACTGTGCGCCTCCAGCGGTGCCGATCCGGCGGATCTCGATGCGGTCCTCGCCCGTGCCGAAGACGGCGACCGGCGTCGAATGCTCCAGTGCGGACCTGACGTTGGGCAGGTCGACGGCGTCGCGCCGTACGGTCGGGGAGGAGACGACGTAGTCCAGGTCGCGCCAGCCGCGCGGCATGGTCTTCGTCACGGCCGGGTCGAGGTCCGCCTTGTAGAACCAGATCGCCCCGGTGCCGGGTTCGAAACCGTCGTGGACGAGATCCAGCCAGAGGGCGTCGTCCACGAGGACACGGGTCCGCGCCGGGTCGTCGACCTCGTGTCGCATCCACGCGGCGGCGGCGCGGTAGGGGGCATTGGCATCAACGGTGAGGGCGGCGCGGTTGCCTTCGTACCAGTGGGGCCCGACGTACGCGGCCGCGCCGGCGGCCAGCAGGCCGGCGAGGCCGAGTCGCGCGCCTCGGGCGAGGCGGCCCGACGCCGGCCGGCGCGGCCCGCCGGGCGGGAGTTGCCCGGCCGGCGCCCGGCGGAGCACGGCATGGGCCACGCTCGCCGCACCGCCCGCCAGGACCAGCGCCAGGAACGGCAGGGCCTGGATGACGTACATCGCCGGGAGATAGCCCGAGGGACGCATCGCGACGACCGCGAGGATCGCCACCACCAGCGCCGGGCCCGCCAGCGCGCGCGCCGTGACCGACCAGCCCACCGTGAGCAGCAGCAGCGCGGTACCGGCCAGCCCGCCGAGCGGCAGCACCGTGTCGTAGTACAGCCAGGAGCGGAGCACCCCGTTGGAGCCGGAGCCGTCGTCGAGGATGAAGCCCGAGCCCTCGCGGCTCATCTGGTACGTGATCCCGTCGATCAGCGACACATGGCCTTCGCCCGGGAACAGCTCGTTGTTCAGCAGCGCGAAGAGCGGGTACGACAGGCCGATCAGCGCGCATGCCGTGATCGCGCCGGTGACCGCGAACTTGCGGGTGTCGCGGTGGCTGTGCCGCCACATCGTCACCAGCAGCGCCGGCAGCACCAGCAGCATCGTCTCCTTGGTCAGCACGGAGACGGCGCCGGTGATGCCCGCGGCGAAGTGGTGCCACAGATGCCGGCTGGGCGAGGCCGCCAGGCAGAAGGCCAGCAGCATCCACATCACGGCGATGTTGTCGAGGAAGATCTCGCGCTGGAGCACGACGGAGAGCGGCGAAAAACCGAACAGGGCCATCGCCAGCGCCGCCGCCCAGCGCGGCAGGAACAGCCGGCGTGCCAACACGTACAGCAGCACCGCGCATGCCGCGCTGACCACGAGCATGGCGAAGCGCATGGAGGCGACGGTCATCGTCTCCGGCGCGATCAGCGCCGGTATCCAGGTGAGGAAGGCGATCTGTATCCAGCCGAGCGGCGGGTGGTCGTACCAGTACGTGTAGTGGGCGAGGCCGTCGCCCTGCTGGACCGCCCACGCCTGGGCGAGGTAGGTGCCCTCGTCGTCGCTGAGCGTCGGGAAGTGGGTGATGTTCCAGCCCTGGACGAGCAGGATCACGCAGAGCAGCGCCCCGCACAGCAGCAGGTCGGGCCGGGAGTTGCGGAACCGTACGACGGGGCGGGCGGGTGCGGGATCCGCGGGCGCCGCGGTCCGCGCAGGGGCGGGCGCCGGCTCCCTGGTGTCCGGAGCCGGAGGAAGGGTCGTCGTCACCGGCGGGCGTCCTCTCTGGTCTCGGTCGCCTCTGTGAGATGTGCGCCGACGTGGCTGGTCAGTTCCCACTCGTTACGGCCGCGCTGCTCCCGCCAGACGGCGCGCACGGCGGCGCCGGCGAGCAGGACCTGGTAGAAGGGGCCGCCGACGATGAGCTTGAGGTAGTGGACGCCGCGGACCCTCAACCCGTACTGCTTGCCGAAGTCGTGCAGTCCGACGATCTCGAAGACGAAGGTGACCATCGCCGTGATCAGCGGCAGGAAGGTCACGATGGCGATCCCGACGGGGACGTCGAGGAAGAGCGCGACGGCGACGTTGACCGGGATCACGACCCCGGAGTACGCCTGCAGGAACGGCGTCATCAGGGTGTAGCGGGCGAGCATCCGCTGCCCGCGCCCCGGGAGCTGCTTCCAGTCCTTCTTGCGGTAGACCTGTAGGAAGCCCTGGTTCCAGCGGGTGCGCTGCTTGAGCAGGCTCAGCAGCGTGCCCGGGGTCTCCTCCCGGGTGACCATGTCGCTGTCGTACGCGACGACGACCTTCTTGCCCACGGACGACAGACGCACGCCCAGGTCGCAGTCCTCCGCGAGGCACTCCGGGTCCCAGCCGCCGGCCTCGCGCAGCACCGGCGTGCGGACGAAGACGGTGTTGCCGCCGAGCGGGATGAAGCCCTTCTGCGCGTGCAGATGGAGTCTGCTGCGGAACCAGAAGAAGTACTCCAGGCAGTTGCGGAGGCTGTACCAGCTGGAGTGGAAGTTGATCAGCTGCACCCCGCCCTGCACCACGTCCGCCCCGGTGGAGGTGAAGGCGTGGTCGACGTGGGCCAGCAGCTCCGGGTGGACCTGGTCCTCCGCGTCGAAGACGCCGACGACGTCGCCGCGGCAGTGCGGCAGCGCGGTGTTGAGCGCCTTCGGTTTGTTCTTGGTCTCGTGCGTGTCGGTGATGACCCGCACCCGGACCGGGTCGCGCGCGGCGGCGCGTTCGGCGACCTCGGCCGTCTCCGGATCATCGTGGCCGACGATCACGATGATTTCGAAGTTGGAATGGCTGGATTCCAGCAGCCGCTCGATGGTGTGCTCGAGTACCGCCTGCTCGTGGCGGGCCGGCAACAGGAGCGAAAAGGACAACCCGACCTCGCCTTGCGGGCGGTCGAAGCAGGTCGCCGCGAGCGTCTCCGGCGTGCGCCAGGCGTGCATCTGCCACCACAGCGTGAACGCCGCCATCCAGAACAGCGCCAGCGAAATGGACGCGACGAGCAGCGACAACAGCATGGAAAGGCCCCCTGCCCCCGGTGCCGCGGCAGGATCCCCTGTCCGTCGGCACGTACTTCCCCCTCGCGCGTCACTCCCCAGTACGCACGCCTTTGCTTGTGCGTTCAGGACAATAGAGGCGGAGGGTTTCGTTCCGGAGCCTGTCCAATGAATTCAGGTGTTCTTGTCCTAGACGGTGAGTTTTCGGACAAGTTCTGATGCGTTTGTGGTCGGTGAATCGCACACGAAACCGCGGCATACGTACGCCGCCGAACTACCGTTCACCAAGGGCCGGTCCCGCAGCAGCGGGAACTCGTCACTGTCAGGCTCCCCCGCCGCCACCGCCGCACCCGGTGCGGTGCCCATCAGCGCCGTCAGATGCAGCTCGCGCGCCGCCGGATCGCCCGCCCCGCCGACGACAGCCACCCCGCGCGGCCCGTCCAGCAGCGCCTCCGCCACCGCGAGCCCCCACCCCGTGAACCGCGGAACCCGCGGCCCGAGCGCCTTCACCACACCGAGCGCCCCTTCGGCGGCGGTGCGGTGCGCCTCGGAACCCGTGTGCGCCGCGTACAGCAGCAGCGCGCCCGCCGCCGCCGACCAGCCGGACGGGGCCGCGTTGTCCGTAGGGTCCTGCGGACGGCGGATCAGCCGCTCCGCGTCGTGCGCCGTGTCGTACAGCGCTCCGCCCTCGCCGGTGAACCGGTCGATGACCATGTCCAGCAGGAAACCGGCGAACTCCAGCCAGGAACCGTCGCCCGCGACCGCCGCCAGCGCCAGGAAGCCCTCGGCGACATCCGCGTAGTCCTCCAGCACACCGGCGTGCGGACCGGCCCTACCGTCCTTGGAGGTACGGGCGAGGCGTACGCCGCCGGCCGAGAAGTCCATGTGCACCCGGACCAGCAGATCCGCCGCCTCGGTGGCCCGCTCGACCAGATCGGGCCGGTCGAAGTACGCCCCGGTCTCGGCGAGCGCGGCGATCGCGAGCCCATTCCAGGCGGCCACGATCTTGTCGTCCCTGCCGGGGTGCGGGCGCTGCTCCCGAGCCGCGAGCAGCCTGTTCCTGATGCCCTGATCGGCTTCCCCGTGCGGCAGTTGCAGCACGCAAGCGCCTCCCTCGAAGGTGCCCTCCTCCGTCACGCCGAACAGCCGGGCCGCCCGCGTCCCGTCCTCGTCGCCGAGCACCTCGCGCAACTGCGCGGGCGTCCACACGTAGAACGCGCCCTCGGCGTGCCCGCCCTCCGGCGTGTCGCTGTCGGCGTCCAGCGCGGAGGCGAACCCGCCCTCGGCCGTGCGCAGTTCCCGCACCATGAAGTCGGCGGTCTCCAGCGCCACGCGCTTGGCGAGTTCGCTGCCGGTGGCCCGCCACAGGTGGGCGTAGACGCGGCACAGGAGCGCGTTGTCATAGAGCATCTTCTCGAAGTGCGGTACCAAAGGCCCATCCGGCCTCGGCGTGAGTACGTACCGGTGGAACCCGCCTCCCACCTGGTCGTACAGGCTCGAACAAGCCATCGCGCCGCACAGCCCCTCTGCCATCTCCAGCGCCGCCACGGAACCGGCACGCGCGTGGTGGCGCAACAGGAATTCGACCACCATCGACGGCGGGAACTTGGTGTCTCCCTTGAACCAGCCGCTCGCGGGGTCGATGTCCCGGGTCAGTTGGAGGAGCGCCAGGGCCTGAGTCTCCTCGGCGGGCAGCCCTGCGGACTCGATACTCAGCTCCCGCCCGGCAAGGTCCCTGGTGATCTTCGCGGCGACTTCGCCCACCTCGTCGCGTCGACTCGTCCACGCGCTGTGGACGCCTTCGAGTACCTGCCGGAAGGACGGCATCCCATGGCGGGGCTCGGGCGGGAAGTACGTGCCGAAGTAGAACGGCTCCCCGTCCGGCGTCATGAAGACGGACATGGGCCAGCCGCCCTGTCCCGTGGCGGCCTGCACCGCCTCCATGTAGACGGCGTCGACGTCGGGCCGCTCTTCACGGTCCACCTTGACGGACACGAAGTGCTCGTTCATGTATGCAGCGGTGTCGTCGTCCTCGAAGGACTCGTGCGCCATGACGTGGCACCAGTGGCACGCAGAGTAACCGACTGATAGCAGAACGGGCACATCGCGCCGTCGCGCTTCCTCGAAAGCCTCCGGCCCCCAGGGCCACCAGTCGACCGGATTTTCAGCATGCTGAAGCAGATAAGGCGAGGTCGCACCAGCCAACCGGTTCATACGATCCAGCCTCTCACGCCGCCCAGCCCTGACGGCTCAGCCCGCAAGCCCTCTGCCCTGCTTGGCCGATTCGCACTCATGCGCCATCACGTGGTGGATGCGGATCGCCCCCTTTTGTTCCCAGGCTGCCCCTGCGGACGATGGGCTTCTGCTCCGGTCCAGAGCCGGTGCCTCGACTGGGAGGGGCAGTACGCTGAGCCGAGGAGCACCGGACCTGACGAGCATCCTCGAAGGAGGTACGCCATGACCGCCGAGATGGTCGCACCCGCGTGGATGCACACGCAGATCAGCGCGGAGCAGTACGACTCCTGGTCCGAGGAGCAGTGCGCCGGCATTGAGATCGTGGACGGGATGGTCGTCGTGAGCCCGAGCGCTTCCAAGCGCCACAACCGGCTGGCCCGGCTCACGGCCAACGCCCTGGACGCCGCCGCAGGTCAGGACTGGAACGCGGACACGGACTTCGACGTCCGCCTACAGGACGTACCTCTCACCAACCGACGCCCGGATGTCATCGTGTACCGGGCGGAGACCATCGACCTCACGCCCACTCGTCCGGAGCATGTGCTCCTCGTGGTCGAGGTCGTGTCGCCGGGCTCGGAGACCACTGACCGGATCGTGAAGGTGGACCAGTACGCCAAAGCCGGTATCCCCTTCTACTGGCGCGTCGAACAGGCTGCCACCGGCGTTCCGATCGTCTACACCTACGTTCTCGACCCTGCCAACAGGACCTACCGGGACGGCGAAGTGTTCACCGGCGTAGTGAAGGCCACCGCGCCATTCGCCGTCACGGTCGACCTTGGGGCCATGTGAGGAACGAAGAAGCTCATCCGGTTGCGACGCTTCGCCGAAAGCTCCCGCATCACGGATCTCCGCGACACGCCCCTCCCCTTGTCCTCCTGAGCGACGTAAGCATGCGACCCGCATCGTCGCCTGGGCGCGGCCCGACTGCGCCACCGAGTCGTGGCGCACGATGCCGAAGCCGTCGGGGCAATGAGCGATCAGACCGAGCCCGCGGCAGGCCACACCTGCCTTCCCAGCCGCACCCCTCGGCTGTCGCCCCAGCGCCCGCGACGGCGATCGAGTCGGGCTCCTCGCCGTAGCCTGGAAGCAAAGCCTTCAGGGAGCCCGGTGATGGCGGCGAGCGCGGCGGTGCCCGGACCGGTGTGGGTGGCGACCGACCTGCCGGATCGCTCAGCGCACGCCGTCGGTAGGGCTGCTCAACTCGCTTGTGCGCTTGCGATGCCGTCGCGCCCCGTAGCTCTTGCACGGAGTCAGCTCGGCGGGGACCCTGGGGCGATGCCCGTGGTCCGTTCACGCCTTATCGCGCGGATCCGCCGACACACTGAGGGTGTGCGGGTGCAACCGATGGTCCGCCAGAGCCAGGACGGCACCGATCTGTGCGACGCGCTTGCGGGCGGGGCGGCGAGTCTGTTCGTGATCGCGGCGTGCGGCGGGCAGCAGCCGGGCAGTGGTCGTCCGGACGCCGTTTCATCGGGCCTGGTGCGGGTCAGCCGTGTGCCCTTCCTGATGGTTCGCACACCTCCGGAGCCGCCTTACCGCCGCGTCCTCTTCGCAGTCGACGGGACGTGGACCTCTCTGGCGGCGGCCCTGGCAGGGGCCCGGCTCACACCGGACTCGGAACACTTCATCGTGCACGCCTACGTGGTGCCGGGAGAGCACCTGCTGGTGATGCGCGGCATGGACGCGGGTGGGACCGCCGAGCTGCGTCGTGCGGCCGCCGCTCAGGTCCGGCCGTCCGTCGAACGGATGGCGGCCGCGCTGCGACCGCGGCCCCCGCGGGTCGTCGTCACTGCTGGGTGCCCGCGGACGGCTCTGCCCGACATGGCACAACGCTACGGAGCGGATCTCGTCGTCGTCGGTACGGGCGGCCGCTCACGGCTCGGCTGCGCCTTGCTCGGCAGCGTGGCTCAGGATGTGATGGCGCGGGCACCATGCGATGTCCTCGCCGTGCCTGTCGTCCGCCACGACCGCGCCCCGAAGGCGCAAGCTCTCGCTCCTGGTCACCCGCACAGCAGACCGTCCCCTTCGTGAACGGCCCCCGCCCATGGAAATGCACGGCTTCGCCCTCTTCGCAGCCGTCCTCGCCCTGGCCGCTGCCGTGGGGCTGGTGGCCACATGGCTGCGGCAGCCGCTGATCGTCGCGTTCATCGGCGTGGGCATCCTCGTCGGGCCAACGGGCGTGGGGTGGGTGGAAACGGAGGGCACCCTCGAACTGCTCGCCCAGCTGGGCATCGCGGTGCTGCTGTTCCTCGTGGGCCTGCGGCTGGACCTCCATCTGATCCGCACCACCGGGCCGATCGCCCTGGCCACGGGCCTGGGGCAGGTGGTGTTCACCTCGGTGATCGGCTACCTGATCGCCATCGCCCTCGGCATGGGAACCGTCACGGCGATCTACGTCGCTGTGGCGCTGACGTTCTCCTCCACGATCATCATCGTGAAGCTGCTGTCCGACAAACGGGAGCTGGAACAGCTCCACGGCCGCATCGCGGTCGGGTTCCTCATCGTCCAGGACATCGTCGTCGTCCTGGTGATGATCACTCTGACGGCCGTCGGCCAGCAGTCCGGGGACAGCGTGGCATCCGACATCGCCGGCGTCTTCGCCAAGGGCCTGGGGCTCCTCGCCGGCATCGCGGTCCTCATGCGCTGGGTGCTGCCCTGGCTGCTGCACCGCGTCGCCCGGTCGCAGGAGCTCCTGGTCCTCTTCGGCGTCGCGTACGCCGTGCTCGTCGCCGCCGTGAGCGACTGGCTCGGATTCAGCACCGAGGTCGGCGCCTTCCTGGCCGGGGTCTCCCTGGCGACCACACCGTACCGCGACGCCCTCGGTGCCCGGCTGGTGAGCCTGCGGGACTTCCTGCTGCTGTTCTTCTTCCTCGAACTCGGGGCCCGCCTGGAGTTCACCAACGCCGGTCAGCAGATCACCGAGGCGGTGATCTTCTCGGTCTTCGTCCTCGTCGGGAATCCCCTCATCGTCGTCGCGATCATGACGCTCATGCGCTATCCCGTCCGCGTCGGCTTCCTCGCCGGCCTGACCGTGGCGCAGATCTCCGAGTTCTCCCTCATCCTGGCGACCCTCGGGCTTTCCCTCGGCCACATCACCGGAGCGACCGTCAGTCTGATCACGGTGGTCGGTCTCATCACGATCGGCGGCTCCACCTACCTGATCTACTACTCCCACCAGATCTATGCCCGCCTCGAACGCTGGCTGAGCAAGCTGGACCGTACCGACCGCCGCAAAGCCGCCCATCCCGCCGGTGCTCATGCGGACCACGACGTCATCCTCTACGGGCTCGGCCGCTTCGGCGGACTCCTCGCGACCGAGCTCGCGCAGGCCGGCCACCGGGTTCTCGCGGTCGACTTCGACCCGCACCGCGTGGCACGGAACGACCGACCCGGTGTCACCGCCGTCTTCGGTAGCGCGGAGGACGTCCACTTCCTGGAGAGCCTGTCACTGTCCCGGGCCCGCTGTGTGGTCAGCACCATCCCCCTGCTCGACACCAACAGAGCGCTGTTGCACGCGCTGCGGCACCACGAGTACCGGGGTAGGACGGCACTCACGGCGCACACCTCCCGCGACGCCGAAGCACTCCAGGCGGAGCCCGGAGCCGACCTCGTCCTCCGGCCGTTCGCCTACGCCGCGTCGAGCGCCGCCGAGGCGCTGCGCAACCTTCTGGGGCCCGCGGGCGGATCCGACGGCGACGGACGGGGCTCGGCCTGACACCGGACGCAGTGATCCACACGATCTCCCGGTCGCAGCCGTGGAGCGGGTGTGGCCACTGCGGTTACGCCGTGGGGCCCGGACGGTAGTACGCGGCGCGGGCGTGCCGCAGGCGGGCGAACACGGTTCCGACGCCTGCGGCGAGGAGGAGGAAGCCGAGCCGTCGCCAGTCGTAATGGACGGCCCAAGAGAATTGGCCCGGCGGTGGTACGGCGAAGAGGCTGAAGAACGCCCAGCAGACAAGTGCGGTGCCCGGGGCGGCGGTGAGACGCGCGGTGACCCCGAGCACCGCGCAGAGCACGCTCAGGGAGACAAGGTCCAGCCACGGGTCACCCTGGCCGTCGAGCAGATTGTGACGGCGTGAACCATCCAGCTGGAAGCGCGGACTCAAGCATCCGACGGCGAGAGGTATCAGGGAACGGCTTCCCCAGCAATCGAGACACCCGCACCTTCGAGTGCGTGGGCAGCAGCCAGCACTTGTGCGATTTTGGATGGAATCAGACGTTTTGTTGCCCAGGTAAAGTAATCGCCAAGACGTCACCCTCGCGTGATACGTCTCCGTTTCCGCGTCATCCACGGCCAAGGAGTTCCGCTGTGCCCGCTCCGCGTATGAGCAGTACGCCACTGCCCGGGATCGGGGTCCGGTACGACCTCACGACCCGTGAGGACCGCCGGCTGTCGGTGGTCGCGCACCGCGAGGGCGGGCGCGTCCTCAGTGCCTACCGAAGAGACGATCCCGACGAGTGCGCCCTGTCGGTAAAGCTGACAGCCGGTGAGACGGAGGCGCTCATCGACGCGCTGATGCCGTCCCACCACAGCCCGAACCTGCTGTCCACCACGGACCTCGGCCTGGTCGCGGAGCGGGTCGAGCTGTCGTCGACCTCGTACTGGAACGGGCGGCATCTGGGTGACACGCGGATGCGGACCGAGACGGGCGTCTCGATCGTGGCCGTCCTGCGCAGAGCGGACGCCATTCCGTCGCCGGGGCCGGAGTTCCGGCTCGCCGGCGGGGACACTCTGATCGTCATCGGCACCCGCGAAGGCGTGGACGGCGCCGCCTCGATACTCGGCAGGGAGTGATCCGTGCACTCGTCCGCCATCTTCCTGATCGAGTTCGGTGCGATCATCCTCGGCCTTGGCCTGCTCGGCCGTATCGCCGGACGGCTGAAGTTCTCCCCCATTCCCCTGTATCTCCTGGCCGGGCTCGCCTTCGGTGAGGGCGGACTGTTGCCGATGGGCGCGAGCGAGGAGTTCGTGGCGATCGGCGCCGAGATCGGCGTCATCCTGCTCCTGCTGATGCTGGGCCTGGAGTACACGGCCAGCGACCTGGTCTCCAACCTCAAGACTCAGTACCCGGCCGGTCTGGTCGACTTCACCCTCAACGCCCTGCCCGGCGCCGCCATGGCGCTGCTGCTCGGCTGGGGGCCGGTCGCCGCCGTTGTCCTGGCCGGCGTCACCTGGATCTCCTCCTCCGGCGTCATCGCCAAGGTGATGGGCGACCTCGGCCGCCTCGGCAACCGCGAGACCCCTGTCATCCTGAGCATCCTGGTCCTCGAAGACCTCGCCATGGCCGTCTACCTCCCCATCATCACCGCCCTGCTGGCCGGGGTGAGCCTGGCCGCCGGAAGCCTCACCCTCGCCATCGCCCTCGGCGTCGCCGGCCTGGTGCTCTTCCTCGCCCTGCGGTACGGACGGGTCATCTCCCGCTTCGTCTCCAGCGACGACCCCGAGAAGCTCCTCCTGGTCGTCCTCGGTCTGACCCTGCTGGTCGCAGGCATCGCCCAACAGCTCCAGGTCTCCGCCGCCGTCGGCGCGTTCCTCGTCGGCATCGCCCTCTCGGGTGAAGTCGCCGAAGGCGCCCACAATCTCCTCAGCCCCCTGCGGGACCTGTTCGCGGCCGTGTTCTTCGTCTTCTTCGGCCTGCACACCGACCCCGCCAGCATCCCGCCGGTGATCGTTCCGGCCCTCGCCCTGGCCGTGGTCACGGCCGCCACGAAGATCGCCACCGGGTACTTCGCGGCCAAGCGCGCGGGAATCTCGGCGAAGGGCCGCTGGCGCGCCGGTGGCACGCTGGTGGCACGCGGCGAGTTCTCCATCGTCATCGCGGGCCTCGCCGTCACCGCCGGCATCGAACCCGCCCTCGGGCCGCTGGCCACCGCCTACGTTCTGATCCTCGTCATCATCGGCCCGCTCACCGCCCGCTACACCGAGCCCATCGCCATACGGCTCACCGGCGGCAAGCGCCGCGCCGGTATGGACGGGGGCGTCAATCCGCCGAAGGAAGAAATGCTCCACCCTGTGGAAGACGGCACCGGCGGCCGGGCGTGATCACGGCATGACCGAGGTCCTGGGCAACCCTCACAGACCGCGGCACCGTGCATGTCCTGGCGGCTGTGGCGATCTACCTCGGCGGAGTGGTCGGCTTCGCCAGAAACCTGGCCCCGGGCCCTGAACCGCGTTGCGGGCTGGAGGCGGGAGAGCGAAGACCATCCCGCCTCCAGCGCCGCCGTTCTTACCCTCCTGATCGTGACGTGGCCCCTGAGCGCACCGTGAGCCCGAGCAGGGCGCCGACGACGAGCTGGTAGAGGACGTTGCCGGCGATGTGGGCCGGGTCGGGAAGGTCTGCGGCGGCGGTGCTGAACACCAGGACGAGGATGATCGTGGGTGCGTCGTTGAATCCGGACTCGGCCTCCAGCAGGCCGGTGACCTTCTGCGGGAGCGGCAGGGCGCGCAGTACGGCGAAGACGGCGGCGGCGGCGGAGACGATCGCGCCGAGCAGCAGCGCCAGGTGCCAGTCCATCCCGAGCAGCCAGTGCACGCCGGCCTCATCGAGCCCTGACCCCGCAGCCAGCCGCCTCAAAGACCGATCGGCCTCATGGCGGGCACCCGGACCCCAACAATTCAAGGGTGCCGGCGAGTGCGGTCCGGGCGACAGACTCCCCCCGGCACCGCCTCGCCCAAGCCCTGGGTGCCAACGTCAACACCTGCTGGGGTTACGGCCGGTGCACCCGGTGTCCTGGTGCTCCTCCGTGGCCATGCCCTCCCCTGCATGCCACCCACCCATGTCGCTGGCATCGCAAACCACCACCTCGGCCGCCGCCCAGGTCAACTTGCCCAGCAGCCCCCACAATCGGACCAGCGGCACGTGTGGAGCAGTGCACGAGCCCCGGGCTCGGCAGGGACCAGGGCTCCTGCGAGCACCAGGTGCAGGCAGGGACGGCGTCGCGTGAATCGCTGTCGGCTGGCCTGCCCTCCAACGCAACGCTGGGCGTATGGCAGCAGGTCGTCACGGATCTGGAACGCGAGACGCTGCCCGCCCGCGGCCGGGCCCACCGCCGGACCGGGTAGCGTCGCGCGTATGCGGGACGACGCGGACGGCGGCGTGTACGTGGGCAACGCGGGCAAGGACGCCGCGCTGGACCACGGGTGGCTGCTCGGGCACTTCAAGGTCGCCGGCGATCCCCGGCACAGCGAGGCCGTGGAGATCAAGTGGGGCGTCCATCCGCCCGGTGAGGAACGTGCCGGGTGGGTGGCGGGCGAGCGGCGGACGGCACTGCTCGTCCTGATCAGCGGCCGCTTCCGGGTGCGGTTCCCCGGCCGGGACGTCCTGCTGGAGAAACAGGGCGACTACGTGGTGTGGGGGCGTGGCGTGGGCCACTCGTGGGTTGCCGAGGAGGAGTCGGTCGTTCTCACGGTCCGCTGGCCGTCCGTACCGGGGTACGCCGCGGCGCGGACCGGACGGGCGGGGCCGTGAACGGCACGCGTCGTGACTCCACGGCACCCGGACGGTGCCGTGGAGTCACGACGGCGAAGACCGTCCGGCCCGTCAGGCCGCCGAGCCGCCGGTCTGCTTCCGTGAGGCACCGGCGGCCGTGTCCGGCTCCGGCTTCTCCTGGAAGTTCACGCGGCCCATGTGGCGGTTCATGGACTTCATCAGGGCCCACACACCCACCGCCAGCGCCGCGAAGACGAGGAAGCCCAGGACTCCCGGGGTGACCTTGTTCTCGTCGAGCTCCTTGGCGAGGGTGGCCATGTGAGTCATTGCGAGGTGTGCGCTTGCGCTCATGTCAGGCATTGTCCCGGATGCCCGCGAAGAGGTCGTCCTCGGGGAGGGAGGTGTCGACCAGCGACCTGGCCAGCTCGTACTCCTCGGTCGGCCAGACCTTTTTCTGGATCTCCATCGGGACGCGGAACCAGCCGCCCTCGGGGTCGATCTGCGTGGCGTGCGCGATCAGCGCGCGGTCACGGGTCTCGAAGAAGTCGGCGCAGGGGACGTACGTGGTCAGCGTCCGCTCCTCGCGCTGGAACTCCTTCCAGCGCTCCAGCCACTCCCCGTACGGGGACTCCAGGCCGCGTTCCAGCAGCGCCTCGTGGAGGGCGACGGTGCGGGGGCGGTTGAAGCCCTGGTTGTAGTAGAGCTTCCGGGGGCGGTACGCCGGGCCGTACTCGGACTCGGGGAACTTCTCCGCGTCGGCCGCTCCGTCGAAGGCCACCATCGTGATCTTGTGGGTCATGATGTGGTCGGGGTGCGGGTAGCCGCCGTTCTCGTCGTAGGTCGTGATGACCTGCGGACGGAAGTCGCGGATCCGGCGCACCAGTTCACCGGCCGCCTTGTCGATGTCCTCGAGGGCGAAGCAGCCCTGCGGCAGCGGTGGCAGCGGGTCGCCCTCCGGCAGGCCGGAGTCGACGAAGCCGAGCCAGTCCTGCTTGACGCCGAGAATCTCCCGGGCCTCGTCCATCTCCTTCCGGCGGACCTCGTGGATATTCTCCTCGATATAGGTGTCACCCTGGAGCTTCGGATTGAGGATGGAGCCGCGCTCGCCTCCCGTGCAGGTCACGACCAGCACGTCCACCCCCTCGGACACATACTTGGCCATCGTCGCCGCGCCCTTGCTCGACTCGTCGTCGGGGTGGGCGTGCACGGCCATCAGTCGCAGCTGCTCAGTCAAGACTCGATCCTCAATGAATAGTCGCGTCGTGCAACTTCTATAGTGACGGAATCGGCGCCGGGAAAATTCCTGCCGCCGGCGCTCGAAAGGAACGATCATGGCGGTTGCCGGTGACAAGCTCCCCCAGGGGCGCTACGGGCGATCCGCGGACGAACGCGCGGACCGCACGCTGCGGATCGTCGGCGCCGTGCTCGGCGCCGCCCTGCTCGCCCTCGTCGGCTGGTTCGGCTACCACCACGTCGCGGGCACGAAGATCAGCGCCGAAGTGATCAAGTTCGATGTCAGGGAGGGCGCCGACGAGGTCCAGGTGCACCTCGAGGTCCGCAAGGACGAGCAGGCGACGGGCAGCTGCACGCTGCGGGCCCTCGCGGAGGACGGCGGCGAGGTGGGCCGGCTGGACGTGCGGATCGGCCGGCAGGGCGAGAGCCGCGTCGACGAGGTCGTGAAGATCCGTACGACCCGGCAGGCGACAGCGGCCGAGCTGCTGGGCTGCAGCGCCGCGTGATCACCGGCACGCCGCGCTGATCTGGGATTCTTCGTCTCCCACGGTTTCGTCCTCCCCCTTTCGCGCCGGAATTGTTAGGCTCGTGGTTTCGCCCGCCCAGGGAGGAACATCCTTCTTGGTAGGGCGATGCTTTGTATTCCCAGTACCTACGAGGAGCACCTGTGACCCAGACCAGCGACAACGTCACCTGGCTTACCCAGGAGGCGTACAACCAGCTCAAGGCCGAGCTGGAGTACCTGTCTGGTCCCGCGCGCACCGAGATCGCCAAGAAGATCGAGGCTGCGCGTGAGGAGGGCGACCTGCGGGAGAACGGCGGGTACCACGCGGCCAAGGAGGAGCAGGGCAAGCAGGAGCTCCGTGTGCGCCAGCTGACCCAGCTCCTGGACAACGCGAAGGTCGGCGAGGCCCCGGCGGACGACGGCGTCGTCGAGCCCGGCATGGTCGTCACCATCGCGTTCGACGGCGACGAGGACGACACGCTGACGTTCCTGATGGCGTCCCGCGAGTACGCGAGCACGGACATCGAGACGTACTCGCCCCAGTCGCCGCTGGGTGCCGGCGTGAACGGCAAGAAGGTCGGCGAAGACGCGGAGTACGAGCTGCCGAACGGCAAGGTCGCCTCTGTGAAGATCCTCGCGGCCAAGCCGTACTCCGGCTGAGCCGCCGGACGGACGGCGACAGACGGCACGAAGGGGCGGGACCGCGCGAGGCGGCCCCGCCCCTTCGCCGTCGTGCGGCCGTGGCGCGGCCACTCGGGCCTTCCGCCGGCCCGCTGCTGCCGGACGGCCGCGGCCCGGGGGGATCCGGCAGAGCGGTACGCGGGGCAGCGCGCGGCGTCTTTCCGGACCCGTCCGCACCGCCCCGGAGCGGCGGACTGCTCCTGCGACGGCTGCTGCCCGGCCCCCTGCGTCGCTCCGCCTGATGCCCGGGAACGGGCGGGGACGAGGAACGCGCGAGGGGCCGGGCCGCATGGTGCGGTTTCTGCCGGTCCGGCCCCATCGGTGTGCCGGTCAGGCCGTCGCGGAGCGGTACTTGCGGACCGCGAGCGTACGGAAGACGACGATGATCACTACGGACCAGATGATCGACGCCAGCACGGGGTGCTGCATCGGCCAGGCGTCCGACTGCGAGACACCCGGGTTGCCGAACAGCTCACGGCACGCCTGGACGGTCGCGCTGAACGGGTTCCACTCGGCGATGTGCCGCAGCCACGGGGTCAGATTGCTGGAGTCCACGAACGCGTTCGAGATGAACGTGACCGGGAAGAGCCAGATCAGACCGCCGGACGTGGCTGCCTCCGGCGTGCGCACGGACAGGCCGATCAGCGCACCGATCCAGGAGAAGGCGTAGCCGAGCAGAAGCAGCAGGGCGAAGGCGCCCAGCGCCTTGGGGATGCCCTCGTGGACCCGCCAGCCCACCAGCAGGGCGACGACGACAAGGACGACGACGGTGAGCGCGGTCTGCACGAGGTCGGCGAGCGTACGGCCGGTGAGGACCGCGCCGCGTGCCATGGGCAGCGAACGGAACCGGTCGATCAGGCCCTTGTGCATGTCGTCGGCGATGCCCGCGCCGGCCCCCGCCGTGGCGAAGGTGACGGTCTGGGCGAAGATGCCGGCCATCAGGAACTCGCGGTAGACCTCCGGGGAGGTGGAGTTCCCGATCTGCATGGAGCCGCCGAAGACATAGCTGAACAGCACCACGAACATGACCGGCTGGATCATCCCGAAGATGATCATCTCCGGGATCCGGGTCATCCGGATCAGGTTGCGCTTGGCGACGACGAGCGAGTCGTTCACCGACTGGCCGATGCCGCCGCGGGGCTTGGGGGCCGCGATCGGGGCGGCTTCCACCTGGATGCTCACTGCGCGGTCTCCTTCCTGGACTTCCTGCCGTGGCCGGGCTTGTCGGTCACGGCTTCCGCGCTCTCGCCGTTGGCCTCCTCGGCTGCCTCTGCCGCGTGGCCGGTCAGCGAGATGAAGACGTCGTCGAGGGTGGGGCGGCGCAGGCCGATGTCGTCGATCTCGACGCCTCGGGCGTCGAGATCGCGGATGACCTCGGCGAGCAGTTTGGCGCCGCCGATGACCGGGACGGTCAGCTTGCGGGTGTGCTCGGCGATCGCGACGTCGCCCTTGCCGTAGGAGGCGAGGACCTCGCGGGCGGGGTCGATCTGCTCGCGCTCGTGCACGACGACCTCGACGCGCTCGCCGCCGGTGCGGGCCTTGAGCTGGTCGGAGGTGCCGCGGGCGATGACCTTGCCGTGGTCGACGACGCAGATGTCGTCGGCGAGGTGGTCGGCCTCCTCCAGGTACTGCGTGGTCAGCAGCAGTGTCGTACCGCCGCCGACGAGTTCCTGGATGACCTCCCACAGCTGCTGCCGGTTGCGCGGGTCGAGGCCGGTCGTCGGCTCGTCCATGAACATCACGGGCGGCGAGACGACCAGCGCCGCGGCCAGGTCGAGCCTGCGGCGCATACCGCCGGAGTACGTCTTGGCGGGGCGGTCGGCGGCGTCGGCCAGGTTGAAGCGCTCCAGGAGCTGGAGCGCTCGCGCCTTCGCGTCGCGGGCGCTCAACTGGTAAAGCTGTCCGACCATCTGGAGGTTTTCGCGGCCGGTCAGGTACTCGTCGACGGCGGCGAACTGTCCCGAGAGGCCGATGGACCTGCGCACCTCGTTGGGGTGCTTGAGCACATCGATGCCGGCGACTACGGCGGAGCCGCTGTCGGGCTGGAGCAGCGTGGTCAGTACACGCACGGTCGTGGTCTTGCCGGCGCCGTTGGGGCCGAGAAGTCCGAGGACCGTGCCTTCGGGGACGTCGAGATCGACGCCGTCCAGTGCCCGTACATCGCCGAAGGTCTTGACAAGACCCTCGGCGTAGATGGCGCCTGGCATAGAGCTCTCCCAAGGTGACGGATGAACTGATGGTTCCGTGCGACGTGCTTGGTGCGTGGTCGTCCCGCGCTTGGCGGGAGCATGGCAGGACCCTCACTGTAACGCGATACATCGCGTCACTCAATCGTTCGGACGGATTCACGATGTGTCGCGTCGGCTGCTCGCGAGCCGGTGTCGCGAACTGCGAGCGTGTGTCGCGAAAGGCGCGCGGGTTCGCAGGAGGAACGGGCCGCGGGACGAACGGGTGCCTCGAGACGGACGCCGGGCCTTCCGCCCCCTGACGGGACCGCGGCAGGACTCAGCCCATCACCGTGTAACCCTCGGCGCGCAGCGTCGCCGCGACCTCCTTGCAGTGCTCGGGCCCCTTCGTCTCCAGATGCAGCTCCACCTCCACCTCCGTGAGCCCGAGCCGCGGATCGGTCCGTACATGACTCACATCGAGAACATTGGCATCCGCCACTGACAACAGCCCGAGCAGACCCGCCAGCGCGCCCGGCCGGTCCGTCAGCCGCAGCCTGAGCGACAGGTACCGGCCCGCCGCGGCCATGCCGTGCCGCAGGATGCGCTGCATCAGCAGCGGGTCCACGTTGCCGCCCGAGAGCAGGGCGACGACCGGGCCCTCGAAGGACCTCGGATCGCTCAGCAGCGCCGCCACCGTGCTCGCCCCTGCGGGCTCGACCACCATCTTCGCCCGCTCCAGGCAGAGCAACAGGGCGCTGGAGAGCGCGTCCTCGGAGACCGTACGGACCTCGTCCACAAGATCGCCAATGATTTTGAAGGGCACATCACCGGGACGCCCCACCTTGATGCCGTCCGCCATCGTCGACGGCTGCCGGATCGACACCGGCCGGCCGGCCGCCAGCGAGGGCGGGTACGCGGCGGCACCCTCGGCCTGCACACCGACCACCTTCACATCGGGGCGCAGCGCCTTCACCGCGACCGCGACACCGGCCGCCAGCCCGCCACCGCCGACGCCGACCACGATCGTCCGCACCTCCGGGCACTGCTCGAGGATCTCCAGGCCCACCGTGCCCTGCCCGGCGATGATGTCGGGGTGATCGAAGGGGTGGATGAGAACGGCACCCGTCCGGCGCGCGTAGTCCTCCGCGGCGGCCAGCGTCTCGTCCACCACCTGCCCCTGCAGCCGGACCTCGGCCCCGTACTCCCTGGTCGCGGCGACCTTCGGCAGCGGAGCGCCGACCGGCATGAAGACCGTGGACCGCACGCCCAGCAGCGACGACGCCAGCGCCACGCCCTGCGCGTGGTTGCCCGCGGACGCGGCGACGACCCCCGCGGCCCGCTCCTCGGGCCGCAGGCCGGCGATCCGCACGTACGCGCCGCGCAGCTTGAACGAGCCGGTGCGCTGGAGGTTCTCGCACTTGAGATGGACCGGCGCCCCCACCAGCTGCGAGAGATGCCTGCTGCCCTCCATCGCCGTCACCCTGGCGACGCCGGCGAGCATCTTCTGCGCCCCCCGGACGTCGTCGAGGATCACGGAGGGAAGGATCTCGGGCGTACGGAAGCTCATGCCGCCAAGTCTGACAGTCCGGGGCGACGGCGGGCCGAGGCGTCCGCATCCCGGTCCCGGCGCACCGATACCGGGACGGGCTCGCACCCGGCCGGGAGGGCCGGGCGGAGGCCCGCGCCGACGCCGGCCGAGCGGCCCGTAACGCCGCCGGAACAAGGGCCGGGAACGGATTGTGCAGCGCAGGTACGCACAGGCCCGGGGCCGCGTACTCTGTCCCCCACCAACCGACCACCGCACAAGAGAGCCCCCGCAGCCATGCCCACTTCTCAGGACATGACGACCACTGCGTCTGCCTCTCGGGGGACCCCCTCCTCCGAACCGCCCGGCGGCCCCGGCCTCCTCGATGCCCTCCAGCACCAGGTGGCCCTGTTCGCCCGCCGCGCGGAGCAGACCCGGCTCGGCGGAGTCGGCCAGGTCCGCAACTCGATGGACCGTGCCGCCTACCTGCTCCTCAACCGCCTCGACCTCGAAGGCCCCATGGGCGTCAAGGCCCTGGCCGCCGGGATGGGCATCGACTCCTCGACCGTGACCCGGCAGGTGGCGCCGCTCGTCGACAGCGGCCTCGTCAGACGCACCTCCCACCCGGAGGACGGCCGCGCCGTCGTCCTCCAGCTGTCCCCGCGCGGCCTCGCCCGGCTCGAAGAGGTCCGCGACTCACGGCGGGAGCTGATGGCCCAGGTCACGGACGGCTGGACGGAGACCGAACGGGAGTCGTTCTGCACCCTTCTCACCCGTTTCAACGACTCGCTCTCCGCGCGGGCCGCCGGCCTCGCGCCCGGTGAGACGGATACGCCTCCGACCTCTTGACCCGGGGCCGTCCTCTGGCCCTATATGAGGACGTGAGCGAGCGGAATTCGGCCATGGACCGCCGCCGTGCCCATGAGTTCGACGCCTTCGTGGCGGGCGCGGCCGGCCGGCTGCTGCACGCCGCGACGCTGCTCACCGCCGAACCCGCCACCGCCAATCCGCAGGCCCAGCGACTGCTGACCGCCGCCCTCGCCCGTACGTACGCGGACTGGGACCGGCTGCGCGGCGAGGACCCCTACAACCTCACCCGGCAGGAACTGGCCGTCCGCTTCGCCCGCAGCGCCTGGCGCCACCACCGCGTGTTCGCCCACAGCACCTGGCGCCACCAGCGCGTGCGCGGCGGCGTCCTGGACCGCCTTTCCCCGCAGGAACGCCTGGTCCTCGTACTGCGTCTTCACGAAGGCGTCGCGGAGGAGCAGACAGCGGCGATCATCGGACTACCGGCGGACCGGGTGCGGGCCATCTGCAACCGGGCCGTCGCCACCATGCGCAGCGCCCCGCGCCCCCGGCGCCGGGCCGTACTGCGGGCGGCGTCATGAACGGCCCGCAGCGCAAGGAGGACGAGGTCCGGCGGTTGATGGACACCGGCCACCCGGTGGTCCCCGCCGACCTCGGCCCTCGCGCGGCCGCGAGCGGCGCGCGACTGCTCCGCCGCTCGCGGATCACCCGCAGGGTGTGGCTTCTGCTACTGGTCTCGGCGGTGATCGCGGGCTCGGTGTGGGCGGCCGTGGCGGAGCCGTGGGCGGTGCCGCCGTCGGACACCACACCGCCACTCGAAGGCTGGTGACCCCGCTTCGCACCGATTTATCCTGGTCTCAGCGGCACATGGAAGAACCCCAGGAGGCCCTCATGACCAGGAAAGTCGCCGACTGCCGCAACACCCCGAGCGTCTCCGGATGCACCCTCACCATCAGCGGCGAGGAGGAGGAAGTCGTACGCGCCGCCGTGGAGCACGCCGTCTCCGTCCACGAGCACAGCGACACCCCCGAGCTCCGGCAGATGGTCCGTGAATCCCTCCAGGACGAGAAGGCGACCGTCTGAGCCGACCGTCTGCACCCGCTCCTCGGAAAGCCCTCAGGTCCCCGGCGCGCGAGCGCTCCGGGGGACCTGAGGAGCAGTGGCTCCCGGGACCTGAGGGAGATGTGGCGAGGGGACTTGGGGCCCGGGCCCGAGGGGGCCGTGGCCGGGCCTGAGGCACGCGGCCCGGGGCCCTACCGGATGTGACGGGACGCCGGGCGCGCGGTGTCAGCCCAGCGCCTGCTGAAGATCCGCCAGCAGGTCGTCCGCCGCCTCGATGCCCACGGACAGCCGCACCAGGTCCGCCGGCACCTCCAGCGCGGAGCCCACGACGGACGCGTGCGTCATCCGGCCCGGGTGCTCGATCAGCGACTCCACACCGCCCAGCGACTCACCCAGCGTGAAGAGCTTCGCCCGGTTGCAGACATCCACGGCCGCCTGTTCGCCGCCCTGGACCCGGAAAGAGACCATGCCGCCGAACGCCCGCATCTGCTTCGCCGCGATCTCGTGTCCGGGGTGCTCCGGCAGCCCCGGGTAGAGCACCTCGGTGACCTTCGCGTGCCGGGTCAGCATCTCCGCCACCCGTGCCGCGTTCTCGCTGTGCCGGTCCATCCGGACCGGCAGCGTCTTGATACCGCGCAGCACCAGCCACGCGTCGAACGGCCCGGCGACCGCGCCCATCGCGTTCTGGTGGTACGCCAACTCCTCGCCCAGCCCGGCGTCCGCGGCGATCAGCCCCCCGCCCACGACGTCCGAGTGACCGCCCATGTACTTGGTCAGCGAGTGCACGACGACGTCCGCGCCGAGCGCGATCGGCTGCTGCAGGTACGGGCTCGCGAAGGTGTTGTCGACGACGAGCTTCGCGCCCGCCGTACGCGCGATGTCCGCGACGGCCGCGATGTCGGTGATGCCGAGCAGCGGATTCGACGGCGTCTCGACCCAGATCACCTTCGTACGGTCGGTGACCGAGGTCCGCACCGCCGCCGGGTCCGAGGTGTTCGCCACCGAGAAGTCCACACCCCACCGCTCGACCACCTTGGCGAAGAGCCGGAAGGTGCCGCCGTAGGCGTCGTTCGGGATCACCACGTGGTCGCCGGGACGCAGCAGCGTCCGCAGCAGGCAGTCCTCCGCCGCGAGCCCGGACGCGAAGGCGAGGCCCCGCCGGCCGCCCTCGATCGCGGCGAGGTTCTCCTCCAGCGCGGTGCGCGTGGGATTGGCGCTGCGGCTGTACTCGTAGCCACCGCGCAGGCCGCCCACGCCGTCCTGCTTGTAGGTGGACACCTGGTAGATGGGCGGGACGACCGCGCCGGTCTGCGGATCCGCCGTGTTGCCCGCATGGATGGCGCGGGTCTCGAAGCTGTGCAAGCTGTGCTGGTCGCTCATGGGCCCGAGCGTAGTCCCGTACGGGACAGGCCGTGGCCGCTCGCCGTATGCGTCCTGGACAATGGGCCCATGGAGATTCTCTGGTTCCTGATCGCGCTGTGCATGCTGGTCGTGGTCCTCGGCCCGTTCATCCGGAGCCGCCGCAACCGCATCCAGCTCGCCCGGCCCGGTTCGCCGGACGCCGCCGACCCGGAGACGTACGGCTTCGTACGCCAGGAGGAGCTGGACGTCCGGACCCCCGGACCCGACCAGGACCTCCTCGACGTGCTGGAGGTCGTCCAGCGCACCCAGGAGTGGAAGGCCGCCGCGCAGCTGCTCGCCGGCACGCCCAAGGAGGGCGAGCAGCGCTGGCAGCGCGTCCAGGCGTTCGCCGGCGCCGCCTCCCTCGAACTCGCGCAGCAGCCCGGCGTCGGCGGCGCGTGGCTGCGCAACTGGCGCTCCGAGGCACCGAAGGACGCGGGAGCCGCACAGGTGCACGCCGAGTTCCTCGTCCAACAGGCGTGGCGCACCGCCACCGCGGGCTCGGACGAGTTCCGGATCATCCTCGAAGAGGCCAGGAAGGTCTGCGGCGAGGCCGCGCTCCTCGCGCCCGGCGACCCGGTCCCGTACATCACCGAGCTGGCCGTCGCCCGCGGACTGGGCTACAGCCCGGAGCAGTTCGACCAGCTGTGGGCCAAGGTCATCGACCGCGCGCCCGACCACATGGGCGCCCACCTGGCCGCGCTGCACCACCTGTGCGAGAAGTGGCACGGCTCCCGCCAGGAGGCGGACCACTTCGCCACCACCGCCGCGGCCCGAGCCCCGCACGGATCGCTGCTGGCCGCCCTCCCGCTCTTCGCGGTCTACGAGCACCTGCCCGAGGTGAACCTCGTGCAGTCCTTCTACCAGAGCGCGGTGGTCACCAAGGCGATCGAGGGCGCCCTGTACGCGGTGCACTCCGCCCGCGCCGACGACCCGATGCTCCCGCACGTGCGCCACCTGCTCGTCGTCTTCCTCGTCAACTCCGAGCGGTGGGCGGAGGCGATGCACCAGCTCGTACGGGTCGACGGGCACGTGGGCGCGTTGCCCTGGACGACCGAGCCCGACCCGGCCGCGGCGTACACGGTCTACCGTGCCCTGGCGGTCGCCGGGTACGAGGCGAACGGCGGCAGCCCGGCGACCCTGCTGCACTGAGACCAGGACCCGTCCACGACCCGTGACCACGACCACGGCCCAGAACGTGACCACGAGCCCGAGCCCGTGACCACGAGCCCGAGCCCGAGCCCGAGCCCGTGACCACGACCGGGGCCGGGGCCACGACCGGCACCCCGGACCGTGACCACGGAACCGTGCGGCGGGGTCCGGGACCGGCGCCCCGGACCGGGGCCTCGACCGGGGCCTCGGCACCGCGCGACCGGGGCCCACCGGTGCCGCGCGGCCCGGTGCGGAATTCCGGACGGCACCGGGACGTTCTTCCCTGTGCCGTCACCGTGAAGGAGAACCAGCCATGCTCTTCGGCCGTACGCCTGTGCTGCCCACCCCGGAGCAGGCCCTCAAGGGCCGCCCGGAACCGTCCTTCACCGTCCCCGACCGCCACACGGTCCTCGGCAACCCGCTGCTCGGCCCGTACCCCGCCCACCTGGAGACCGCGGACTTCGCGATGGGCTGCTTCTGGGGCGCCGAGCGCAAGTTCTGGCAGACCGAGGGCGTGTGGACGACCCTCGTCGGCTACCAGGGCGGACACACCGAGAACCCGACGTACGAAGAGACCTGCTCGGGCCTGACCGGCCACACGGAGGCGGTCCGCGTCGTCTTCGACCCGTCGGTCGTCTCCTACGAGTCGCTGCTGAAGCTGTTCTGGGAGTCCCACAACCCGACCCAGGGCTTCCGCCAGGGCAACGACGTGGGGACGCAGTACCGTTCGGCGATCCACACCCACTCCCCCGCGCAGGCCACGGCGGCCAAGGCGTCCCGCGACGCCTACCAGAAGGTCCTGACCGGCTCGGGCTACGGGACCATCACGACGGAGATCCTCCCGGCGGAGGGCCGCCCCTTCTACCCGGCGGAGGCGTACCACCAGCAGTACCTCGACAAGAACCCGGCGGGCTACTGCGGCATCGGCGGCACGGGCGTCTCCTGCCCGGTCGGGGTGGCGCGGGCCGAGGGCTGAGGGCGGCGGGCAAGGGCTGAAGCGCGCCGGACCGCTCGCGCAGGGCGCCGAGGGCGGCCGGTCTGCGCGTGTCCTGCGGCGTGTGTCGCCGGGACAATGGCGGGGCCGGGAACGCACGCCGTCACAGGGAACGAGGGGCCCATGCTGTTCGCCAGAGGCCGGGATCTGCGTCTGCCCACACCCGAGGAGGCCCCTCCGGGGCGCCCCGCCCCCGCGTACGAGGTCCCGGAACGGCATGCCGTTCTGGGGACGCCGCTGCGAGGGCCCTGGCCCGAGGGGCTGGAAGTCGCCGACTTCGCCCTCGGCTGCTTCTGGGGCGCCGAGCGCAGGTTCTGGCAGAGGTCCGGCGTCTGGACCACCGTGACCGGCTTCCAGGGCGGGCACACTCCGAACCCCGTCGACGACGAGATCCGCACCGGGATGACGGGGCACGCGGAGACCGTGCGCGTGGTGTTCGACCCGGCGAAGGTGTCCTACGCCGACCTGCTGAGGCTCTTCTGGGAGTCGCACGACCCCACCCAGGGCTTCCGCCAGGGCAACGACACCGGCACCCATGTCAGGTCGGTCCTCTTCGCGCACACCCCCGGCCAGACCGCCGCGGCCGAAGTGTCCCGCGACGCGTACCAGAAGGCCCTGTCCGCCTCCGGGTACGGCCGGATCACCACGGAGATCCTGCCGGCCGCAGAGCACCCCTTCTACCCGGCCCGGGCGTACCACCAGCAGTATCTGGACCGGAATCCGGCGGGTTACTGCGGCGCCGGCGGCACGGGCGTCCTGTGCCCGGTCGGCTTCTGAAGGCCGACGGCGGGGGAGGCGGCCCCGCCGGCACGTCAGTCGGCAGCGCGGCCGGTGAGGGGTCCGCCCGGGTCGAGGCACCGGGCCAGGGCGGACGGCCAGGCGCCGTGCCCCGCGTCCAGGTCGAGGGGTGCGCCGCCCGGGACGATGTCGGTGTCGAGGCAGAGGGGCCGGCCGACGTGCCGGTCCCGGCCACCCGGGCAGCAGGGGTCGTCGTCCCCGGGTGCGTGCGGTTGGCGGCTGAGCGGCCCGCGCCCGGACCGAGCGGGGCCTCGACTTCCGAGGGCAGCCGCGAGCGGGCCTCTGCCCGTGGCGGATCTGCCCGTGGCGGATCTGCTGCGGGCAGAGGTTCCTGACAGGGCGGCAGCAGCGGACCGACAGTGGGAGCACCGCGGCGGGCGTCGTCGCGGACCACCACGAGGAGGCCCCGATGCCACCGCTCGCCCCGTACCCGTACGAGCCGTCTCCGAGGGCCGCCGACGGGGACACGCCCCCGTCGCGGTTCGACGACCATCTGGCCGCCCAACTGCTGGCGCAACGCATCGTGTTCCTCGGGACGCAGGTCGACGAGGTGTCCGCGAACCGGGTCTGCGCACAGATGCTGCTGCTGTCGGCCGAGGACCCGAGGAGCGACATCAGCCTCTACATCAACAGCCCCGGCGGCTCGGTGACGGCCGGTCTGGCGATCTACGACACGATGCGGCTGATCCCCAACGACGTGTCGACGCTCGCGATGGGCTTCGCCGCGAGTATGGGGCAGTTCCTGCTCACCGTCGGGACGGCGGGCAAGCGGTTCGCACTGCCGAACGCGCGGATCATGATGCACCAGCCGTCCGCCGGTATCGGCGGCACGGCCGCGGACATCGCGATCCAGGCGGAGAACCTGGAGTTCACGAAGAAGGCCGTCGAACGGATCACCGCGGAGCACACCGGCCGGAGCGAGGAGACGATCTCGCGCGACGGCGACCGCGACCGGTGGTTCACGGCCGAGCAGGCGAAGGAGTACGGCATGGTCGACCACGTCGTCGAGTCACTGGCGGACGTCCGGCCGGCGGGGCCGGGCAGGCGTATCGGGCTGGGGAGCTGACATGGGCCGGTACACGATTCCGAACGTCGTCGAACGCACCCCGCAGGGCGAACGGTCGTACGACGTCTTCAGCCGGCTGCTGTCCGAGCGGATCATCTTCCTCGGCACGGAGATCGACGACGGTGTGGCGAACGTCGTCATCGCCCAGTTGCTCCACCTGGAGTCGTCGAGCCCGGACACGGAGATCGCGATCTACATCAACTCACCCGGTGGTTCCTTCACTTCGCTGATGGCCATCTACGACACGATGACGTTCGTGCGTGCGCCGATCTCCACGTTCTGCGTCGGCCAGGCGGCCTCGACGGCGGCGGTGCTGCTGGCCGGCGGGGACCCGGGGCGGCGGTTCGTCCTCGAACACGCGCGGGTGCTGCTCGGGCAGCCGGCGAGCGCCGGGCGGCAGGGCACGGTCTCCGATCTGAGCCTGCAGGCGAAGGAGATGCTGCGGATCCGGTCCCAGGTGGAGGAGGTGCTGTCCCGGCACACGCACCACGGTGTGGCGGCCCTGCGGGCCGACATGGACCGGGACAAGGTGTTCACGGCGCACGAGGCCGTGGCGTACGGCCTCGCGGACGAGGTGCTGAGCCGGCGGGCGGTGGGTGCCTGACCCACCGTCACGCCGCGAGACGCACGTCGCCGGGGAACGCGGTCCGCGACACGGGCCGGACCGTGGCGGAGCGGACCGTCGAGGAAGGGACCGTGGTGGAGCGGACCGTGGTGGAGCGGACCGGACGGGGCGGGCGGGCCGGGCGGACGAGCTCGCGGTGGGTCAGGGCGAGCAGGTCGGCGAGCCCGTAGCCGAGTGCGCGCGCGGCCGCCGCGAGGACCTCCGAGGATGCCTCCTTGCGGCCGCGTTCGAGCTCGGAGAGGTACGGGACGGAGATCCGGGCGGCGTCGGCCACGTCCTTGAGGGTGCGCTCCTGCGCCAGCCGTTCGCGCCGCAGGACATCGCCGACGACGTGCCGCCACAGCGGCTCCCTGGCGGCGCGGTCCGGTGCGGGCGCTGCGGCCGGACGCAGGGGAACGACACGGGCTCGGTTCGTCTCGTCGCTGCTCATCGCTCCAGGGTAGAAGCGCCCGGCCCGCCCGGGGAGCACACGCGGTTGCGCCGGGGGCGAAACGCCCGCCCGTGCTTCCCTCGCCGCCGCCCCGGGCCGACCGTCCAGGACCGACCCGCCCCGGGCCGACCGCCCCGGCCGCGCGCCGTCAGGACGCCGCCGCGTCCTGGGCGGCTCCGGCTCCCGCCTGGAGCGTGCGAAGTTCGGCCGCCGTGCGCGAGGCGTCGTAGCCGGGGGCGACGCCGTCGACGAGGATCACGTCGCCCGCGAGGTGGCGGGTGCGCAGCGGGGCGATCTCCTGGTATGCCTCGGACTCGTACCAGTCGCGCGCGTCGCGCAGGGTGGGGAAGCCGACGACGACGAGCGCGCCGGGCCACTCGCCTTCGAGGACCTCGGGAGTCGTTCCGTGGACGAGGAAGGCGCCGCCGTACGGGCCGAAGGTCGACTGGACGCGCTCCATGTACTCGAAGACCTCGTCGGGGAGGTGCGCGGCGGGCCGGAGGTGGGCGACGGCGTACGCGGTCATGGGGTTCTCCCGGTGTCAGCGGTTCGGGCTGTGTCCCCGATGCTGCCGAACGGGCCGGCACCCGTCGATTACCTCCGAGGTAGCGCCGGCGTGAGTTCGGAGGGCATGCCCGCTTCCGCCTCGTCCGTCGAACGTCTCCCGCTCGGCGTCGAGGCGATGCGGCAGCGCGCCGCGAGCAGCTGGAGGTGCTGGTACGCGCCTTCGCCATGCGGCGAGCGGGGTCCCGGTCGGGAAGTCGTTGAAGACGAACGATGGTCTTCACCGCTCCACGCCGACCCTTCCCGCCCGCGAGTACACGCCGGCACCAAGCAGGTGTACGAGCAACTGCGCGAGCAGGGCTGCCAACCGGGTGGGGGTCCGAAATGAACAGGTGAGAGGGACCCGGTTCACAAGGTTCTCGACACGACCCGGGAGCACTCCGCGCGGGACGAGGAGTTCAGGCTCCCGCTCCAACCCCCGGAAGCCTCGCCTGGAAGCAGCCGATGTCGCGCTCACGCGCATAGCCCAGCCGGTCGTTGACGGCGAGCATGGGGCCGTTCTCGTCCGCGACGGTCGTGGCGGTCTCCCGCACTCGGGGGCACCGCTCGGTCAGGACGCCCATCATGTGGCGCTTGACGGCCAGACCGAGGCCGCGGCCGCGGTGGGCGGGCACCACGGCCGTGTCGTACTGGAGGGCGCGGACGTCCGAGGGGTCGCGCAGCACCAGTTCGGTGTAGGCGGCGACGGTGTCGGTGCCGTCCGCGGTGTGCACGACGGCCGAGGAGAGGAGGACGCCGCCACGGTCCTCGATCACCCGGGCCGCCGTCCGTACCCGGTCCGCGTCCCACTTGGGGGCGTTCTGGTCGACGTCTCCCATGGGCGCGTCCTCCATGGCGTTGTGGGCCTCGGCGAACGCGTCGGCGAGGGCGTCCGGCACGACCCCGGTCCAGTGGGCGTAGGCGTACCCGTCGGGCAGCGCGGGCTGCACGGGGCGGGCGGCGAGTGCGTCGGGGAGGTCCTGCACGTACCAGGCCAGCGGCAGGGCCTTCCCGAAACCGTGGCGGGCGGCGAACGCCTCGGCCGGGCCGCCCAGTTCGACGACGGCGGAGAGCGATGTGCGGCCGTCCGCGGCGAGTTCGTCGCGCAGGGCGTTCCAGAGCCGGGTGCCGACGCCGCTCCGTCTGGCCCGGGGGTGGACGGCCAGCTGGTCGAGGAAGGCGGCGTGCCGGTTGTTCTCGTCGGTGAAGAGCACGAGCGTGGCCACGCCGTCGTACGAGCCGTCGGCGGCCACGGCCGCGCGGTGGAGGGCCCGGGAGTTCACGGAGGGCGTCCGCAGTTTCCCCTCGGTCTCGACGCGGCCGGGCGGGGGCACGTGCGCGGGCAGGTCGTGGGTGTGCGCTGCGTGGACCACGGCGTGCCAGGCGTCGACGGCGGGCGCCGCGAGCGGCGTGGGCAGGCTGGTGACGGTCATACGGGGACGCTATGCCCCCGGTGTGCGCGGCCGCTCGGAATATCGCCGCGGCACCGCCGTGGCCGGGGGCCGGAGCGGACGGCAGGGGCCGGGGGCCGGAACGCGCCGCCGGGGGCCGGAAACGCAGCGGTGGCGGCGCCCTTCGCGGGTGCCGCCACCGTACGGGTCACGGGGTGGGTCAGACGGCGGAGCCGGCCTTCCACTGCGCCCAGTCCATGTTCCAGCCGTTCAGGCCGTTGTCCGGCTTGATGGTGGTGTCCTTGGAGTTCTTGACGATGACGACGTCACCGATGAGCGAGTTGTCGTAGAACCAGGCGGCGGGCTGGTTCGGGTCGCCGGCGCCCTTGACGTCGTTCAGACCGACGCAGCCGTGGCTGGTGTTGGCGCTGCCGAAGACCGAGTCGGGGCCCCAGTAGTTGCCGTGGATGAAGGTGCCCGACGTGGACAGCCGCATGGCGTGCGGCACGTCCTTGATGTCGTACTCGCCCTTGCCGTCGTCGTCGGTGAAGCCGACCGTCGCACCGTTCATCCGGGTCTCCTTGAACTTCTCGGAGATCACCATCTGACCGTTGTAGGTCGGGGTCTCCGGCGAGCCGGCGGAGATCGGGATGGTCTTGACCGTCTTGCCGTCCTGGGTGACCGTCATGGTCTTGGTGGCGGCGTCGACGGTGGAGACCTGGTTGCGGCCGACCTTGAAGGTGACCGTCTTCTCCTGGACGCCGTACACGCCCTCGGCGCCCTCGACGCCGTCCAGGGCGAGCTTGAGCGTGACGGTGGAGTTCTCGGTCCAGTACTGGTCGGGGCGGAAGTCCAGGCGCTGGCTGTTGAACCAGTGGCCGACGATCTCCTGGCCGCTGCTGGAGTCGACGGTGATCGCGGACTGCACGGCCTTGCGGTCCGCGATCGCCTTGTTGAACTTGATCGAGACGGGCATGCCGACGCCGACGGTGGAGCCGTCCTCCGGCGTGAAGTAGCCGATGAAGCTGTTGTCGGGCGAGACGGTGGTGAACGACGTGTTCTCGTGCGCCTCCAGGCCGGCGGCGTCCTTGGCCGTGGCGGAGATCTTGTACGTGGTGGAGCGCTCGAGCTGGGCGTCCGGCTTCCAGCTCTTGCCGTCGGCCGCGAGGGTCCCCGCGACCGGGGTGCCCTCCTTGGTCGTCATGGTGACCTCGGTCAGCGTGCCGTCGGCGACGGTGACCTCGGCCGCGTTGTTGATGCTCGCGTTCGTCGCGCCGTTCTCGGGCTTGATCGCTATTTGCGCCTTCGAGACCTCCTTGGCAGCGGCCTCGTCTATCTGCGCCTGTGACGTCTTCGTGTTCCCGGCAGCCGCATCCTTGTCTTCCCCGCCGTTGCAGGCCGACAGGACCAGCACACCCCCGAGCACCGCGGATGCGACCTTGAGGCCGCTGCGCCGCTTGCTGTCCGTCATCACACGCTTCTCCATCGCTGCCGAGTCCCCTGATCAACCACTACGGACAACTCCCATTTCAGGTCATCCGGTTCCACATCGGTAAAAGATGTGGGGAACAACACTCGTCGAGCACGTCCGAGGACCCCCGGCCGCCGGACGTACTCCCCACCGAACTGATCGACGCCGTGTCCGCCTCATCGGTTGCACCTCGCCCGGTCCGGGTTTCACTTCTTCGATCGTCGCCCCGCCACTACGGCACGGGACGGAGCGGGCCCCGGTTCGCCTTCCCGGCCGACCGGGGCCCGAAGCCCGCCGCATGTCCCCGCTCGTGCGATCTGCGGCACATCGCGTGCGCTAGGTCCGCGGGTCGTCCCCTTCGGTGCCGAGCAGCGGGTAACCGTCGGGGCCGCCTCCGTAACCGCCCACCGCGTCGTCATCGTCGTCGGCGTCCAGTTCCCAGTCGTCGGAGTCCGGGTCGTACTCGATCTCCTCGCTGCTCCAGGACGCCTGGGCCAGCTCGATCCCGGGGACCTGACTGACCAGGTCGAACGGGTCCACGAGATAGGCCAGGGCCTCCGCGACGTCCTCGCGCACCGCGGACTGCGCATGCGTCCGCTCCGCATCGGGCATGAACTCGTCGTCGGCGATCCGCTCGAGCGCCGCACCGGTCAGCGCCCCGGAGTCGTCGACCTCGATCACCAATTCCACTCGTAGCCGCACATAGCGTGATGTCTCAGAGCCGGTCATACGACGGAGGGTATGGCTCGGGGCCCACGGCTTTCCCACGACCCGCTGCGTTCACTAGCATCTGCCCACCGGCCAATCCCAGGATGCACCAAGGGGGACCGACTCCGTGTCAGTCGCACGTCGACCGCTGCTCACCGCCACTGCCGCAGGGACACTGCTGTGCGCGCTGTGGTTCGTTCCCTCGGCGAACGCCACTGCCGAGGATCCGGCCGAGGAACGGCCGGCCGGCGCCTCCTCCGGCACGGTGACCGAGCAGGCCGGCCAGGAGCGGCTGCTGCTGGCCGAGACGGGCACCCCGGACACCACCCCGTACGTGATCGGCGGTTCGGCATGCCTCGCCGTCGGGGCGGGCTTCGTCGGCTTCTCGATGCGCAGGGGCGCATCCGGCACCGTCTGACGGTCCCCGGCACAGCGGGCCGCCCCCGCCGTGACGGCGGGGGCGGCCCACGTGCTGCATGCCGCGGCGTCAGGCCAGTGGGCCGGTCACCGGCTCGACGGCGGCGACGAGGAGCCCGTCCCGCACGAAAGCGTCCGCCGCCTCCAGGTCGGGTGCCAGGAAGCGGTCGGGGCCGGGGCCCCGGACGCCTGCCGCACGCAGCGCCTCGATGGCGGCCTGCGAGGCGGGGGCCGGGGTGAGGTGGCGGCGCAGCTCGATGGCGCGGGTCGCCGCGTACAGCTCGACGGCGATGATCCTGCCCAGGTTGCCGACGGCGGTACGCAGCTTCCGGGCGGCGGACCAGCCCATGGACACGTGGTCCTCCTGCATGGCGGAGGAGGGGATGGAGTCGGCGGAGGCGGGGACGGCGAGCCGCTTCATCTCGCCGACCAGGGCGGCCTGCGTGTACTGGGCGATCATCAGGCCGGAGTCGACGCCCGCGTCGTCCGCGAGGAACGGCGGCAGGCCGTGGCTGCGGTTCTTGTCCAGGAGCCGGTCGGTGCGGCGCTCCGCGATCGAGCCGAGGTCGGCGGCGGCGATGGCGAGGAAGTCGAGCGCGTAGGCGACGGGAGCGCCGTGGAAGTTGCCGTTGGACTCGACACGGCCGTCGGGGAGCACGACCGGGTTGTCGACGGCGGAGGCCAGCTCGCGATCCGCGACCAGCCGGGCGTGGGCCATGGTGTCGCGCCCGGCGCCGGCGACCTGCGGAGCGCAGCGCACCGAGTAGGCGTCCTGCACGCGGGGCGCCTCTTCCTCCTGGAAGTGGCCGGTGAGCCCGGAGCCCTTCAGTACGGCCAGCATGTTCGCCGCGGCGGCGCCCTGCCCGGGGTGGGGACGGATGGCGTGCAGTTCCGGTGCGAGGACCTTCTCGGTGCCGAGCAATGCCTCCAGCGTCAGGGCGGCGATGATGTCGGCGGACTTGTAGAGGCGCTCGAGGTCCGCGAGGGCCATGACCAGCATGCCGAGCATGCCGTCGGTGCCGTTGAGAAGCGCGAGGCCCTCCTTCTCACGCAGCTCGACCGGCGCGATGCCGTGCTCGGCGAGCAGCTCGCCCGCGGGGCGCACGGTACCGTCGGGGCCCTCGGCGTCGCCCTCGCCCATGAGTGCGAGGGCGCAGTGGGACAGCGGGGCGAGGTCGCCGGAGCAGCCGAGGGAGCCGTACTCGTGAACGACGGGCGTGATGCCCGCGTTCAGCACGGCGGCCATGGTCTGCGCGACCTCGGGGCGCACGCCGGTGCGGCCGGAGCAGACGGTCTTCAGGCGGAGGAACATCAGCGCGCGGACGACCTCGCGCTCGACGCGCGGTCCCATGCCCGCGGCGTGCGAGCGCACGATGTTGCGCTGCAGCCGGGCGCGGAGTTCCGGGCTGATGTGACGGGTGGCGAGGGCGCCGAAACCGGTGGAGACGCCGTAGACGGGCTCGGGCCTGGCGGCCAGCGCGTCCACGATCGCGCGGGCGTCGGCAAGGGCGGCGAGGGCCTCGCCGGAGAGTTCGATGCGGGCGCCGTGGCGGGCCACGGCGATGACGTCATCGGCGGTGGTACCGAACGTCCCCACCACGACTGTTTGCATATCCATATTCAGCAGCGTACGGATTGAATCCAAACCTGTCACCACTGGTGGGCATGTTGACCCCTTACCGGCCGGTACCCGACCGCCGGGCCCTCCCTCACGGCCGGGACTCCTCTCGCACGCGCGGCACCGCGTCAGTCAGGGCTCGCTCCACGGTTCCCCCCGGGACTCCTCCGGACGCGCGTCACGGAAGCGGCGGCGGTCCTGCGGGGAGCGCGGCGGCGAGTCGGCGAGTCGCATCACGGTGCCGTCCCGGCCGGCCACCACCGGTTTCGGGGAGCGCGCCGCCTTGGCCCGGTACTGGGCGGCGTCCGCCAACCGGAAGAGCCGCCGGGCGGAGCGCACCTCGCCGATCGGGTCGCCCGTCGACGCGACGCCGCAGGCGACCCCCTCCCCCAGCTCCAAATCCTTCGCCCGGACGCACAGTTGGCCGGCGACATCGACCACCTCGTCGGCAGACGGGCCCACCGTGACCAGACAGAACTCGTCACCGCCGAGCCGGGCGGCCAGCGCGCCCGGCAGCATGGCCCCGCACAGCGACAGGACGGAGCCGAACCGTTCCAGCAGGCGGTCACCGACCGCGTGCCCCTGGGTGTCGTTCACCCGCTTCAGCCCGTTGACGTCGCACACCACCAGGCTGACGACCGCACCGTCCGACCGGTGCCGCTCCAGCGCCTCGTCGAGCCGCGTGTCCACCGCGCGGCGGTTGGCGAGCCCGGTGAGGGGGTCGGTGAACGCGAGCTTGCGGACCTCCTCGAGCCGCTCGGTCTGGGCGATACCGGCCGCCACGACGGAGGCCAGGACGGTCGCGAAATCGGCGTCCTCCCTGTCGAACACCGCCGCCGCCTCCGGCCGGGCCACGTACAGCTCCCCCCACGCCCTGCCGTGCAGCACGATCGGCGCGACGACGCAGCATCCACGGCCGCGCCGGCGCAGCGCGGCGACCCTCCCCCACAGGACTGCGTCCGTGGGAGGTGCCCCCTGGCGGCCGTAGCCGCGTCCGGGTGTCGCCGGACCCGCCGCCGTCTCCACCCATGCCTCCGGCTCACCGCCGCCGGCCCAGCGTTCGTGGAGGAACTCGGTGATCTCGGGGAAACGGTTCACCGGATACGCCTCGGACTCGGGGAACTCCTCCTCCTCCGGCGCGCGTTCGCCCACGTTCACCAGCACCCGCAGCCGTCCGCGCTCCCGTTCCCACACGGACAGCGCCGCGAAGGACCCGGCGAGCGCGCCGCAGGCGCCGACGGCCGCCGCACGCCAGGACTCCTGCGGCGTCTGAGCCGCGGCCATCGCCTGCGCCAGCGCCACTACGGCTCGCAACCGCCCATCCACAGCCATCCACCCAGCTTAGGTAGGTTTCGGCCGATTTGATCAGTTGGAAGGGGCCGGGTCGCCAACCTGTGCGGCCGCCCTCCCCCGCACGCTCGCGCCCGTCCTCACTCGCCGGGCCACTGCGGCTTCCGCTTCTCGTTGAACGCGGCGACGCCCTCCGCCCGGTCCCCGGAGAACGCCGTCGCCCGCCACGCCGCGTCCTCGACCTCGAGACCGGCGCGCAGGTCGAGCCCGTGCCCGAGCCGCATGGCCTTCTTCGCGTTGCGCAACCCCACCGGCGAGTTCGCGGCCATCCGGGCCGCGAGGGCGAGCGCCTCGGTACGGGCGTCCTCCGCGAGGACGTCGACCAGCCCCAACTCCCTTGCCTCCACGGCCTCCACGCGCCGTGCCGTGAAGACGAGCTCCGCGGCACGGGCGGCCCCGACCCTGCGGGGCAGCAACTGCGTGCCGCCACCGCCGGGGATGACACCGACGGACACCTCGGGCAGACCGACGACCGCGGTCGCGTCGGCGACGATCACGTCGCACGACAGCGCCAGCTCGAACCCCCCGCCGAGCGCGAAGCCGTGCACGGCGGCGACGGTCGGCATCGGCAGCTCCAGCACCCCGGTGTACGCGCCGCGGGTGGTCGGCCGCTGCCGCGACAGGTCGGCGTCAGAGAAGGAGTTGCGTTCCTTCAGATCGGCGCCGACGCAGAACGCGCGGTCACTGGTGGAGCTCACCACACCCACCCGCACCTCGCGGTCCGCCGCGAGCGCGTCACAGGCGGCCCGGATGGAGCGTGCCATCTCGGTGGAGACGGCGTTCATGGCCTTGGGGCGGTCCAGGACGAGCTCGGCGACGTGGCCGTGCGCGTGCTTGCGGATGGCGACGAATTCCCCGAACCGCTGCTCGGACTCCGACATGGGGCACCCTCCCGGTTAACGATGGTTCACCGGATCATATGCGGGGCGCGTCGCGGGCGGCCCGCCTGCGGCGGGCTGTTCCCCTCCCCGCCCCTTCCCGCCGCACCGTAGGTGTCGTCCTCGTCGCGGCGGACCACCGAGGTGCGGCTCCGCCGCGTGGCGGGGCTCAGCCCCGGGCGTCCGCACCCCATCTCCCGCTACGGCCTGGGCGGCCGTGGGGGCTGCCCCAGCGGCGCTCCACAGGAGCCTGCCCGGCGTTTGAGGGCACGGCCGAAGGCCGTACGGGGTCCGGGGCGCGCCCCGGACCAGAAAGGCGGGGCGGGGTAACCCGTGGCCGCCAGGACCGCAGGACCGCAGGAACCGCCAGACCGCCAGGCGGGAGTAGGGCGCAGGCCCACCGGGCGCGGGCCACGCCCGCGTCACCGCCCCACCCTCAGGTCGGCCTCCGCGTCAGCAGCCACGGCTCCACCACGCCGAGCCCCCGCACCGGCCGCTGCCACATCGGCTGGAGTGCGAACCGGTACGTCGGCACCACCCGCCCCTCCTTCTCCGCCTTGGCCGCTTCCTCCGCCGCCTCCGCCTCGGAGGCCGGCGCGTCGCCGGTCCGGATCAGTTCCTCGGCGAACGCCCCGTCCACCAGCAGCGCGTCCTTCGGCGCTATCGACGTCAGCCGGCTCGCCAGGTTGACCGTCGTACCGAAGACGTCGCCCATGCGCGTGGTGACCGTGCCGAAGGCGATGCCGACCCGCAGGGCCGGCATTGATTCGTCGTCGGTCATCGTCTCGATGAGACGGAGGGCGATCTCCGCCGCCGTACCGGCGTCGTCCGCCGCGTACAGGACCTCGTCGCCGAGGGTCTTGATCAGCCGGCCGCTGTGCGCGGCGACCAGGTCCGCACAGGTGGTCTCGAACGACTCGACGAGCTCGCCGAGCTCCTCCTCCTCCAGCCGGCGCGTCAGCCGGGTGAAGCCGACGAGGTCGGCGAAGGCGACGGCCAGGCGTCGGTCGACCATCTCCTCGTCGTCCGCGGCCTGCACGACCCGGCCGGTCGCGGCCGCCAGCTGCCGCCGCCAGACGTAGACCAGGAACTCCTCGAGCTCCGGCAGCAGCAGCTCGACCAGCGGATACGTGACCTCGGTGCGGGTCATGCCGGGCTCCGGCGGCTCGGTCAGCCCCTCCAGGAAGGAGTCGATCTGCCAGTCGGCGAGCCGGGCGGTGGTCTGCCCGGTCGAGCGGGCGACCTGGACCGCCATCGGCTCACTGAGCAGGCCCGCCTCCACCAGACCGGCCAGCCGCCGCAGGGCGAGCACGTCCGCCTCTGTGAGGGCCTTCGCCTGCCCGATGTCGGCGAAGCCCATGGCCCGCCAGAAGCGGGCGGCGAGCTCCATGGAGACGCCGGCGGTACGCGCTGCCTGGAAGGCGGTGTAGCGCCGCTCGGCGCCGAGGATCAGCTGTTCCAGGCGGATGGCCAGCGGATCGTCGGACGGCTCCGCCGTGTGGTCGACCTCGTGGTGGGGCGTGTGCTGCGCCGGCCCGGACGTGCCCGAGCCCGAGGTCCCCGAAGCGGAACCCGAGGTCTCGCCGGTCCCCGAAGCGGAACCCGAAGTCCCGCCGGTCCCCGAAGCGGAACCCGAAGTCCCGCCGGCCTCCGAAGCGGAGCCCGACGCCCCCGCCGCGAAACCCGAAGCGGAACCCGAGGCCCCGGCGGAGCCCGAGGCCCCCTGCCCCGACGAAGAGGCGGACGCGCCGGAAGAGCCGTCCGACGGCGGCTGCGCGCCCGCGCCGGAAGTGGTGTCGTCGACGGTCACCAGCCGCCTCCTGCCCGTTCCCTGCGCAATGCCCTGCCGATCTGTCGCGCGATCGCCTCAACGATACGGCAGGTGTGCCCCAGCTCACGTCCCGGCGACCGAGGACGTCCGGGGCGGTCCCGTCCGCGGGCGCCCGGCCCCCGTCAGCCCGCCGGCCGCAGGTGCACGATGTCCCCCGCGCTCACGGGCTGCCGCTCCCCGCTCCCGGTGGCCAGCACCAGCCTGCCGTCGCCGTCCAGGGCGACCGCCTCGCCGGTGACGGCCGTGCCGCCGGGCAGCTCGGCACGCACCTGGCGGCCCAAGGTGGCGCAGCCCGCCACGTACGCCTCCTGGAGCCCGCAGGCCGCGGGGTCGCCGACGACGGTGCGCCAGTCGGTGTACCACTTCTCCAGCGAGCGCAGCACGGCCCGCAGCAGCGGGTCGCGGTCCGTGGACACGGCGTTCGCGAGGCCCAGCGAGCCCGCCTCCGGGACGGGCAGCTCGTCGGCGCGGAGCGACACGTTGATGCCGATGCCGAGCACCACCGCGTCGTCACCGGCGCGCTCCAGGAGGATGCCGCCGGTCTTGCGTTCGTGACCGTCCACGGTGACCAGCAGGTCGTTAGGCCATTTGAGGGACATGTCGACGCCCGCGGCCCGTGCGAGTCCGCTCGCGGCGGCGACGCCGGCGAGCAGCGGCAGCCAGCCCCAGCGGGTCACCGGCACATCGGCGCCGGGCCACAGGAGTACGGAGAAGAAGAGGCCGGAGCGGGGGGGCGCGCTCCAGGTGCGTTCCAGCCGGCCCCGCCCCGCGGTCTGCTCCTCGGCGACCAGCACGGCGCCTTCGGGCAGGGACGCGGCCCGTGCCGCCAGGTCGGAGTTGGTGGAGCCGGTGGCCGTCACGACGTCCAGGGAGGTCCACAGACCACCGGGCACGACGACGCCGCGGCGCAGGGCGGCGATGTTCAGAGGGGGCCGGTCGAGGTCGGACCAGCGGCTCTCGGGCGCATTCGGAGGCGTCATGCAAGCCAGCGTAGGTGTGGCAAACGCCGCACTGCCGAACCGTATCCGCGCCGATACGCTACGAGCCAGTAGCCAACGATCGTCAACCGTCCCCTTGAGTACGTCCCCGTAAGCCGTCCCCGTGACCAGCCAGGGAGCCGCATCCCGATGTCCGAGCCGGAAGCAATCGACATCCACACCACCGCGGGCAAGATCGCGGATCTTCAGCGCCGTATCGACGAGGCGACGCACGCCGGCTCCGCGCGGGCTGTCGAAAAGCAGCACGCCAAAGGCAAGTTGACGGCACGCGAGCGCATCGCGCTGCTCCTGGACGAGGACTCGTTCGTGGAGCTCGACGAGTTCGCCCGGCACCGTTCGACCAACTTCGGGCTCGAGAAGACCCGGCCGTACGGGGACGGTGTCGTCACCGGCTACGGCACGGTCGACGGCCGCCCGGTCGCCGTCTTCTCGCAGGACTTCACCGTCTTCGGCGGCGCTCTCGGCGAGGTGTTCGGACAGAAGATCATCAAGGTGATGGACTTCGCGCTGAAGACCGGCTGCCCGGTCATCGGCATCAACGACTCCGGCGGCGCCCGCATCCAGGAGGGCGTCAGCGCGCTGGGCATGTACGGCGAGATCTTCCGCCGCAACACCCACGCCTCCGGCGTCATCCCGCAGATCTCGCTGGTCGTCGGCCCGTGCGCGGGCGGCGCGGTGTACTCCCCCGCGATCACCGACTTCACGGTGATGGTCGACCAGACCTCTCACATGTTCATCACCGGCCCGGACGTGATCAAGACCGTCACCGGCGAGGACGTCGGCTTCGAGGAGCTGGGCGGCGCCCGCACGCACAACACCACCTCCGGTGTCGCGCACCACATGTCGGGCGACGAGAAGGACGCGATCGAGTACGTCAAGTCGCTGCTGTCGTACCTGCCGTCCAACAACCTCTCCGAGCCGCCGTCCTTCCCCGAGGAGGCGGACATCGCGGTCAGCGACGAGGACCGCGAGCTGGACACGCTCATCCCGGACTCGGCGAACCAGCCGTACGACATCCGCACCGTCATCGAGCACGTCCTCGACGAGGGCGAGTTCCTCGAGACACAGGCGATGTTCGCCCCGAACATCGTCACCGGCTTCGGCCGGATCGAGGGCTACCCGGTCGGCATCGTCGCCAACCAGCCGATGCAGTTCGCCGGCTGCCTGGACATCAACGCCTCCGAGAAGGCCGCGCGCTTCGTCCGCACCTGCGACGCGTTCAACGTCCCCGTGCTGACCTTCGTCGACGTCCCCGGCTTCCTGCCGGGCGTCGACCAGGAGTACGGCGGCATCATCCGCCGCGGCGCCAAGCTGATCTACGCCTACGCCGAGGCCACGGTCCCGCTGATCACCGTCATCACCCGCAAGGCGTTCGGCGGCGCGTACGACGTCATGGGCTCCAAGCATCTCGGCGCCGACCTCAACCTGGCCTGGCCGACCGCGCAGATCGCCGTCATGGGCGCGCAGGGCGCGGTGAACATCCTGCACCGCCGCACCATCGCCGCCGTCGAAGGCGCCGAGGAGCAGGAGGCGACGCGGGCCCGTCTCATCCAGGAGTACGAGGATGCCCTCCTCAACCCGTACACGGCCGCCGAACGCGGCTACATCGACGCGGTGATCATGCCGTCGGAGACCCGGGCCCAGCTGGTGAAGGGCCTGCGCCAGCTGCGCACCAAGCGGGAGAGCCTGCCGCCGAAGAAGCACGGGAACATTCCCCTGTAAGGCTCCGCGGCACGAGGAGGGACGAGACGATGATCAAGGTCGTACGAGGGAACCCGACCCCCGAGGAGCTGGCCGCCGCCCTGGCGGTGGTCCAGGCGCGCGCGGCGGCCATCGAGGGCGGCGCGGCCGACGGCCCCGGGCCGCCCGAGGGCTGGTCGGACCCGGCACGTATCGCGCGCAGCACCCGGCCCCTGCCGGGGCCGCGGGCGTGGGCGCGCAGCTGCTGGCCGGTGTGACGCGGTAGACCCGGTACGCGTGCCGGTACGCGTGAACGGCCGGGCCCCGGCGCACAGGGGGCCCGGCCCTTTTGTGGTTTGAGTACGCGTACTCAGGCGCGGGGGCCGCGGCGCCAGCACCATCGAAGGCATGCTGTGGTCCGACCCGGAGAACGAGCCGCCCGAGGAACTCCGCGACATGCAGAGGATGCTGCGGCGCGCGGGCCTGGTGCTGGCGCTGGCGATGGTGGTGGCGATGTTCGCGGCGGGCCTGCGGTGACGTAGGGCGGGCGGTTGGGGCCAGGCGGGGCGGGGCCGCTGCGCGGAGCTTTTCCCTACCCGCCCCTTCCCGGACCGGGGCAAGCCCCGGACCCCGTGCCCACTGGGCGGCACACCGGCCTTGGCCCGGGTCCGAAGCCTTCCACGGGCCTGGCGACCGTGGATGCCCCCGAAGGCGGACCCCTCCAGCCCCGCCGACGATCAAGGCGCAGGCGCCCAGGGGCCAAGCCCCGGCACATCACCCGGAACGCGGTCCACAGGCCCCACGACGGACACCTTCAGCCCGTCGGCAGCTGAGACCCGGGACACGGGCAGCGCCCCGACACCACCGGCGCCCCCACCAGGCCGACGATCAAGACGCAGGCGCCCGGGGACGAAGCGCCCCTGGGGCGATGGGCGCGCGCTTACGATGGGCGGCATGACCCGTCTCGTACTCGCCTCCGCGTCCCCCGCCCGGCTGAACCTGCTGCGACAGGCCGGTCTCGCCCCCGAGGTGATCGTCAGCGGCGTCGACGAGGACGCCCTCACCGCGCCCACGCCCTCCGAGCTCGCGCTCGTCCTCGCGGAGGCGAAGGCCGCGGCCGTGGCCGCCCGCCCCGAGGCCGCCGGTGCGCTGCTGATCGGGTGCGACTCCGTCCTGGAGCTCGACGGCGAGGCGCTCGGCAAGCCCGCCGACGCCGAGGAGGCGACCGCCCGTTGGAAGGCGATGCGCGGCAGGGCGGGCGTCCTGCGGACCGGACACTGCGTGGTCGACACGGTGACCGGCCGCCGTGCGTCGGCGACCGCGTCGACGACGGTGCGGTTCGGCGAGCCGACGGACGCCGAGATCGCCGCGTACGTCGCGAGCGGCGAACCGCTGCACGTGGCGGGCGCGTTCACCCTGGACGGACGATCCGCGCCGTTCATCGACGGCATCGACGGCGACGCCGGCAACGTCATCGGCCTGTCGCTGCCGCTGCTGCGCAGGCTCCTGGCAGAACTGGGCTTCTCGATCACCGACCTCTGGACGGAGTAGGGCGCCTCAGGCGGGCGACGCCGCCCCGTCGACGGCGGGACCCGCCGGGCCCGACGGGTCGGCCGGCATCTCCGGCTCGTCCACGGGCCGCTCCTTGCCGTACACGATCAGCGACGCCACCAGCAGTCCCAGCACCACCATCATGAACGCGAAGGCGGTCCAGCCGACCAGACCCACCGTCAGCGCGCCGAGCACGCCGTGCAGGACGGCGAGGCCGATGAGGAGGACGCGGGTGAAGCGGCCGGGCGGCCGGTCCCGTACCGCCACGACCAGCAGCAGCACGCCTGCCAGGGCGAGCAGCAGACCGGTGCCTATGCCCATCCCCCACGTCGCGCTCACCATGACGTCCGTGTCCAGACCGTCGAGCGACATCCGCTGGCCGTCCACGAAGGTGGCCATGATCCCGTTGAGCACGACGATGCCGACGGCCTCCGCCAGCAGGACAAGCGCAGCCACCACGGCCACCGGTCTGCGCACCACGGCGCCCCCAACCCAGTGTGTACCGGAAGTACGTACGACAGCCGCGAGGCTACTGACCGGTAAACGTGGGGGCAAGGGATCGGGCACGCCCGGTCGGTCGGCAAAGAATCATTGGGCCATTCGTAGGGACTCCACAAAGAAACGCTGCGGCCCGCTGCGTTCACAGACAGAGACCTTGACCACACCAGAGGGCTACTGTGCGAAGGACGAACCCGTCGTACCGTGGTGCGACAAGGGATTTCGCGTGTCAGCGAGCCTCGAATCACGCTCCGTGTGGGCAAGCTCACCATTGGGGACGGGTCGAAAGGCCGTGTCGGCAGTCCCTAAACTCAGCTTGTTTCAAGGAGGGAGCCATCGTGCGCAAGGTGCTCATCGCCAACCGTGGCGAAATCGCTGTCCGCGTTGCCCGTGCCTGCCGGGACGCCGGGATCGCGAGCGTAGCCGTCTACGCCGACCCGGACCGGGATGCTCTGCATGTCCGCGCGGCCGACGAGGCGTTCGCCCTGGGCGGTGACACCCCGGCCGCCAGCTATCTGGACATGGCCAAGGTGCTTCAGGCAGCAGCCGATTCGGGGGCGGACGCCGTCCACCCCGGATACGGCTTCCTGTCCGAGAACGCGGAGTTCGCCCAGGCCGTCATCGACGCCCAACTGACCTGGATCGGCCCGCCGCCGCAGGCCATCCGCGACCTCGGTGACAAGGTCGCCGCCCGGCACATCGCCCAGCGCGCCGGCGCCCCGCTGGTCGCCGGTACCCCGGACCCGGTCTCCGGTGCGGAGGAAGTGGTCGCCTTCGCGCGGGAGCACGGGCTGCCGATCGCCATCAAGGCCGCCTTCGGCGGCGGCGGTCGCGGCCTGAAGGTCGCCCGCACCCTCGAAGAGGTGCCCGAGCTGTACGACTCGGCGGTCCGTGAGGCCCTCGCCGCCTTCGGCCGCGGCGAGTGCTTCGTCGAGCGCTACCTCGACAAGCCGCGCCACGTCGAGACCCAGTGCCTGGCCGACTCCCACGGCAACGTGGTCGTCGTCTCCACCCGTGACTGCTCACTCCAGCGACGCCACCAGAAGCTGGTCGAGGAGGCCCCCGCCCCCTTCCTGTCACAGGCTCAGAACGCCGAGCTGTACCGCGCGTCGAAGGCCATCCTCAAGGAAGCCGGCTACGTCGGCGCCGGCACGGTGGAGTTCCTCGTCGGCCAGGACGGCACGATCTCCTTCCTGGAGGTCAACACCCGCCTCCAGGTCGAACACCCGGTGACCGAGGAGGTCACCGGCATCGACCTGGTCCGCGAGATGTTCCG